>CATYIU010000030.1:0-26260 GCA_958407445.1 uncultured Collinsella sp.
TTCCCGATGTCCAAGAAATGGGAGGCAGTTCACAGGCACCTTTGTGGTGGTTTTGGTCGGTTAGTCTTCGAGCTGCGCTACTTTGTAGCGGTAGGCAGCGGCGATAACGTCTTTGCAGCCTTCGCGGCCCAGCTTGGCGCGGTTGACGACGATGTCCTTGCCGCTCGTCATCTTCCACTTGCCGGCGCTGTAGCGCTTATAGAACGCCTCGCGCGCCTTCTGCTGCTGTTTGACCAGCTTGGCGCCCTTCTTTTTGTTGAGGCCACGCTTCTTGCGTACGATCTCGACGCGGTCCTCAAAGGGAGCGGTCACCAATACGGCAATGTGATTGGGGTTGTTACGCAGCAGGTAGTCGGACAGACGGCCTTCGATAATGCAGCTCTCGGTCTCGCCCAAGTCCAAAATCACCTGGCTCATCTTTTGGAACAACTTGTCCGAGTACGAACGCGCATCGTAGCGGTCGGGCAGAAACGCCATGTTCTCCACGGCCAGGCGCTCATCATAGGCGGCCATCTTATCGAGCGACTCGCCCGCGCGCAGCGACGCACGCACCAGCAGCTCGTTGTCATACAGCGGAATCCCCAACTCGTCGGCAAGCATGCGACCAATCTCGTGGCCCTCGGCGCCAAAGTCGCGCGCGATGGTAATGACCACAGGATTCTTCTTATTCTCCAGATCGCTCATCGCGATTCCTTTCTAACAAATGAGAAATAGGCGATTCCTGATTCCCATTTTGTCACTTACGACCGTCCTGGTTTCCCAAGTGCGGAAGATTGCCCCGAAAGAGGAGCGCCGCGTACTAAATGTACGCAAGCGACGATTGAGGGGCAAGGTGCCGCGCTTGGGGAAGCAGGACTATGCGGCTACGATGCGGCGCTGATATGCTCGGACCAGCAGCGAGATACCAAAGTTGAGCACAAAGTACATCGCAAACACCAGGCCGTAGAGCATAAGCACCTGCGACAGGTCGATCGCATGGGCCATCACGACGTTTGCCGTGTACATGAGCTCGGCCACGTTAATACCCGAAAGATACGAGCTGTCCTTGATGACGGTCGTGCACTGGCTAAACAGCGCCGGAATGATCGTCTTAAACGTCTGCGGCAGAATGATGTAGCGCATGGTGGCAAAGAAGCCAAAACCCTGGCTCTGCGCCGCCTCAAACTGGCCGCGCGGAATCGAGTTGAGGCCGCCGCGCACAATCTCGGCCATAACGGCGCTGGTAAACAGCGTAAAGGCGATGGTCGAGATCACAATGTCCAAGCCCTGCACCGTAAAGTAGATAAACAGGATCCACAGCAGGTTCGGCGTGCAGCGGAACAGCTCGATATAGGCGCTCACCAAAATACGGAACGGGCGGGGCGCATAGCTTTTAACGAGCGCCAGCACCGTGCCAAAGATGAGCGAGAAAAAGATCGACAGCGCCGAGATCTCGATGGTCTTAACAAAGCCGCCCCAAATGTAGAGCAGGTTGGTCGCGTTGAAGATTTCCATGCGCTAGGCCTCCTCTACGTTGTCGAGCCCCAGCTCGGCCAGGCTCACGCCGTGCGGACGCTCCTTGGAGCGACGCTCGAGCCACTGCACCAGCATGGCGAGCGGAAAGCAGATGATGAAGTACATTAGGCAGCAGACGATGTATCCCTGCAGGTAACCGTACAGGCTCACAAAGTTGTCGGAACGGTACATAAGGTCGCCGCCGGCCACAAGCGCCAGCACCGACGTGTTCTTGACCAGGTTGAGCGCCTGGTTACACAGCGGCGGCAGAATGATCTTGAACGTCTGGGGCAGCACGATGTACCAGTACGCCTGCGCTCGGGTGAAGCCCTGGCTCTGGGCCGCCTCCATCTGACCGCGCGGAACCGCCTCGATACCAGTGCGGATGACCTCCGAAATGTAGGCCGCGTGATACAGGCCCACACCCAAGAAGCCCAGCACGAACGGCGCGATGCGCACCGGCTGGTCGGCACCGGTTATGGCTTGCAAAAACTGCGGACCGGCCATGTACATAAAGAGCACCTGCACGGGCAACGGGGTGTTCTGGTAAAACTCCACGTACACGCGGCTTATGGCGCGCAGCACGCGCGAACGGGTGGTGGAGAACACGCCCAGCAGCGTGCCCAGCACCAGCGACAGCAGCAGACCGGCAACGACCACCTGTAGCGTCACGCCAAAGCCCTCCCAGAAGGGCCCCATGTTTTGAAATGTCGTCGACCAACGGTCGGCGTCAAATAATCCTTCGAGCATTTGATTCCTTCCTTGGACGATGCGCCTATACAAGACCCCAGGTCTTGACCTCTTGGTCGAGCCAGCCGTCGGCCAGGCGATCGCAAATCACCTGATCGACCACGGCCGAAAGGTCGCAGCCCTTCTTGGTCGCCACGCCGTAGCCCTGCTCGCCAAACTTGACCTCGGGCTGCAGCAGCTCAACGGTCTCGTTCATGTAGCCGGCCAGCGTGGAGCGGTCCATGGCAAAGACGTCGATATTGCCGGCGTCGAGGGAACTCTTGATGATGGGATAGCCGCTAAAGGCCCTAAACTCGGGCTTACAGCTAAAGCCGTTGTCCTTGATCATCTGCTCGATCAGGCCCTGCGTGGTGGCACCCTGGCTCACGCCAATGACCTTGCCGTCCAAGTCCTCAATCGAGGTAAAGCCCGAACGCTTCTTGACCATGAGTCCCACGTAGTCGGTGCGGTACGGCGTCGAGAAATCCCAGCTCTTCTTGCGCTCGTCGGTGATGGTGTAGGTCGCCGCGACCACGTCGAGTTGGCCGTTATCGATCAGCGGGCCGCGCGTCTTGGGCGTTACGTCGGTAAACTCGACAAGCTCCTGGGCGCGGGCCTCCTTGTAGCTCACGCCAAAGACGGCAGCGGCGATCTGGTAGCACAAATCGACTTCCATGCCCTCAAAGCGGCCCTTGGCGGTGTCGTAATAGCCATAGCCGGGAACGTCCTTCTTGACGCCGGCATTCAGATGTCCACGCGACTTAATGGCCGCAAGCTTGGACCCCTTGTCGGAGCCCTCGCCGCTGGTGGAGTTGCCGCAACCGGTAAGCGCGGTCCCCGTCAGCGCAAGCATGCCGGCGCCCGCCAGCTGCAAAAAGTGACGGCGCGACACGGCCGCCCTCGTCATATCCGTCATGTCCATCACCGCGCCTAGTGCAGAATCTTGGACAGGAACTCGCGGCAGCGCGGGTTCTCGGGGTTATCGAAGAAGTGCTCGGGCGTGCCCTCCTCCAGAATGCGGCCGTCCTCCATAAAGATGACGCGGTCGGCCACCTGGCGCGCAAAGCCCATCTCGTGCGTCACGCAGATCATGGTGATGTCCTCCTGCGCGAGCTCAATCATAACGTCCAGAACCTCCTGGACCATCTCGGGGTCGAGCGCCGAAGTCGGCTCGTCAAACAGGATGATGGGCTGCTTGGTGCACAGGGCACGGGCGATGGCGATGCGCTGCTGCTGACCACCCGAGAGATTCTGCGGATACTCGCCGGCCTTATGCGCCATGCCGACGCGCTTGAGTGCGGCGATGGCGATCTCGGTCGCCTCCTCCTTGCTCTTCTTTTGCAGCTTGATGGGCGCGAGCGTCAGGTTGCCGAGCACCGTCATGTTGGGATACAGGTTGAACTGCTGAAACACCATGGAACTATACTTGCGAGCCATCTCCAGGTGGTTCTTTTTGGTAAGCGGCGTACCGTCGATGATGACCTCGCCCGACGTGGGCTCCTCCAGATAATCGACGCAACGGATGAGCGTCGACTTACCCGAGCCGGAAGGCCCGATCATTACGAGCTTCTCGCCGCGCTTGACGGTGAGGTTGATATCTTTGAGCACATGCAGGTCGCCAAAGTACTTGTTGAGATGCTTGATCTCGATCATGTCTGCCATGAATGTCCCTTCCCTGCGTTTACACGAGTTGAACTATTGTACGGAAAGAACCACGTTTCCGCAGCCCACACTACATTCCCGTAAAGAACCCGCAATCTTCCACCCACTCATTGGGGACAGACTTAAATGAGTACCCGGGAAGTGGGCACTCATTTAAGTCTGTCCCCAATGAGCGCTCAACCGCCCTTGTTGAGCATAAGTCAGCGAAAACCCGTACACGCGAGCAAGGTGACGTGAAATGAAAGGGCGCAGACCTTATGGTCGCGCCCTTGAAATTGAACGTCAGATTGCCGTGTGTACGGGTTTGCAGCGTCGAGCCGTTATGCGGTTTGGTAAAACCGCATAACAAATTACGCGAGTTTGGCTCCAACGATCTTTGCCGCGGCCGGCTTGTCGAAGTTGCCACCGGTGGCCTTGCCCAGAGCGCCCATGACCTGGCCCATCTGCTTCTTGGACGTGGCGCCCAGCTCGGCGATGACCTGCTCGATCAGAGCCTCGAGCTCCTCGCCCGAAACCTGCGCGGGCAGCAGGCTCTCCAGAATCTTGACCTGCTCGGTCAGGTTGTCGGTACGCTCCTGGTCGGTGCCGGCCTTGATGGACATCTCCAGCGTCTCGCTCGTCTGCTTGATCAGACGCTTGATCATGCTGTTGACGTCTTCCTCGGTCACATCGCGGCGCTCGTTGACCTCGATGTTCTTCACCTCGGCCTTAACCTGGCGAATGATGGACAGGCGAACCTTGTCCTTGGCCTTCATGGCGGCGATCATTTCCTGCTGCAGCTCTTCGTTGGTCATCTGCAAATCCTCCTCAATAGTGCGGGCGACACTCGCGCGAGCACCGCCCCATGATTACTCAGTCGTCGACGAATTGTCGGTCGAGCTCTTGGTGACACCCTTCAGGCTCACGTTGTAGGGTACGTCCTTGGGCATGGGGTTGACGGTGATGTCGGCGTCCTTCTTGTACTGCTCAAGCCACTCGCTATATGCAGTGCTGGCCGCCTGCGTCTTCACCACGTTGGAGACGTACTTTTTGATGGCCTTGGGCACCTGGTTGATGTCATCAACCTGATTATCGACATGGAAGTAGTCAGTGCACTTGATGATGTGGTAACCATAGGTCGACTCGACGACTTCGCTCACGTCGCCCTTGTTGAGCCCCTCGAGCGCCGTCTGGTAGCTGTCGACAAAGGTGGTGAGCTTATCCCAGCCCACATCGCCCTTCTTCTCCTTGGAACCGGTGTCCTCGGAGTACTGCTCAACGGCGTCCTCAAAGCTCAGCTCACCGGAGTTGATCTTGTCCAGGCACTCCTGCGCCTTGGCCTTGGCGGCAGCCTTGTCCTCGTCGGAAGCGTCGGAATCAACCTTGATCAGGATGTTCGACGAGCGGCGGGCGTCGTTGTAGCTGGACAGGTTTTCGTTGATGTAATCGACAATCTCGCTGTCCTTGGGCTTGCTCGTGGGCGCGACGGCATCCTTAAGCTTTTGCTGCGCCAGGCTCTCCTTGAGCGAGTCCTTGTAGGTGTCCTCGGTGTAGCCGTAGGTCTTAAGGGTCTTCTTAAAGGTCTTGGCACCGCCCGCGCTCTTGCACGCGTCCTTCCAGGCCTTCTCGACCTCCTCGTCCGACACCGTCACGCCGTTCTCTTTCTGTGCCTGTTGAAGCAGAATCTGCTGCGTGTAGGAGTCGATGAGTTGCTTGCGGTACTTCTTGGGCGTGAGGTCGTTGTCGACCAGATACTGCGCCCAGTCCTTGTCCTTGGTGTAGCCGTAGGACGTGCGCATGCTCATGATCTGCTTGGTCACGGTGTCCTCGGTGAGGTTGGTGCCGTTGATAGTGGCAGCCACACCGCCGGTAAGCTTGTAGCCCGAGGTATCCTCTGCCTGCGACATCAGGCCGGAGCACGCCATGGCCGAGACGGAAAGCAGCATTGCCAGCACGCCGATGACCACCAGAACGATCTTGACGGTCTTGGACACGCGGGTCTTGCGCTGCTTCTTGCGAGAGCTGGAGGCGGCGCGAGCCTGCTGCTCGGGCGTCGGCTCGGGTGCGGGGTTCTTTTTCTTATTTGCCATAGTTGGCCTTTCGCATAACGAATCGAACAAACGCCATTGTGTCACAACGCAGCCCCCGCGGCACGCTTGGTGCATTGGGGACAGGTTAATCTGCACCATTTTGGTGCAAAGGGGACAGCTCTGGCAGCCGGCAGTTAGGGACGTTCCTTTTCTGCCGGCAGTTAGGGACAGTCCCCAAGTGCCGGCTTAGCCCCACCTTAGAAGTGGCGGCGGATGGCATCGACCATACCCTGGGACGTGGTCTGACCGAGCACGTCGGCTGCGGCATCGGCGTTCATAAAGATGTTCATGAGCGCCTGCAGGGCCTCGACCTGGCCGCCCGGTTCGGCGATGCCCAGATTGATGACGATCTGCGCCGGCACCGGAGCGCCCATGCCAGCCATAGCGTTAAATGTCACGGGCGCGGCGGGCTTCACCACCGCGATATAGGGCTTGGCCACAAACCCCGGATCGGTATGCGGAATGGCAATGTTTGTCGCCGGCATGGCAAGACCCGTGGGATAGGCATCCTCGCGCGTGCGGACGGCGTCGAGCCAACCGTCGGCAATGTAGCCGCGCGGGGCAAGCTCACCCTCGAGGCGCGCAAACACCTCATCCGGCGTTGCACACTCCCAATCAAAAAACACCAGCTCAGGCGTAAACAGCGCTTCGTTATCCGCCATGCGCTCACCTCTCTCACCTAGTCATTCAGGAACGTCCCCGATGACCACCCAAAACAAAAGGTGGTCACGCGCGCCTTGGCGCCAATGACCACCCTGACCACTCAACTAAATTGTACTGTGCGCCGCTAGCCGCGGGGCGCATCAATTGCGACCTTGCCGCTCTCCAGCACGTGGACGCGGCCGTCGGCGAGCATTTGCACGACCTCGGGATACAGCACGTGCTCAATCGCGTGGATGTGCTCCTCGAGCGTGTCGACATCCCAGCCCTCCTCGACAGCCAGCGCACGCTGGGCGATGATGGGACCGTTGTCGTAGACCTCGTTGGCAAAATGCACGGTCACGCCAGTTACCTTGACGCCGCGCGCAAAGGCATCGTCAATCGCATGCGCACCGGTAAAGCTCGGCAGCAGCGCCGGATGCAAGTTGACCACGCGGTTGGGAAAAGCCGCCAACAGAGGCATGTGCACCATGCGCATGTAGCCGGCCATGACCACATACTCGCAGTCGCGCTCGAGAAGCTCGTGCGCGATGATCTCGTCGGCGGCAATAGGATCGGCGTAGACATCCTTGGACAGCGTGAGCGTCTGGACGCCCGCGCGCTCAGCGCGCTGCAGGCCCTTGGCCGAAGGACGGCTCGACACCACAAGCTCAATCGAAGCGTTGAGCTTGCCGGCGGCGATCAGATCGATCAGCGCCTGTAGGTTGGTACCCGAACCGCTGATGAGCACACCGATCTTGAGCGGCTCGGCCGTATCGGTGCCGGTCGGACGGGTGTAGGGCACAAAGCCCAGGCCCTCACTAGCAGCCATCTGATCGTTAGCGCTCATCGGAGTACACGACCTTACCGGAACCCTCGACGCACTCGCCCACGCGGAACGGTTTCTCGCCCAGCGCGACCAGGGCCTCGGTCACGGCAGCCTCGTCCTCGGGGGCGACGATCAGGCACAGGCCAACGCCCATGTTGAAGGTCTTGCATGCCTCGTTAGGCGCAAGCTCGGCCTGGCGCGACACGTAGGTGATGACGGGCGGAACGTCCCAACCCATCTCGGCGCCGTTGCGGGTGACCACGGCGTCGACGTCGTCGGCGAGTGCGCGGTTGAGGTTCTCGGTAATACCGCCGCCAGTGATGTGGGCGATGGCGTGCACCGGAGCGCCGCCGCGGAGCAGCTCAAGAACCGGCTTGACGTAGATGCGCGTGGGGGCCAACAGAGCGTCTGCCAGCGATGCACCGCCGAGCTCCTCGAGCGGACGGCTCAGCTCCTCGGCCTTAGCGGCGGCCTCGGGCGTGCCCGGCTTGATGCCGTCGACGCCAATGACCTTGCGCACGAGCGAGTAGCCGTTGGAGTGCACGCCGGTGGAAGGCAGGCCCAGGATCACATCGCCCGGGCGGACGTTTGCGGGATCGAGCATCTTGGGACGGTCGACGACGCCCACGGTAAAGCCGGCGAGGTCGTAATCAGCGGGGGCCATGACGCCCGGGTGCTCGGCCATCTCACCGCCCACGAGCGCGCAGCCCGCGAGCTTGCAGCCGTCGGCCACACCCTTGATGATCTTTGCCATGTGCTCGGCCTCGATGTGACCGATGGCAACGTAGTCCAGGAAGAACAGCGGCTCGGCGCCCGAAGCCAGAATATCGTTGACGCACATAGCGACCAGATCCTGGCCCACCGTCTCGTGACGGTCCATGATCTGGGCGAGCACGAGCTTGGTGCCCACGCCGTCGGTACCGCTGATCAGGATCGGGTCTTCCATATCCTTAAGCGCGGCGGCCGAGAACAGGCCACCGAAGCCGCCGATGCCGCCGATAACTTCGGGACGATTGGTGTCCTTGACCATCTGCTTAATCGCGTCGACGGCGCGACCGCCCTCGGCGGTATCGACGCCGGCGTCCTCGTACGTCACATGCTTGCTGTCGCTCATCTGAGCCTTCCTCTCCCACTACCGTCGCGCCGCGCGGGCGCCAAACGGTGCTCATAATTGCGTTCATTTCGGCGTGTGCCATAACAGCACCCGCCGTCATATCAACAAAACAGCAGGTAAAACCTACCAAAATATACCTGTCCCCATATGGCAGGTTTTAGGCCTCGCCGTGCTCCTCTTCCCAGCTGCGGTCGTCGTATTTCTCGACCACGGCGTCGTCGTCAAAGTACAGCGGCTTGTCCAGGTTGCGGGGCTTAAAGCCCTCCATAAACTTGTCGCGGCCAAAGCTCTCGGGAATCGCCACGGGATAGCGGCCGGTAAAGCACGCGTCGCAGTAGCCGCCCTTGGGCATGACCTTAAGCAGGCCCTCGACCGAAAGGAAGGCCAACGAATCGGCGCCGATATACTCGCAAATCTCGTCGACCGTCTTGTTGGCGCTGATAAGCTGCGACTGCACGTCGGTATCGATACCGTAGAAGCACGGCCAAATGACCTCGGGCGAGTTGATGCGGATGTGAATCTCCTTGGCGCCGGCGTTGCGCAGCATCTTGACGAGCTGCACCATGGTGGTGCCGCGCACGATGGAGTCGTCGATGACGACCAGGCGCTTGCCCTCGATATTGTCGCGCAGCGGGTTGAGTTTCATACGCACGCCCATGGCGCGCAACTCCTGCGTAGGCTCGATAAACGTACGGCCCACGTAGCGGTTCTTGATAAGGCCCTCGCCAAAGGGAATACCGCTCTCGTGCGAATACCCCTCCGCGGGCGGCAGGCCGGAGTCGGGCACGCCGATGACCAGGTCGGCCTCGACGGGCTCCTCATGTGCCAGCTGACGACCCATGTCGTAACGGCAGGCATAGACGCTCTTGCCGTTCATGATGGAGTCGGGGCGGGCAAAGTAGACCTGCTCAAAGATGCAGTTGGCAGGCTCTTCGGCTGCAGGCACGCCCTGCTCGGATACCAGACCCTCGGCGCTGATGCGCAAGATCTCGCCGGGACGGACGTCACGGACGTACTCGGCACCCACGATGTCGAGTGCGCAGGTCTCGGAAGCAACGACCCAGCCGCCGGCGCGCGTGACACGGACGGCGGAGTCGACCGTCGCGGCGCCGTCCTGCGACGGCAGCTGCGAAACGGCTGCGGCATCGGCCTGGTCCAGACCCTCGTCCACCAGCTTGCCCAGCACGAGCGGGCGAATGCCGTGTGGATCGCGGAATGCGTAGAGCGCTTGCTCGTTGATGAGCGTCATGGCGTAGCCGCCGCGCACGAGCTCCATGGTCTTGCGAATGCCCTCGCGCAGATGGCCCGTACGCTGGGTAAAGTAGCCGATGAGTTTGGTCGCGACCTCGGAATCCGAATTGGAGAGGAATGGCACGCCCAGCTCGATCAGCTGGCGGCGCAGCTCGTCGGTGTTGACGAGGGTGCCGTTGTGAGCAAGCGCGATAATGACGCTGTTGATGGTAGAGAGGTGCGGCTGAGAGGCTTCCCAGCTCTTGGCGCCGGCGGTGCCGTAGCGCACATGACCCACGGCCAGCTGGCCGGAGAGCGTCGACAGGTCGGCATTGGAGAACACGCGGTCGAGCAGGCCCAGATCCTTGCGGACCATAACCGTGCCGCCGTCACCCACGGCGATTCCCGCCGATTCCTGGCCACGGTGCTGCAGTGCACGCAGGCCAAAGTACGTCAGTCGAGCCACGTCGCGATCGGGCGCCCATACGCCGAAAATGCCACATTCCTCATGCAGCTGGTCGGAGTCCGGATCATACGTCGACATGGTGTTCACCTGTCCCGCGGCACGCTCGGCCGCGCGGATGGTTTCTTGAGACATGGTATCCCCTCAGAGCCTCGTTTTTTTGGCGTTACCCGCCTTATTATACGCACGGCGCGACGTGCTCCTCAGCGCATGAGCAGCGCTTTTTAAAAGCCCACCGAGCTTATAATCCGTTTTGCAGCCAAACATTTTATTGGGCAATCGCCTCGGGACCGACGATCCCGCATGCTTCCGTTGCGGCGCGTCTCGCCCGCCGTTAGGGCTTACATTGTTGCAATTGGGACGTTCGTCCTGTCTTTTGGCAGGTCGGCGGCGTATCCTTATAACCTACAACAAAGCGAGAAAGGTTCTGTATGGATCGAAACGAACTCGACCCCAGCGTCCCCAGCGCCACGGAGGTCAAGAAGATCCCCCTCATCATTAAGGTGTACGCTGTCCTGTGCATCCTTTCCGGCGTGGGCACGCTCCCGTCGGTCGCTGCCTTTATGTGGCAGGTCATCACGGCACTTGTTAACGGCAACGCCACCGAAAAGCTCGGCGACAACACGCTCGTCGCAGTCGGCCTTATCGTCGCCGGCATCATGCTCTCTGCAGCAAGTGCCGTCATCCTAATCATCTTTGGTCTGGACCTTATCAAAAACCAGCGCCGCAACGCCGCCCGCCTGTCCTACATCCTTATTGCATTCACCGTCGTCGAGCTTTTGGTCGACGTGATGCTCCAGGGCATCGGGCCCTTCCTGCTGCGTCCCGCGATCCAGCTCGGCATCCTCGTCGCACTTTCGGCAACCGTCGACCCCACGCTTCGTCAGGAGCGCGAACTGCAGCGCCGCCTGCAGGAGATGCTCGACCGCGACGCCGCCGCCGAGGGCATGCTCGGGCGCGATGAAACCGGCGAAGGCTACATCAAGCTCAACTACTTCAACCTGTTCTGGGTATTCTTTGTCTGCTGCGTGCTCGGCCTGATCGCCGAGGACATCTGGCACATGACGGTCGGCGACCCGGGCGTCTACCAGAACCGCGCCGGCATGCTGTTTGGTCCCTTCAGTCCCATCTACGGATTTGGCGCCGTGCTCATGACCATGGTGCTTAACCGCTTCTACAAAAAGAACCCCATCATCATTTTCCTGGTGAGCGCCCTGCTCGGCGCCAGCTTTGAGGTGTTCGTGGGCTGGTTTATGCAGACCGCGTTTGGCGTGGTCTCGTGGAGCTACTCGCACATAACGCTGTTCGGTTTGCCCGATCCGCTCGTGGTCCTCACGGGCGGACGCACCTGCACGGGCTTCGCCTGCCTGTGGGGCCTGGGCGGCCTCATCTGGATCAAGCTGCTGCTGCCGAGGCTGCTTAAGCTTATCAACAAGATCCCCTGGAAGAGCCGCTACTCGGCCACCGTCATCTTTACCGTTATCATGCTGGTCGACGGCGTCATGACGCTGCAGTCGCTCGACTACTGGTACCAGCGCGTTAACGGCACGGAGCCGGACATTCCCGTCGCACAGTTCTACGGAGAGCACTTCGATAACGAGTACATGGAAAACCGCTTCCAGAGCATGACCATGAGCCCCAAGGATGCGACGCGCGTGTAGCGCTCACCGCGCCCAAAACGCAAAATGCCCGCCGGTATCACACGTACCGGTGGGCATTTTTATAAACGATACTTCTATCGACGCAAGCCTCTACGCCTCGCGCTCGACCTCACTCACGCATTCGTTCTTGATGGTGCCAACGAGCGCCTGCAGTGCATCGACCACGTGCGGGCGAATGTCCCCGCCGATAAGCACGAGCATGATGTCGTCACCTACGGCAAGCTCGCCGCTTGCCAGCCACACACGCACATAGCCGATACCCGGCATCGCGCGCGTGGCCTCGATAGCAGACCGTACCTTTTCGGCGTCGTAGTCAAAGGCCATGCCGCCCACCCTGTGGCCTGGCGCCACGCCATCGGTCTCGACTCCGCGCACCTCGGCCTTGGGCGTCGCGCGCACCACACCGTTATGCGTCAGATACATCCCACAGCCTGCCGCCGAAGCATCGGCCTTGGCCTCGCGCAGCCAAGCATCAATCGAAGGCATCAATTTGCCACTCTCGAGCATCATTTCTCCCTTACCGTCGTCGAGTAGCCAATTTGGGACGGGGCCTTTTTAGCTACTCTCGAACAACTTATTCCTCGACCGGCGTGAGCACCATGACGGCGCGTGTGTTGCTCAGCGACAGCGAACGACAGGTCACAAGCGTTACAACCTTCGTTGCCGAAGCGGCACGATCGGTAGCATCACTCGCCACGGCAGAAGCGCCGTCGAGCATCTCGGACAGGTAGTTCTTGAGTCCGTCGTCGCCCTCAAAATTGGTCGTGCGCGCCTTGGCATACGTGTCCTCGACCACCTTGGTCGCCAGCGGACGCAGCTTATACGTCGCATCGCGCGTGATGTAGTACACAAACTCGATGCTATCGAACGTCGCCTGATCAGTGGTGTCCGAAATCACGTTGAACATCGATCCGTCGTTCATATGGTGGCCGTAGATCGTGGTCTGCTGGTCGACCATTCCCGGCGCGGTGTCATCGCTATCCAGGAAAATGGCACCGGACGCGTTAGCCGTTCCGTCGAACAGCGTGTTGAGGTATTTGGAGTTGTTGTTGGTCTGCACCACGGGATAGTTGATATTGGTTCCCGGCACGTAAATCCAACCCACAATCTCGGGGTTCGTCTGAGCAAGCGCATCAAAGTCGATAATCGGCACGCCGCTGGCGTCCTTATCGCTTACATATTGCTTCTCGATTTTCTGATACGAATCGCTCGCCTGCTTATAGCCAATCTGGGCATTAATAAAGATAGCGGCGGCGGCGACAATCAGGCCGATACCGATGATGATGAGCAGAATGGGAATAATGGAGCGGCGCTTTTTGCGCGGCGGCTCGGTGTAATCCGACGGCGCGGCATGCGATGAAGACCGGGGCGGCTTCTTAGCGGAGCTATAAGACGAAGGACGATATGCGGCCGGCGCGTCCTGTCGACGATACGTCGCCGGTGTCACGGGGCGCGGCGCGCGCGGCTGCTGAGGAGAGGATGTCCGACCCTGCTGCGCCGCATGGGCGGCACCCGGCTTCGACGGATCGGGAATCTGAGAAGCCTTGAATCGTTTTCCCTGATAATCGGACATGGCTCTCCTTATACTGCGGCGAAACGGCGGAACGCTTAGGCGTCAGCCATCTCCTGCTTCATCTTCTCGATAACCTTGCGGTACTCGGGGTCGCATGCGCCCAGAATCTGCGTGGCGTAAATGGCAGCGTTCTTGGCGCCGTTGATGGCAACGCAGGCCACGGGCACGCCGGAGGGCATCTGCACCATCGACAGCAAAGAGTCCATACCGCCCAGGTCACTCGTCTTCATAGGCACGCCGATAACCGGCAGCGGCGTAAAGGCAGCCACGACACCACCCAGGTGAGCGGCCTTGCCGGCGGCGGCGATAATCACCTTGATGCCGCGATCGGCGGCAGTCGAAGCCCACTCGTGGACCTTCGCCGGCGTGCGGTGTGCGCTCGCGATCACGAGCTCATAGGGCACACCCAGTGCCTCGAGCTCGGCGGTGCAGCCTTCCATAACGCCCAGATCGGACTTGGAACCCATGATGATCCCGACAACCGGCTTTTGATCTGCCATAAACATAGACCTCCTGTTGAGAGCGGTGACGCAGCGAATCCGCGACCCTTAACTGCAAATAATTCAAGTATAGCCACCGATGCCGATGTGTTCGGTGAGAGACGGAATGCTTTGCGAGATTAAGGCCGAAGGGTCGGAGCTTTCCGCCTACATTCAAAAAGCATGCCCACCGTCCTTGGGTGGGACGGCGGGCACGCTTGCTTAGCTGTTGCTGGGGCTACTTGGCCTTGCTGCGACGATGGAAGAAAGCGCCGATCGCGGCGATGATGGCGCCGAGACCACCGACGGTCACGACGGTCGCCGCCGTCTGGTCGCCGGTATTGGGGATCGCCGAACCGTTCTTCTTGCTGCCCTGGGCCTTGTCGCCTGCGGGCTTGCCCGCCTGGTTGCCGCCGTTCGAGCCATTGCCGGAACCCTGGTTGCCCGAGCCGCCCTGGTTGCCGGAGTCGGCATCCCTGAGGCTCTCAATGGCCAGCTTGAGCTGGTCATAGGCCGCCTGGAGCTGGGTGTCCGAAGCATTCTCATCACCCAAGATGTCCTCGGCGTAGGTAATGGCATCCGTCAGGGCCTTGACAGACTCGTCCGTCTTGCCCCTGGTGTCAGTCTCCTTCGCCTGCTTGACCAGGGCCTTGAGCTGCTTCTTAGTCGGATTCTCGACCGGGACCACCGGGGTCTTCTCGAGCGCGCCGCGGGCGCTCTCGAGCGCCCTGAGCGCCTGGTCGACCTCGTCCTGCGTGGCGTCCTCATCGCTCAAGATGGCGCGGGCGCTCGCCAGGGCGTTCTCGAGCGCCGTCCAGGAGGCCTCGGTGTAGTCACCGGCCTTGAGGTCGCCGGCAGCAACCTCGGCATCAACCTTTTCGATCGCGGTAGCGAGATCATCCTTCGCCACCGGATCGGGGACGGCCGTACCGTAGAACTTGAGCTCCGCCATGCTGCAGCAGGCATCAACGTCGCCACCGCCGGCGTGAATCACCTTGACGGTCACGTAGCGACCGCGCGCGGCGCCAAAGCTCATCTGCTTCCAGTCGCCACGGTCGGTGAGCACGCGGCCGTCGTTGTCGAAGGCGAACGTACCCATCGACGCGGCGGTGCCCATCTCATAACCGTCGGCAGTGTCGGAGACCAGTATCTCGGCCTCGAAGATATCGCCGTTAGTGCCGCCGTCCTGGCGCGGCAGGAATGTAACGTCGGTGAGATCGTAGTCGCGGCCCAGGTCGACACTCAGATACTGGGGCATACCGGTCCCATGGGCCCAGTCGCTGTGCCAAAGCGTCCGCTCGTCGCCGTCGAGAGCGTTGACGGCGTTGCTGCCCTCGTAGTCGGCCTCACTCGAGAAGTCGGCCACCTTGACGTTCTTGCGGTTCTCGGGCGTGTTGATGAGGATCTTCTCATCGACAGGGCGCATCTTGAGGCCGTCGATTGCCTTCTCGATCTTGGCAGTGGCGTCTGCGACATCCTTCTTGCTATAACTGCCCTGGCCGCTGTCGAGGAGCTTCCGAGCCGCCTCGACCGCAGTGGTGAGAGCTGCATAGGAATCCTTGGTGTAGACGGACTCGCTGTAGCCCGCGGCCTTGGAAAGCGCTGCCACGAGCGCAGAGGTATCGACACCAGCCTTGACCTCGGCCTCATAGGATGCGGTCTTGGAGGGGTCGAGTACCGACGCCACCGTGATCTTTGCCTTGCCGGCCTTGTTGGCACGCAGGTAGTAGCTCACGCTATCGCCAGCCTGAACAGCGGAGACGCTTACCACAGAGGGGTCGGAGCTCTCGACCGTCACATAGGGGTAGCCAGCGCTCTCAGGCGTAGCCTTGGCGTCGACGGGCGTAATGTCGCCTTCAAAGAACTCGGTCTGGTTCTTGCCTAGCTCGACACCCTCGATGGCCTCGACACCCTGCGTGTAGTTGAAGTTGACCTCACGCAGTGTGAGCATCTGGTCACCCGATGCCTCAAGCGGCGTGACCTCGACCTTGGTCGCCTTCTTGCCCTTGTTCTCGGCAGAGAGGTCAAAGGCGTAGCGAGCCAGGAAGGAATCGTACTCCCCGCCCGCGAACTCTTGGATCGAGCCATCCTCGAACGTCACGACGGCCTTGATCTTCTGTACGGTTCCGTTGCCGCCGTTGCGGTTAACGACCTCGACGCTATCGAGTTTCGACGGCGTCTTAAATGCGAATGTCATCGTGGTGGGAAGCTTCACGTAACTCGGTAGCTTACCCTCGCTGTCCCAGTTGCCACTCCAGTTCCACAGGAACTCAAAGCCGTTGTCGCCCTCGTTATTATCGAACAGCGCGTTATAGCTCTTCTGCTGGATAAGTTTCTCGACGTTGGTCCCGTCGTCGGTCGTGAGCTCATCGTTGGTCATCGTGATGTTGAAGGCATCCTGGGCGTACTCGGCGACCGTTGGCTGAGGAACGTCCGGCATCGTCACCGTGCCGTCGCTCGCAAACTCAAGTGCGTCGCATGCCGGGCCGATAAGCCAAGATGTCGAGGGCAGTTCGACCTTTCCGGCGGTCTTGGCCTTGAGCTTGAAACTCGCCACCGCGCCAGTACCGTTGTAGAGCTTGCCATCGCCGCGGTTGGCAAAGGCGAGATTGATAGTCTGCGTTCCGTCCACGAACTGGACCTTCTCGCGAGACAGGTTCTCCATGCCGGCAGTCGAGCCGTCCTGCGCGATGCTCTCGGACACAAACTCGAACTGGTCGCTCTTGAAGTTGACGAGGGCGCCCAGGGCGTTGACGTTCTTGGCGTCGGCCGCATAGACATCAACGGTGATCTCATCACCGGCCTCGACCTCGGTCTTGCTCGGAATCACCGCGAGCGAACCTGCGACCTTTCCCTTTTGTTTAGTGCCGCCGTCAAGACCCGCCATGGTGAACGAGTAATCGTAGACGTCGTAAACGCCGTTATCGTTGAGGTCGGCGAAGTGGTCGCGGATCTGCGAACCGAACGTCGGGGTATCGGGCTCGCGATTCTCGAGGCCCAGATAGTTCTTCATGTTGGAGTAGTCTCCGTCGGAGATCGTGGCCTTGTTGAGGTTGGAGCCCACGGCGAAGCCATCCGTGCCGTCGGTCTTGTAGATGGCAATCTCGGACGCGGAGAAGAAATTACCGACCGAGGCGAGCGGTGTCATGCGCACGTAACGGGCGGCCACGGTGCCGTCAAACGCTACCGTCTTACAATCAGCGGAACGTGCCCAATCGACCTCCTGGCTCGTCCAGTGGACGCCATCGAGACTCGTCTCAACACGCATCTTGGTCACAGTGCCGTTGCCGGCGTCATCGCGCGGATAGTACTCGAGCTTATCGAGCTTGTAAGCGCGTCCATAGTCAACGGTAAGCGCCTTGCCCAGATCGTTGCCACCGGAGTGGAAACCGCCGTCGCCCGACTGGAACTCATGGTCGAAGGCGAGCTCGGCCTTATGGCTGCCGTAAAGTGAGCCCTCCCAGGTGATTTGCTCGGCGTCGGGGACGTTCCGCCACGGATCGAGTGCGGAGTTCGCCTCGAGCACATCGCTCCAGGCGGAGTAGCCCTCGGCGTTGCGCGAACGAATCTGGTAGGTGTGCTTGCTATTGTAGGCGAGGTCGGTGTGCGTGAACTCGGCCGCATCACCCACGGCGAACACGGTGCCGTCGACCTTAAGGTCGTAGGAGGTAGCGCCATCGACCTTTCCCCAGGTGAGCTTGATGCTCGTTGGGGTCGTGACGTCCTCGGGGGCAGCAAGGTTCGTGGGTGCGGAGAGGCTCTCGTTGAGGCGATCGGCTGTGAGCGTGGCGTCGGCGTTCACGAAACCGCCCAGCTCGAGCGTCTGCGCCGCCGCAGCAACATCGGTCTTCGCGAACTTGACGTAGACCTTGGGGTTCGTGGTGATCTTGGTGTTGTTAAAGCTCTCGCCCCGCTCGGCCTCGGTGCCGTCCACATCGCTGCCGTAGTGGTTGAGGTTAGGGGTCTCGCTGTAGAAGTAGACCGCCTGGCCGGCCTCGGGGGTCGCGGTGTCAAAGGTCTCCTGCGAGTCGACCTCAACCACGTTGAGCGCGGATCCGCCGTTCTTGGCGACGACGCTCATGGGCTTGGCGGACACGTTGGCCACGAAGGTCGTGGTGCGATTGGAGTCGTAGCCGTTGTAGCCACCCTGCGAGGCTTCGGCGGTAAAGGTCGCGGTGCCGCCTGCGGCCTTGGATCTGTAGACGGTGCTCACATGCTCACCGTAGGAGATATTGTCGATCGTACCGTAGGAATCGTCCTCAGTCGTGTTGTTCTCGATGGAGGAGCCGTCGTCCTCGTACTGCGTAAAGGTGCCGTCGCCCTCGGTGGCGAAGAACTCGACGATACGCTGGCTGCGGTCGGTACCCTTGGTGTTGGTGTCGCTCACGGCCTCGGGGTTGTTGTTCTCGGCGTACATCGGCACGATAGCGTTGGCCTTCACAAACAGCGGCAGCTTCCAAAGCGGAGCCTCGTAGTTGTTGAGAACCTGGCCGCCGCGATACTGCTTACCCGAGAAGTAATCGATCCAGATGGTGGGATTCTCGTCGGTGCCGTAGTTGGGGAGGTAAATCCCATTGCGAATGTCGTTGCCGTTCTCGTCTGCCTGGGTATCCTGATACACCGGTGCCACTAGGAAGTTCTCACCGAACATATACTGGTACTGCGTCGAGGTGCTTGCGGCGTACTCGGAGTTATCGGAAAGCAGCATGGCGCGGATCATGGGCAGGCCGGCATCGCCGTTACCCGTGTCGATGTTGGCCGCCGAGGCCGCGCTCGTGTAGATATAGGGCATGAGCTGCGCCTTGAGCTTGAGGTAGAAGCGCGAGATGCCTGTGTAGGGATCGCCGTGCGTCATGGGCGATTTACGGTAGGTGCCCCAACCGTCCATGTCAAGCATAGAGGGCGTGAACGTCTTCCACTGGTAGTCACGCGCAGAGATGATGGGGTCGCCGCCAAAGATGCCATCCATGTCGGAGCCGATGTTGGGGTTGCCCGAAAGACTCTGACCGATATACGTGGGGATATGGAAGCGAATGTACTCCCAGTTACCGCCATACTGGTCTCCGGTCCAAATGCCACCAAAGCGCTGCGTGCCGGCCCAACCATCGAGCGTGATGATGTTGGGGCGCTTGTTAGCGCCGGTCGTCACCGTGTCATAAGCTGTCTTGATGCCATTGAGACCAAAGGAGTAGCCAGATCCAACCCAGGCAACGTCGGTCTTAAGGGTAGTGATGCCTCCCGTCTTGACCTCGGCGTCGAAGTCGCGAAGCAGATGCCACGGGGTCTCAGGGTTGCTGTCGGGCTCAAGGTTGGACTGGGTCCACAAGCCCGTGCTCACACCCTTGGAGTTGGCATACTCGGTGAACTTCTTAAGGTTGTCGACATTGGCACGCACAGCGTTAAGGCGGTCGGCCGAGCTCGCTCCGTCGGAGTTGACGCCGCCGGTCTTGTAGTAACCGTTCTGGCCATAGCCGGCGCCGTAGCCGTCGTTCGGCAGGAACCAGCCGAGCGGCATGTCGTTGTCCTCGTAGTCATCGATAACCTGCCGAGCAGAGAACTGGCGGTCGAAATCGGTCGCTTTCATGTTCTCGGTATCAACCGTAGGGCCCTCACCGTTGAGCGTCTCGGCCGCAAGTGTGCCGTCGAGCTTGTAGCCCGTCGACATGCCAGACTCGTACTTAACGTCGCCCTTCTCGCTCGAGGACTTGCTGCCCTTGGTCTCCCACTTCTTTTGACCCGAGGTCGTTGACCAGCCATCACGGTTATAGGCATTAAGATGACCAAGGTAGAACCCGTACTCGGGCAGCAGTACCGGGTTACCGGTCACCTTGTAGTAGTCCTGCAGCATCTCGGTTGCCACGTTCGAAGCGCCCTCGTTGGTCGCCACGAAGTAGTAGGCATCAAACTCATTCTCGCTGTGCAAAGTCGTGACCGTCGATGAGTCCGTGGAACCGAGGTCGTAGGAACCCTCTGCAAACGTGTTTCGGAGCACGCCGTAGCCGTCACTCGTCCAATAAAACGGGTTGGGCGAGGCAACGCCGCCATCGGTCCAGTTGTTCGTGTTGGAGATGGCTATCGTCTGGTTGGTGTGCAGGAAGCGTCCGTTCTGGGTGCCGCCGCCAAAGAAGTTCTCGGACTTCTCCTTGGCGAGCGTCTGGACGGTACCCTTCTTATCAAGGTCGAGGGACGCGGACTCGGAAACCACGACACGGTCGCCTGACTTGATACTCATCTTGCCAGTCGCCTTGTCCAGGATCACGGTCGCCTTTCCGCCGGTGATCTCGATAGTGTCGCCCTTGTCGGCAACCGTCGCACTCGGCTTGCTGTAGGTGTCCGAGGTATCGGGCTGAGCCTGGATTTTAGCCGTGTGGGACTTACTGCGCGGTGTGGCGTAATCGGAAAACTCACCCTTGGGGTCGACGTTATAACGGAAAATACCGTCCTCGAGGAACGTAATACGGCCCTTGATGCCGTCAGCGAAATCGATGTCGACGACATTCGAGGCAGACTGGGACACGGTCGCTGAGTCGACGCCCTTGAGTGGCGTGGCAATCGCCTGCTGGGGATTGGCAAACACGAGCGTCGCTGCAGTGGCAACGAGGACCGCGCTTCCCTTCACCCACCGTTTCGTAAAAATGGAATTCCTGCGCACCTGGTCTCCTTTCTTCCGAGATGCTGAGGTGCCGAGGACGCCCCCCCCCGGCAGCATGGGAAAACGTATCAAACGGGGATGTTCGGTACATTCCGCACAATGGGGCCACCCGTTACCAAGGGGCCAACTGGTAGTAACCAGATAGCCACCTACTAGGTCATATCAATATATGGGAGCACTTGCGCAACCAAGTTCGGAAGTCCACCAGCGGCAGTAAAATGAGCGTCAACGGCAATGTGGGCTTAATAAGCCATACCAATTGGTTCTTCAGTCAAATACCAATCTAGCAAAAATGTACTGTTTATCTGGTATTACACAGACCATACCTTTCCCTCGGGAACTGGGCTTCGCGAAGTTTCCCGAGGGAAAGGCTCAGCCGCCACCCTGCGACCTACCGGGGATTGCCATGACGTACGTTGGCTGATTTGGTTTGGAATGAGATGCTGACGGTAGTCAATGGGCGCAACTGTCCCGGGTGCATTTCAAGATGCACCTAAATGTCTGCCTTTATCCTTATAGATTGTCCAGGTAGTCGTCGGCATCATAGGTAAGGCTATAGGCTTTATTCAGAATGCGCACGAGCTCCTGGGCATCGTGCTCGCCGAGCGCTGAGAGTTGTTTCGAGAGCGATGCCACACTCTCGGCATTTTTTTTCGCCGAGAAATCACGGCCTTCCTCGGTGATGCTCACCAGCACACGCCGACGATCGTTTGGATCGGTCCTGCGCTGAACGTAACCCTTGCTCTCGAGTGAATCCAAGATATGCGACATGCGCGCACGGGAGAATTTCAGCTTCTTGGCAATCTCGGAGGGAATGACGTCACCGTCAATACCCGATAGATACTGTAAAACCGGTGCCTCGCCCACACTGGCGCCGCCGGCAGCACTCAAGGATCCCTTGGCAAGGGAACGTGAGTACACGATCAGTTTTCGAGCGACGTCATCGTAATCCACTGGGGATATTGTCCTTTGCAACTCTAGAAGGGCCATAAAACCGTCATTTGCCGTACATTAGTTAACATTCGCAACAATTATTTATGATACCCCAACGCGGAAGTCTATTGCTCGTCCTTCTTGCGTCGCATAAGCTCCTCAACGTCGATACCCGCGGCCTCGAGCATGCGCTCGACATTCTTTTTGGCGTTGGTCGTGCCAACCTTAAGCACGATCGAAAGCGGAGTGCCCACCACTAGGCACACGATGCCCACGGGGACACCCCAGCCGGGGCCTCCCTGCATACCCCACATCCCCATCAAAAAGCCAATCGCCACGAGCGAATAGCCCAGGCGCAGCCAAACGTTGAGCCGCTGAATAGCATCGGTCTGCATCTTTGCCTCGCGGATCAAGTCGTCGCGCGAAAGGTCGTGTCCATGTTTCTCGTGCATATGGTCCTCCTCGTGCAAAGCGTGCATTATGCGCAAGTGCATCGTTTATCGAATACGTCATCTTTCAAGAGCAATATAACGGGTGTCGTATAGGCGATGGAGGTCGCTGGCCATATTGCCCTTGAAGGGCGGCGTAAAATCAGAAGGCCGTGCGGTTGAGGCCGCACGGCCTTACAGGGGGTCAAAGGATGATGACTAGTAGCTCAGCGCCGGGTCGAAGAAACCAATAACAACGCCCACGAATGCGATCACAACGAGGATCAGCATCATGACTATGGGGTTGACCTTCTTCTTGGTCATCATGTACCAGCAGAAGATGATGAAGATCATCGGCAGCAGGTGCGGATAGATGCCGTCGAGCGTGTCCTGGAACTTACCGCCGCCGGGCAGCACCAGGTTGGGGCTGCAGGTGATGGAGACCCAAGTTGCGCCCACGGCACCGATGACCATGGTACCGACCATCACGATGGAATCGCGAAGAGCCTTTGCCTTGGGTCCGACCAGTGCCTCGACCGCCTTGCCGCCGAGCTCATAGCCTTGGTTGTAGGCAAAGCGCATGCCAAGGAACATGAGCAGGTTCCACACGACAATATAGAAGATGGCACCGAGCGGAGAGCCGCCGGTCGAGAGACCGAGGGCGATACCGAGCAGGATCGGGATCAGGGTACCGACGATCAGCGAGTCGCCAAGGCCGGCGAGCGGGCCCATGAGGCCGGCGCGGATGCCGTTGATGGCGTCGTCGTCGATGGCCTCGCCGTTTGCGCGAGCCTCCTCGAGGCCGGCGGTGACGCCGACAATCATGGTGCCGATCTGCGGCTCGGTGTTGAAGAACGCGGAGTAGGTCTGGAGGGCCTGCTTCTGCTCCTCGGGCGTGTCGTAGAGCTCCTCGACGATCGGAAGCATGGCGCACAGGTAACCGAAGGTCTGCATGTGCTCCTGCGAGAAGCAAGTCAGGTTGCCATAGGACCAGTTGCGGAACGACTTGGCAAGCGTTTTCTTAGAGAGCTTTTTCTTCTCTGCCATTAGATGTCCTCCTCTTCCTCATCATCGGAGCCCGAGGCGATAGCTGCCTTGGGAGCGTTTGCGAGGTCGATCTTGAGCGAAGCGATCTCATAGTTGATCAGGGCGAAGAAGCAGCCGATGCCGGCAGCGGCGATCAGGTTGCAGCCCATAACAGCGGACAGGGTGAAGCCGAAGAAGAACGTCAGAAAGTCCGTGGGCTTAGAGATGACCTGCTTGAGCAGGATGGCGATACCGACGGTAGGCAGCAGCGAGCCGACGGTGAACAGCGTCTTCATCGCGATGCCGTCCATGGGCATGTAGGTCTTCATGAGGTCGACCATGGCGGTGCCGCCCATGGTGATGATGAACGTCGGGAGGAACGAGCAGACGATGTGACCGATCCAAGGCAGAACGTTGTTGACCAGGTAGAGCTTGTGGAGATCGCCCTTCTCGAGCCACTTCCAGCCCATGCCCTGCCACACCAGGTTGATGGTGGCGGTGCCATAGAAGAGCACAGTGCCGAGCGTGCCGACGGCGGCACCGAGGGATGCGGCCATGCCGGCAGCCTCAGCGGAGGCGGGATCGATGCCCGAGTTCTTGATGGCGAGGATCGCCAGCGGGATACCGATATAGGACACGGCGCGGACGTCGGCGGAGACGGTTCCGCCGGGGGTCACGAGAGCGATGTAGACAACCTGGATGGCAGCGCCGACGAGGATGCCCGTCTGCATATCGCCCATGATGATGCCGACGATGAGGCCGGCGACCAGAGGACGACCCAGAGTGTAGTTGCCGATCGTCGTGCCGCCCATGCCAGGCAGTGATGCCAGGCAGGCGAACAGGCCGAACAGCGCGGCTTGGAATGCATTGATTGCCATGCTTTCCCCTTTCTTTATTCCTCAGCCCCTTTCACCAAGGGCTGTAGATACCAAAATGCGGCTGGCGCCTAACTAGAAGCCAAACTGACCGCGGAACTTGGGCCACTCACCGATGGACTTCTCCTTGATAAGGGCGAACTCGACCGTGTAGCCGGCGTTGGTGAGATCCTCGAGCGCCTGGGCCTCTTCCTGCGTGATCGACTGGTTGTTGCCAAGCTTGGTGGTGCCGGGACGATCGTTGCAGGGACCGACGATGATGCGGTCCATGCCGGGCTTAAAGCCAAAATCGACGAGAAGTTCCTTCATGTCGAGCGGGTTCTTGGTGATCAGGAAGTACTTGGTGTCGGACTTGAGAACCTTCTCGGAGACCTCCTTGAAGTGCTCCTTGGTCCACACGAACGTCTTCTTGCCCGAGGCACTCTTGTAGGCCTCCTTGAGCACGGGGTTGGACGCTGCAGCGTCGTTGACGGCGATAAGACCGTCGCAGGGATACTCGAGGGCCCAACGGGTAACGGTCTGTCCATGGATCATACGGTCATCAATACGGATGAACGAAATCATGCGTTCTCCCTTTCTTTATCACCGGGGGTCTTTCCTCTTAACCCCCGCTCCATCACGAAAATTTGGGCGGATGCGCTGCCTAGATGTCGTCGTCCTCGTCGTCGGCGTCATCGGTCGGGACAACGAGCTCGGACATACCGTTCTTGCCCTCCTGCAGCATCATCTGCTTGAGGGAATCCAGGTCCATGGTGGCAAGCCCCATCATGGCGGTCATAGCCATGGGCAGATTCATACCGCCGAAGGCAATGGTGTGGGCGAGCAAACCCTTCTCGGCCAGCGTGTTCATGGCATTGGTGAGCGGCGATCCGCCCAGGATGTCACCAAGCAGGACAACCTCGTCATCGGCGGTAACGGGAGCGAGCATCGCCTTGACGTTCTCGACATACTCGTCAGCGCCCATGCCGTCCACGAGACTCGTCGACAAGATGTTCGGGGCGTCATTGCCGAGCATCTTGAGGACACTGTGCAGTCCGGGAGCGAGCGTTCCGTGACTGACCATTACCAGATACCGCATGCGGTCTCCTCTCGACCTGCCGTGTGTCGCACGGCTTTGCTTTTTGCTGAGATTATTGTTGCGCCGGGGCATGTTCGGTACAAGAAAATAGTCGCGAACGGCAACTATTCATCGGTTAACGGTAGCAACTATTTTTGTGCCTAAATTATTTTTTCTTCTAATTATTTTTAAAATAGCAGGTAGATTGCCTGATAAATGTTTTATGTTCCTTATGCACCATACATACCAGCAAGAATCGGGCCTGGCATCTCCGGTTTGCCCCGCAGTGTCAGACCATGTCACGTACGCCCACGACATGGAGGTACCCCATGGATATGATCTCGTTTCTCGCCTCCGAACCCTTCGACCGCAGCGGTGATACGCCGCTCTATGTCCAGCTTAAACATCGAATCGCTCTGCTTATCGCCAGCCAGGCGTTCGACACCAAGACGCCGCTGCCACGCGAGCTCGAAATCTGTGAGCGGCTGGAGTTATCGCGCGCGACCGTGCGCCGTTGCTTCCAAGATCTCGTCATCGAGGGGCGCGTGGTGCGCAAGCGCGGCCAGGGCACGTTCATCAAGCCCCAAACTTCAGCACCCGGCATCGACCTGGCCCTGAATTTCAGCGCGCGGATGCGCGAAGCGGGACGGGTTCCGAGCTCGCAGATTCTCGCCTTTTCAAGCATACCGGCCGTCCGCGGCATCGCCTCCGGGCTCAAAGTGCCCGAAGGGACACCCGTCTGGGAGATTCGCCGCCTGCGTCTCGCCAACGACAAACCCATGGAGCTCAACTACGTCTATATCCCCGTGTCACTTTGCCCCGAGCTCACGCGCAAAGACGTGGATGGCTCGCTCTACGCCTACATCGCGGAAAAGACCGGCATCCTGCCCGCAAGCGTCGATGCCGTCTACGAGACGGTCAACCTCGACAAGCATGAGGCGCGTCTTTTGGGACAGAACACCGGTAAGGCGGCGATGCGCATCGTGCGTTCGACCTACGACAAGACGGGAACCCCGTTCGAGGTGGGCGTGCTCATCAGCTGCGACGGTCAGGCAAAGCTGCACGTGCACATCGCCGCCGACAAAACAACCTTCACCGCCACAGCCCAATAAATCCAAAACGTGGGCTCCGCCGTTCGAACGAACGGCGGAGCCCACACTCACTTTCTTTTTCAGCCCTAGTCATCGCGCAAAGCCCCTTCGGCAGCACACGGTGCAGCCGAGTCACCGTAGGCCGGGGCGGAGGGGGCTGAGTTTCCCACTGAGCGACTCTGCTTGCAGCCGGAGCGAAGGGGGAAACTCAGCCCCCTCCGCCCCGGCCGGCCAGTTCAACCTACACCGTATGCTG
>CATYIU010000031.1:0-24137 GCA_958407445.1 uncultured Collinsella sp.
TCTGACCCAGAATTTGCCTGGATAGTGGGACGCACTTTCCGGAGGGCTGTTCCACCGCAACTTCGAAGAGTGGCTACACGCTGCATCACAACGTGTAAATCTGCTACACTAGTACAACATGCCTCCGTAGCTCAGGGGATAGAGCACCGCTCTCCTAAAGCGGGTGTCGACGGTTCGAATCCGCCCGGGGGCACCAGAGAAATCGCAGGTCAGGAGTTAATTTTGCTTCTGACCTGTTCTGGTTTTAGGGTTAAGAACTGCTTTTGTTTGTAAATCTGGTAAGTAAATAATTTAACTTACCGAGATTTCCACTGAAAACAGGAAATCACCATTTTGGGGATAAAAAGTTTTCAACAGCCGTTAGTCGGTTCCATTTTGGTGAAGCGCTTCCTCAATTTGGGTAAAAAATTTCACCATTTTGATGATTCGGTAGCTTTGAATTCTCTGATAAAAAGCCTGTTCAGAAGCTTGTGTCATACCCATTTTGGTGAAACCAATTAATAGAGAAATAGATTATAAAGAAATAGGGACGGCGATGCCGTCCTCTTCGATCGCGAAGCTCGCTGCGCGGCCACGTACCGTGTCCTTGCCGCCGACTAAGCCGTCGATAAAGAATAGGGACAGCGATGCTGTCCCCCTTCGCTCGCGAAGCTCGCTGCGCGGCCACGTACCGTGTCCTTGCCGCCGGCTACGCCGCCGATTTATTCGCTCACTTCGTTCGCTGATTGATGGACTAATCAGATTTATCGCTGACACCAGTCATAAGTGCAGCAATTGATATGTTGAATCCATTGGCAATTTTAGAGAGGTTAGAAAGACTGACATTTCTTCGTCCGACCTCAATGCTCGCGTAGTAGGAACGATCCATCTCAATCAAATTGGCGAACTGCTCCTGGCTGTACCCGAGTCCAGCGCGGAGCTCTTTGCATCTCATGCCGAATGATTTCTGAAGCGTCTTCGTATCCATGACAAAAAGAGTCATGGATTGTTGTATTTATGCCAACGGACTATATACAACAATCCCTGTTAAGGCGCATAATTACCTTTATTGGAAAGAGTTCTGATGCCTAGTCGGACATGGCATGGAAAAGGAATGGAATAGCAATGACTCAGGGAAAGCACTTTGCTGCCGGTGGCGATCACTTCGCCGCACTGCCAAACAAAAAGATTCACACTCCGAAGGGGATCGCGCGTCTGACCGTCACCGCGGCGACCATGGCCGCCATGACCGGATCGAGCCTCATCTCACCGTTCGCGGCATTCGCCCAGACCGGTGACGGGGGCCCGCAGCACCCCGCCGTGATGTCGCCGATCGCCGCCCACGCCGGCGCGGCATCCGGTACCGGCGCGAAATCCGCCGCACAGACCATCGCGGACCTGCAGAAGGCGGTCGACGAGGCGAAGGCGAAGGAGGACGCCGCCAAGGCATCCTACGATGAGGCCGCCGGTCCCTACAACGAGGCGGCTTCCGCCCGCGACCAGGCCAAGGCATCCTACGATTCGGCAGTCAGCGCCGGCACGGCAGCCGACCGAGCGGCAATGGACGAGTACGCCCGTCAGGTCGCGGAGGGCAAGGATGCCGCCGATGCCGCCGGCAAGGACCTCGAGCAGGCGAAGGTGGGTCTCGCAGACGCCAAGGCCGATGCGTCCGAGAAGGACGAAGCGTACCAGTCCGCCCTCAAGGTGGCCCAGGATGCCAGGGACGCCCTCGATAAAGCCAAGGCCGATGCCGTAGGCGCCACCCCGGAGGCAATCAGTGCCGCCGAGCAGGCCGTGCGCGACGCCACGGATGCCGTGAGCAGGGCACAGGCCGAACTCGCCAACGCCAACGCGACGCTTGCCGATGCCCAGTCCAAGCTGGTTGCGGCCCAGTCTGCAAAGGATGCCGCCGATTCTGTCCTCGCTGCAGCCCAGCAGAACAAGGACGAGGCGGATGCGAATGCCGCAGCCGCCAGCGCCGCCTACGAGAAGGCGAAAGCCGACCTCGCCGCAGCGGAGGCAGGCGCCAGCGGCCCGGAGTACGATGCTGCAAAACAGAAGGTCGCGGATGCAGAGGCAGCCCTCGCTGCCGCACGAGCGGTGCAGTCCCAGTGCGAGTCCGAGCTCGAGCAGGCGCAGTCCGCTGCAGCAACGGCGCAGTCCGAGCTGAATGATGCCCAGGCGTCCCTCTCTGTAAAGCAGCAGGCCGCGGCCGATGCCAAATCCGGCGTGGGCGACGCCCAGTCCGCACTCGATGCCGCGAACGCTGACCTCGATGCGGCCAAGCAGGCGAATGCCGACGCCGTCGCCAAGCTGGATGCCGCGAAGCAGGCTGTCAATGACGCCGAGTCCGCCAAGGCAGCCGCCGACGTAGAGCTCGCGAACGCAAAGACCGCAAAGGATACCGCAGACGCCGCCGTGACCGCCGCGCAGCAGAAGGTCGACGAGGCACAGGCAAAACTCGATACCGCCGACGCGCAGCTCAAGCAGGGAGCCATCGGCTTCTTCCGTGCCATGGGTGCCGATGACGCAGTCAACATCATCCTGAACGCCAAATATGCCGGAAAGACCGAAGTCGGCAACTCCAAGGACGCCACGTCCCTTGATAACATGCTCAATGCGATCAGGTGGATGAAGTCCGTCAACGACTACCGCAAGTCGGTCGGCCTGTCCGAGCTCCAGGTCACCTACAAGCTCATCGCCGGAGCCATTGCGGATGCCAACTACAGTGACACTGTGCTCGATCATGCCCGTCAATATGATTTTGCCGAAAACCTGGCATGGAATTACGGAATCGATCCGAGTGGGCAGTGGATCGAGCAGGAGAAGGGCTTTTTCGACAAGGCAACGGAGGCCCTTTATGGAGTCACCGGTCTTGTCGGCAAGGATGCCTATGATTTCTATGCAAAGAACGGTGTCGCAATCAACCATTGGATTGCAGACAACTGCCACTGGGAGAACGGCAGCAGCGGCACCGTCGGCCATTACATGAACATCATCAATCCCGAACTCGCCGTTATGGGAATGGCAACCTGCACCAAGGGCACCATGTCCGGGCTTCAAACGCAGTGCTACACCGCAGAGATCTCCGGCTGGTCCGGCTCCGGTTGGAACATGAACCCCATGTCCGTCGACGAGTACGAGCAGAAGCTGACCTCCTACATCGACGGTCTCAAGAACGCCAAGAGCGCACTCGACGCAGCCAAGACCGATCTCGCATCCAAGCAGCAGGCAGCCGCCGGCGCCGCCGCAACCGTCCAGCAGAAGCAGGTCGCGGTGGATTCCGCACAGGCAGGTGTCGATGTCGCGAAGCAGGACGTCACCGATGCCCAGCGTGCCGTCGATGCAGCCAAGGCTGATGTCGCATCCAAGCAGCAGGGCGTCACGGATGCCCAGACCGAGCTTGATGCGGCAAAATCGGACCTCGAAGCTGCCAACACGGCAGTCGATACGGCAAAGTCGACCGTCCAGCAGAAGCAGGTCGCCTTTGATGCCGCCCACGCAGCCGTAACGACCGCACAGTCCAAGCTGGACTCCGCCAAGGCGGACACCGAGGCCAAGCAGCAGGACGTCATGGATGCGAACGCCGATCTCGCGAAGTTCTTCCAGGACGTCGCCGACGCCAAGAAGGCGCTCGATACAGCAAAGAGCGTCCATGACGCGGCGGCAGCCGATCAGGTCGAGAAGACGACCGTCCTCGCCGCCGCCGAGCAAAAGGCGGATACCACCGCAAGCGCCCTCGCGGATGCCCAGCGTGCCGTCGATGCCGCAAAGGCCGACACCGGCGTTGCCGCCGACAAGCTTACCGGCTCCCAGACCGATCTCGAGGACGCACAGTCGAACCTCGACATCCTCACCGGTCTTGCCGCGAAGCTCGCAGAGGCACAGCAGCGCGAGCAGGATGCAGTAAAGGCCGTCAATGACACCAAGGCCGCGCTCGATGCCGCGAAGGCGGATACCATCGCCGCCGAGTCCCTAGTCTTTGCCGCCGAGCAGGCAAAGGCGCAGGCAGACGCCAAGCTGGCGAGGCTGAACTCCATCGATGCCGGCGCGGCGATCGCTTCCGGCCATGATGTGAACGCGGATGACGCCCTCAACGCGCTTTTCGCCGCAGCAGTCGAGGCACGTGCCAAGGTCGCGCCCGCCAAGGCCATCCTGGACGAGAAGCAGGCCGCGGTGGACGGGCTCCAGCCCGGCTACGATGCGGCGCTCGCCGCCTACGAGTTGGCGAAGTCCGACCGCATCGTAGCGGAGCAGAAGCTTTCCGATGAGATCGCACGACAGGAGGCAGAGGAGGCCGCAAAGCAGCAGACGGCATACACCCCGAAGCACCTCGCCGGCACGGATACCGCCCAGCCCGGCAGCCTCGCCCAGACCGGTGACCGCGCGGGACTCATCGGCGAGACGTTCGCCATCGGCGGTACCGTCCTCGTGGCGGCCGGCGTCTTCCTCGACCAGAAGAAGCGCCGCGAGCAGATGTAAAAGCGAGCCGGGCGTTGGATATCGGCTGGTGTCCAACGCCCGGTTTCATGGTCAGGGAGATCGGTGTGAGAACAAAGGCTATTATCGTTGCGCTTCTGGTGTGCCTTTCGGCACCTCAACTTGGATGTGCCAGCGTTGCAAAGCAAGGAAGCGGCTCTGCGGAAAGGGCCGCCACGGCGGTGAAGAATAAAGACAAAAAGAAGCCGAGCGAAGAAAAGGCGGCGCAGGCCTCTGGAACCAAGTCCGAGGAGAAGAAAGAATCCGACGACAAGGACCAGAAGTCCGATGACTCCAAGAAGGAGGATAACAAGTCTTCCGATTCCTCGAAGTCGGACAACAAGGGCGATTCCTCCCAGTCCAAGCAGAATTCCGGCAATTCGCAGAGTTCCGGCAGCAACAATTCCTCTTCCAACGGCGGCAGCCAGAAGAAGTGGGTTGCCGAGCAGGGCCACTGGGAGACAGATTACAGCCAGGTCTGGGTGCCGAATGTGGTTTATACGCGCCATGAACGTTGGATCTGCAGTGCATGCCACGCAGCATTTGGATCTGCAGCCGAAATGGACGCTCACGCTCACGCTACTTTTGGCGATGCGCAGCATCCTAACGGCGGTTCTGCAATCAATGATTCGTATACCACCTCTGAGGACCAAGGACATTATGAACAGCAGGCTACGGGACAACATTGGGTTGTCGACGTCGCCGGTCACTGGGAGTAATGTGCATCGTTCCTCTTCTCTTGCATTCGGTAAATGTTTATTTATTTGTGGGCGGCCGGTTCGGCCGCCTTTTTTAGACGCCCAGTCTGGGAGCAAACGATAGGAAAGCAATCAAACGAGAGGCCGTTCCAAAAGAATCCGGCGGTGCCGGATGCTTCGGGCAAAACCTTCCGCAAATCGGTAAGATCTTCCATCAACTTGTTCCAGCCCTCGCCCGGAGTCCGCTGCGCGGTAATGCAAACACTCGGCATCCCTCGCATTCGCATTACCGCTCCGCTCTCGCTACAGCGAATCTCTAACACTCAGCATCCTTCGCGTTAAAAATTCGCTTCCGCTCACGGTCTTCGCTGACACTACGACACCGCGAAGCCTTTCGCTCGAAACGAGGCCTCTCATTTCGTGTCTACGCTACGCTCCGCCCAATCGCCGTTCCGGTGATTGCAAGATTGGTGTTGGGCTAGATAAATGGGGCCATACTCGCCCCCTTTATCTGCCAACACATCTTGATTATCGCCTCCCACGGCGATAAAGTTAGAAATGAAATTCGCCTTCATTTCTAAGGGAAGTGACGGCGTCACTTCAAAAAATCGGCGCGACGTCAGTCGCTCCCAAAAAAGGAAAGCAATCTCATATTGGTTTTGAATCGGTGGCCTCACCGATTCGCTCTGCTTTCCTGGGGGCATGATGAGTTGCAAGCGTCCACACACCGTTAAGGCGACACTCACCTCTGAAGAATACGAAACGTTTTCCGCTTTGGCGGACAAGGCAGGCATGACGAAAGCCGAACTCATTCGCTATGCCTTGAGTCATCGGAGTGAATCACTCGATAATCTAGTCATTTCTAAAAATGATGACGGTGGCCGCAGTAAAAAGCTGCAACCCGTTTCAGGGGATTTGCATGAAACGCGTTCGAAGGCCATTTACGTTAAGGTCACCGATGGGGAGCACGAAGCGATCCGCAGACGAGCGGATGTACTTGGTGCGACCGTCAGTGCGTATGCCCGCCGCGTGATGCTTGCCGGGAAAATCGAGAAGATCGATTTCGATATGAGCCAGGTCGCAAAAATCTATCACGAGCTGTATCGCGAGGGGACGAACCTCAACCAGCTGATGTACTTCGTGCACGCGCAAGGTCTTCCGGCCTACAACGAGAAGGCAGTTTTCCGAACGCTTGAAAAGGTTTACCAGAACGCCCGCAAAGTCACTCTCTTTATCGAAGAACTCGAACAGCGCTATTTCGTCGGCGGTGATCAAAATGACCGTCGTTAAGCAGAAAGGTGTTTCGTCCGAGCGCTATGCGAAGAACGTGCGCAAGTACATTAACGGAAAGTACGCTTTGGCCCGCGGCGGCTGGAACCTCGCGAACCGAAAGTGCTGGTTTTCCGAGATGGCTATGACGCGGAAGATGTTCCATCACGACAGGCCCGCGCGTGCCGGCGCGAAGAACATAACGATGCTTCATCAGATTCTCGCGTTTCTTCCCGAGGAGTGCAGCTGCAACGGAGGCAAGATGACCCCCGATGCATGTATGGCCTACGCGGAGCAATGGCTTGCGAAACACTACCCGCATCAACAAGTGATTGTCGCCTTGCATGAGGAAAGCGATAAGGCGGGAAAACGCTACGCGGTCCATATGGCGATTAACCACACGGATCTTTTGACGGGTAAGCGTTGCGAGACGGGTGGGCGTCGCGGAAAGTACGAACGCGCTGCGTGGGTTCGTGAAATGGACAAGGCCTGGAATCTCGCTCAGCTCGAAAAGGGAAAGAAGAACTCGAAGATTCGAGACCGACAGCCGCGCGACACTGAAAAGAAAATCGTTGAGCGGGGTGAGTACAGTTATAAAAACAATCTGCGCGAGCTGATCCATATTGCAATCGATGAAGGTCATCCGAAGAATATGAATCAGTTCAAAAAGATACTTGCCTCATGGGGCGTAGACATTTTCATCAAGAATAATCGAGTCTATGCGACAGATCTCGATATCAAAGAAGCCGGCAATCCGAAGTGCACTTTCAACCTGACTCGACTCGACGGACGTTTCGCAGTCAAACAACTTGAAGCGGCGTTCGAAAAGAACGTACTGGAAGCCGAGCGAGCGTTACCGTACGAGAAACGCTGTGAGATTTACATTCAACGGCTTAAGAAAGCGTATTCGGCGTGGGTCGTGCAGGCAAAGGCGAGCAAGGGCGTCGCCTACAATCTCTTCCCTAAGTTCATCGCACCGAAGTGCGATGAAGATCTGCTCGAGGATCCGGCGGTTCGTGATGAGCTTCTTGCCCGGCGCGGTTACGCAAGGGAGATTCGAAACCGTTACGCCGGCGCCGTTCCCGATGCCGGTGACGACCGTGTCCGCGCCGCGGGCCAGGCGCACGGTGGTAGCGCCGCATCGCGACAGATGGACGATCGCGTTGTCGACCGAGGCGATTACGCTCGCGGAGACACGCCTCGCTAGTTTTGGAGAGCCTATCGTCGGTGCCCTAGCGTGCTGCCATCCAGTGCCGATTCTTTCATGCTCGCAATTCGGCGAGGGTGAGGAGTATGAATTGATCGGCGGGAGTCAGCCGCTCTGATAGAATCGTCCTTGCTGTCGGCAGCCCTCGTGCCGGGCAGAGCCCTCCATTCGATGGGAGGTGATGCCCATGACCGATTTCACCGAGCTCGTGAAGCTCCTGACCGCTACGGTCTCGCTCCTCACGGCCCTTGTCGGCCTTTCCAAGGCACTCAAGCAGGGCTCGAAGCCCAAAAAGAAAGGTCACCGTCGCTAAGACGATGACCTAACTTCATTAAGCAACGGCTCTGCCCAGCTCACTACAACTTGGGCTGCCGTCGGCATCATTCTACCCTCCTGACGAGGAATTCGTCCATATTCCAAAAATCAAATCCTGTTCGCGCGTGGGCGCGTGGGCGTAAACTTTTAGTTGGGCAAATCCGACAGATTGGAGCTTGAAACATGAGGGATATGCACCTCATGTCGCTCATAAAACGTCTCCTGACCTCGAAGGAGAACGTTTTTTAGCGATAAAAGGAGACATAAAAATGATCTGGTTTACCAGCGACACCCACTTCGGGCATGAGAACGTGCTGAAGTTCACCGACCGCCCGTGGGAGACGATTTGGCAGATGAACGACGGCATCGTCGACAACATCAACGGCAGGGTCGCCATGGACGACGAGCTCTACGTCCTGGGGGATTTCTCATTCAAGATGACCGCCCAGGACGCCTATGCCCTGCGCAAGCAGATCGCCTGCAGGCGCATCCACCTCGTCCCGGGAAACCACGACAAGGACTGGACCCAGCCGGCGGTCGCGGGCGCGTTCACCGTGGAGCCGCCGATCTGCGTGCTCAAGATCGACGGGCAGAAGATCGTCCTGAGCCATTACCCCATGGCCGACTGGCAGGGCATGAACCATGGATCGTGGCACCTCCACGGGCACATCCACAGCAGCGGAGGCGCGTACAACGAGTTCAACCGCAGGCAGGGCCTTCCGCGCTACGACGTCGGTTGCGATGCCAACGGGCACTCCCCGGTGAGTCTCGACGAGCTGAGGGAGTGGTTCGCCGGAGTCGGCGAGCCGTGCGGCCGGGTGAAATGGCCCTGGTGGGTCAACGAGACCGGCGACAGGCAGGTCGAGCGCGAGCTGGCGGCTTACAAACGGAAAGAGGCGATCCGATGACGGTCTATGTGACGGGCGACATCCACGGTGGGCTCGACATGCAAAAGCTCCGCGACTGGGAGCTTGGGGATGGCCTGACGAGCGACGACTACCTCATCGTCGCGGGGGACTTTGGCTTTCCGTGGGATTTCTCCGCCGAGGAGTGTGCTGACATCGCGTGGCTGGAGTCGCGCCCCCACACGGTGCTGTTCGTCGACGGCAACCACGAGCGCTTCGACCATTGGGCGGAACGCCCCATGGAGCCGTGGCACGGCGGGCTGACGCAGCGCCTGTCGGATACCTCGTCCATCCGCCGCCTCATGCGCGGGGAGGTCTTCGAGCTCGACGGGAAGACGGTCTTCACCATGGGCGGGGCGACGAGCGTCGACAGGGCGTACCGCATCCCGTACAGCTCGTGGTGGCCGCAGGAGCTGCCGGACGAGCGCGATTTCGATGCCGCACGGGCAAGGCTCGACGAGGTCGCCTGGAAGGTCGACTGCGTCATCACCCATACCTGCTCGACGCGCATGCTCTCGCCGACGCTCTACCCGGACCCAGGCTGGGAACGCCCTGATGTGGACCGGCTGACCGGATTCCTCGACGAGCTCGAGGACCGCCTGGACTACAAGCGCTGGTATTACGGACATTTTCACCGAGACGGCAATCCGGACGAACGGCACACGGTGCTGTATGACCGGATCGTGAGGCTCGGGGACAAACTTCTGCCGTGGGGTGCGTACTGATGGCTGTCTATGTGACGGGCGACGTGCACGGCAGGGCCGAGTACGGGTCCAGCCGCTTTGCCTCCAGGTCTTGGCCGCTGGGCCGGACCCTGACGCGCGATGACGCGGTGATCGTGGCCGGCGACTTCGGCTTTGTCTGGGATGGGTCCAACGCCGAGAAATACTGGCTCGACTGGCTCGAGTCGAAGCCCTGGACCACGTGCTTCGTCGACGGCAACCATGAGAACCATCACGCCCTGGCTGAGCTGCCGGTGCGGGAGTGGAACGGCGGCCTCGTCCATGAGGCGCGACCGCACGTGCTGCACCTGATGCGCGGCGAGGTGTACGACATCGCGGGGACCACGGTCCTCACCATGGGAGGTGCCGCGAGCAACGACAGGCAGTATCGCAAGGAGGGGAGGAGCTGGTGGCCCGAGGAGATGCCGAGCGAGGAGGAGACGGAGCACTGCCGCTCCTCGCTCGACCGCGTGGGCTGGAAGGTCGACTACGTTGTGACTCACGAGGCTCCGGCTGCCCTTGCTGAGGGGCTGTGTCGCGAGCGTGGACGCGAGTATCGAGGCGACCGGCTGCAACGATTCCTTGCCGAGCTCGACGGCCGGCTCGGCTACCGCGCTTGGTTCTTCGGCCACTATCACGGCGACGAGTGGCGTGACGACAGGCATCGCCTGATCTACCGAGACATCGTGCCGATCGAAGATGCTGCGCCCGGTTATAGGAACCTTCTGGAAGCGCTCTAGAAGATTCCTAGAAATCAGCCGCCTGATAGGAGAAGCGCGGGGCTACTCGCCCTTCATCTGGGTCATGACCTCGACCTTGGCCTCGGCCACGGCCGCCCGTTGCTCGGAGGCGGCTAGACGGTCCTTGAGGGCGGCGATCTCGGCCATCAGGTCGCGCTGGGCCAGGAGCGCATCGCTCAGCTCGGTCTGGGCTTTCAGTGCGGCGTCACGCTCGCCGCGCAGCCGCTCGATCTCATCGGACATGGCCTCAGCCTCGGCGTGGAGCTGGACGACCTGCCTGCTGAGCTCCCTGGCATCGGCGAGGTATCTGACGCCCGCGGCGTGGAGCTCGTTGTTCTCGAGTTCGAGTCTCGCGGTATCGAGCTCGAACTTCTCCTCGATAAAGGCGACCCGCTCATTGCAGTCGGCCTCAATCTTTTCATTCCGATCCGTCGCCTCGACGAGCTTGCGGTTGAATTCGTCAAGCTGGGCCCTGAGCAGCGCGTTCTCGGTCCTGAGGTCGGCCGTCTCGAGTAGTAGCTTCTCTCGCCACGTCTCCTCGGTCCGCTCGGTGGCCTCCTCGTGGACGGACTTCACGCCGTAGATTTCCCTGATTTTTCTCTCGTCTGCCATTGCGGCACTCCAATCAACAACGGCATGGCTCCGCCATGCCAAACGGCTGGGAACAATGCACGGCCGCTGTTGATTTGTGTTCGCCCTGCAATCGGTGAGTTCTAAAAGGCGTCTCAAGTCATGCATTCACGCAGGTTTTCGGTTGGAGAAATACCGCACGTTTTCATGGTATCACGCGCCTTAAAGACCATGAATGGACGGCCATATCGATTCGTTGAAAATGGCACCTACGACGTGTTGGTGGCGGGAGAGTGATGGCGTTAAAGATGTCGAGAATGATTATGGGATTGTTTTAGATGCGGGCATGAAAAAGGGTCGAATCGAAGTGTCTGGCCGGACGCCAATTGTCCGGGAACTGTTTCGGTTCGACCCTGTTTCATTTTACATCCGCGGCATGCTCTTATAGACGCTCGGCGATTACCGACCTTCACGACCTCGATAGTCGGGCTATGGACTTAAGATTTCTTGGGCTCCCAGCCGTTTTCGATTGCGGCGGGGTAGACTGCGGCGTAATTAAGCATCCAGCTGCCATCGCCCGCTTTTTGAATAAACCCCTTATCTTTCAAAGAGGTATAGGCCCGGGAGATCGTGTTCTTACTCAGGTGGTAGCGCTCCTCAATCCATTTGCTTTTTGCGTAAAAGCCCATGGCTCGTTTGTTTTTGGAAGGATTTCCAAGCTTCCATACTAGGCCGAGGATGAGGCGCTCGGCAGCGACAGTGGTGGCACAACACGCCCAGTCGGGCACCGAAATAAAATTCGCGTTATCCATTTTCCTTCTAATCTCTCGTTGCTCAGTAACATCATCGGAATATTTGTCGGCAATTGACGGTAGCTCGCTCATGTTTACCGCCTAGTCAAGGTGGGCGGTACGACCTTCAAGCTGCTTGAAAAGTTCGTAGAACGAGCTTTCAAACATGTAATTCGAGCGATGGATTTGGATGAGCTTGCCGGACTCGCGCATAAACTTGCGCGCGGTGTTTTCGCTCCAGCCAGTGAGTTCGCGGATATCGTTAACGCGGAGCAACCGATCGCACTGAGCGGCACCAGTGGGGAAAGTCGGTGTGGACGCCTGAGTGCTAATCTGTGGGGTAGCCATGATGAGCTATCCTTTCAATGAGGGCCCTCCCTGTGCTTGTAAGACTTACCAGGTTCATAAGCACTTGGGGGGCCGGTTTTTATGACTACATGCGTAGCCATCTGACAGCTTTAGAATCTATTAAAACTCATTAGATGTCAATCAAATAAAGCGTCTACCTGCGGAAATAGTAGTATAGTACCGTAATATTATTGATGAAACGATGAATGAATGACATGCTATTTCTCGCTTTTCTGTATATAGGCGTTGATGAAGTCTTCGTAGCCTTTAACTGCTTTTATTTCTGATTGTTGAACGAGGCTTGTATACGTTTTGAGCGTGATATTGGGGTCCGCGTGGCCAAGAATACCTTGCACGCTTCTAACGTCCGATCCGTTCGCCAGCATAAAAGTGCTTACACAATGCCTGAGCTGATGCGGGCAGATGCCCTTATATAGTTTTCCGCCAGTCGAATTGTTCGGCTCATAGATTCCAAGATTGCAGCTAACTGCGAAATCGCGAAACCAATGGTTGAAGATGTAGTTTTTCATGTGACAGACAGTAGGAACCCCTTGCTCGACAGCAATATCGCTAATGATGGGAGTGCTGCCAGTCTGGGACAGCCCCAGAGAGGCCAGGAGCTCTTTTTGTATGGCTGACCATGATTGAAGGCGTTCGGCCAAGGTTTCTCCAACGGGGATTTTGCGTTGGCTTTCTTGTGACTTGGGTGCCCTCAGTTCATGGTCGTTGGTGTACTGCCTGTCAATTTTCAAGGTTTTATTGGCAGGGTCCCAATCGCGCCATTCGAGGCCCAGCATCTCGCCTTTTCGCATACCCGTATACACTAGTACTAGCGTACCAACAGCTTCGGCGGTAAGCTCAATGTGTTGAAGATGTGTGCATAGGGTAGCTACTTGGTCGATTGTCAGTGATTCTCTTTTGTTGCGTGGTCTGCGAACATGAACGGTAGCGCAGGGGTTTCGGTCAATTATTCTCTTTGCGACTGCATTCGACAGAATCTGACGCAGTTTCGAATTGATTCGTACAAGCTCTGATGGTTTGTATTTTCCCGTACGACGAGCTTCGGCATATGCTTCTTCGATTAGATCGGGAGTTAGCCCCTCAATTGTCTGAAACGCACCGAATAGGTCTTCGATATGCCTGCAATCGTACGCTTCTCTTTCATAGCTCGTTGGCGCAAGTTCGTTGTCCCTATTTTCATGAAAGGCCCAGCAGTAGGACGCAAGCAAAGTGGGCTTTTTAGTTTTAGTGATCGTGCCAGAGGAGTTGATTTCAGCCAGCTTGGCCTGCATTGCAGCCCTAGCTTCTGTTTTAGTCTTGCAACGAACCGTATAAGTTGGGGATCGTTTGTAGCGCCCCGTCTTAGGGTCCTTGATCCCAAGTGAGAAATAATAGCGGTAGGTGTTAGGTGACCTCTTGTCTTTCCAACACGTGCCTCTTCCGCTAATGAGTGGCTGTTCTGCCATCTTTGCACTCCGTTTCTTTGAATAGTTTTCAACAATTCATTGAGTGCAGTTTAGCTAAAGCTGTTAGTAATATGTTTGTAAAAGCGTAGGCGCAGCTACCGGAGGCAAAAGACACAAACTGCTATGTTTATCTGCGGTTATATGATGTTCAATGATGCTTGATGAATGGTAGGGGGTAGCATTAAATCATATCTCCTAAAGCGGGTGTCGACGGTTCGAATCCGCCCGGGGACACCAGAGATTGATCGAGCCCGGTACACCGTCACGGTACCGGGCTCTTCTGGTTCATGCCATGTCAAAAACGAAGCGCCCGCTTGCTGGGGGAGCAAGCGGGCGCCTGTGAGCGAATATGTTTGCGGCGAGAGCCGTAATGAGCGGTTGGGTTGCGACTAGTTGGTCGTACCGGAATCGTCGCCCGTGCTCGTGCCTGAACCCGAACCCGAGCCAGAAAGTGCAACCGTCAGCGTAATCGTGCTGTCGGTGGACTGTTTGCCGGTGGGGGAGACGCCCGTAACGGTGGCGTTTTCATTGCCGCTCACGGGGTTGCCGTTCTGATCGCAGAATGCGATGTTGTAGAACCCGGCGTTGTTGAGCGCGGTGACGGCCGCGGAGATGCTCTTGCCGTACAGGTTGCCCGGAACGCTGGCCTTGCCGGACTTCTTGGCAATGACGACGGTAATCGTGGCGCCAGGCTTCTGCTTGCCGCTGGGGTTCCAGCTAATCACGGTGCCCTCGGTAACCGAATCGTTCTCCTGGTAGCTCACGTCGACGCCAAAGCCTGCCATATCGAGGGCGTTGCGCGCCTGGGCCTCGGTCATGTCGGTCAGATCGGGGACGGAGGTGGTGTCAGGACCGCTGGAGACCTTGTACGAGATGGTCGTGCCCTTCTCGACTTCCTTACCGGGTTCGGTGCCCTGCTCAAAGACCTGGCCCTCATCGTCCTCGTTGGCCTCCTCGGAGGCGTTGCCCTTCAGGCCAACGCTTGCCAGCGCGGCTTCTGCCTGGTCCTTGGTCAGGCCGACAAGCCGGGGAACCTCAACCTTCTCGGAGGGCTTGGGGCCCTTGGAGATTACCAGGTTCACCTTGGTGCCCTTGGCCTTCTTGGTTTTGCCGTTGGGCGTCTGCTCGGCGACCTTGCCCTCGTCGATATCGTCGTTGTAGCTTTGGTCGATGGTGCCGACCTCGAGGCCGGCTTCCTTGATCTGCTCGACGGCAGTCTGCTGGTCCTTGCCCAGCACATCGGGCACGGTGACCTGCTCGCCGCCAAAGAGTCCTGTGGCAAAGGCCACCACGATACCGATGACGGCAACGGCTGCCACCACGGCGGCGATGATCTTGTTCTTGTTGGACTTGGGTTTCTCGACCTCGTAGGAGCCCGTGGAGCCCGAGGCAGCGCTACGGGCGGTGTTCTGACCGCTCACGCCCGAGACGGGACGAACCATAGCGCGCGTTGAGTCGGAAAGCTCGCGGGTCTTGGTGGCACCCAGGTCGCCGGCGGCACCGATGATGCGCGTGGGCTCCGAGACATTGACGGCACGGCCGGACAGGTAGCTGTTGAGCACCTGGCGCAGCTCGTCGGCCGTCTGGAAGCGGTTTGCCGGGTCCTTCTCCATGCACTTGAGGATGATGCGCTCCAAGTCGGCATCGACGCCGGAGTTGATCTGGCTCGGCGGGATGGGCAGCTCGTTGACCTGCTTGAGCGCAACCGAGATGGCGTCGTCGCCGTCAAAGGGTACGCGGCCGGTGGCGCACTCGTACATGACGACACCCAGCGAGTAGATATCCGAGGTGGGGCCGAGGTCCTGGCCGCGGGTCTGCTCGGGGCTTACATAGTGGGCGGTGCCCAGCACGTTGTTATCCTGCGTGAGATGGCTGTTCTTGGCGCGTGCGATGCCAAAATCCATTACCTTGATGTTGCCGTCGGGCAGCACCATGATGTTTTGAGGCTTAATGTCGCGGTGGATGATCTCGTGCTTGTGTGCGACCGAAAGCGCGGAGCTGATCTGCGAGCCGATCTGCGCGACCTTCTTGGGATCGAGGGCGCCGTGGCTCTTGATGCCGCTCTTAAGGTCGGTACCGCGCAGGTACTCCATGACGATGTAATAGGTGTCGCCGTCCTTGCCCCAGTCGTAGACGCCCACGATATAGGGGGAGGACAGGCCGGCAGCTGCCTGAGCCTCCTGTTTAAAGCGGGCGGCGAAGGTGGCGTCGCCGGCATACTGCGGCAGCATGATCTTGACGGCAACCGTGCGGTCGAGGACCTGATCCTGTGCACGGAAGACGGTCGCCATACCGCCCGTTCCCACCTTATCCTTGAGGAGGTATCTTCCCCCGAGGACCCTCTGTTCCATTCCTGCTCCTAACATAACTATTCGCTCAACGATGTGTGTAGTACCAGATGTGTGGCCGCTGGGGCCGTGTGGCGCGTTGCCGCTAGCTCATCGGCCGCGGCGCGCCATAAGTATCCGCTTTGATCATGGGCATCACGCTCCCTGTGCGGCGAGCGCCGCGGTCAGGACGATGCCGGCAATCTTGGCCGCCTTGACGTCGTGTTTGTCGTAATCCTCCAGGGCTACCGAGATGGCAACCGTGGGTGAATCGTAAGGTGCAAAGCCAACAAACGTAGAGTTGACGTCGGTGCCGCCGGTCTCGGGCGAACCGGTCTTGCCGGCAACCTTGACGCCCGGAATCTGGGCATCGGTGCCGGTACCGGACTGGACGACGGCGAGCATGGCCTGCTTGACCTGGTCGGCCGTGGCAGAGCTGACAGCCTGGCCCAGCGAGCGGGACTGCGTGGTCTTGACCACGGTTCCGTCCGGGGCGAGTATCTGGGACACAAAGAACGGGTCCATGACCACGCCGCTGTTGGCGATAGCGGCAGCGATCACGCAACTCTGCATGACGGTGGTCTGCGGGCCAGGCGTGTGGTCCATGCCGACGGGCTGGCCGGCGCCTGCCCAAGCGGTCTCCCACTCGGTCATAAGCGACGGGTCGGCCATGATGGAAGCTGCGGTGGTCAGATCCTGACCGAGCTTTTGGCCGTAGCCAAAGGCGTTGGCAAACTGGACGAGCGAGCTGGCGCCAATCTCGTTGGCCACCTGGCCAAAGACGACGTTGGACGACACGGCGAAGGCCTGCTGCAGGCTGATGGTGCCGTAGCTCTCGTTGGCATAGTTGGTGACCGGCGCGTTGCCGATGTCCATGGAGCCAGGCGCCTGGTACGTGCTGGTAAGGCTGGCGGTGCCGGTTTCGAGCGCCGCGGAGAGTGTGACGACCTTAAAGGTCGAGCCCGGGGTGTACAGCGCGTCCATGGCACGGTCGTACATGGAGCCGTCCTCGCCGCCGCCCGACTGGAGCAGCGCATCGATGTTGGTGTTGTCGTAGGTGGGCGAGCTCGCGCACGCAAGGACCGCACCGGTGCGCGGATCCATGACCACCACAGCGCCCTTAAAGCCCTTGAGCGACTGCTCGGCAGCCGTCTGGATGCGCGAGTCGATGGTGAGCTTGGCGGTATTGCCCGGCTGGGTCTGCCCCGCGAGCGACGCGATGGCGTTGTTCCAGCTGGAGTAATCCTTGGAGCCGGTGAGCGTATCGTTCATGACGCTCTCGATGCCGGCGGTGCCGTATTGCTGACTCACGTAGCCCACCACGTGCGCGGCCATGTTGCCGTTGGGGTAGGAACGGGCGTAGGTGCCGTCCTCCTGCTGCAGCGACTCGGCTAGCGTCACGCCGTCGGACGTGATGATGGAGCCACGCTGGATGTACTTGGAGCGGGCGATGGTGTGGTTGTTGGTCGGCATGTCCTGATAGTCCTTCGCCTTGATGACCTGGACATAGGTAAGGTTGCCGATAAGGATGGCGAACAGCGCCGTAAAGGCAAACACGGCACGAGTCAGACGGTTGGCAAGTGCCACGCGGCCGAGCACGCCGGACTCTGGCGTGTCGAGCAGGCGACGACGCATGCGAGAACCCGCGGAGTGGCTGCCGTTGCCGTAGGAAGGTGCGTTGGCAAAACGCGTACCGGTCGGGGCGGCGGCGGATGCGACCTGGTCATCGGTGATGGCGGCCATGGTGCCGGTGCCGGTGAGCTCGGCTTCGCGTCCGGTTGCCTCGTCGCCGGCGCGCAGCAGCAGCGCGACGATGATAAAACTCGCCAGCAGCGAGGAGCCGCCCTGGCTCATAAAGGGCAGGGTGACGCCGGTCAGCGGGATTAGGCGGGTTACGCCGCCAACGATTAAGAATGCCTGGAAGCTGATGGCCGCCGTAAGGCCGGTCGCGCTAAAGGCGGCAAGGTCGGACTTGGCGCGGGCGGCCGTGGTGAGGCCGCGCACGGCAAAAAGCATAAACAGGATGAGCACGGCGCCGCCGCCCAAAAGGCCCATTTCCTCGCCGATGGCCGAGAAGATAAAGTCGGACTCGACGACGGGGATGTTGTTTGCCATGCCGTTGCCAATGCCGACGCCCACCAGGCCGCCGTCAGCCAGCGAGTAAAGTGACTGTACGATCTGGTAGCCCTGGCCCTGGGCGTCTTTAAACGGATCGACCCAGACCTGAAAGCGCACCTGCACGTGCGACAGGAACTTGTAGGCGCCCACGGCGCCAACGGCCAGCAGCGCAAGGCCGATGATGACGTACGAAAAGCGTCCCGTGGCAACATAGAGCATCAGCAAAAAGATGGTGTAGAACAGGACGGCCGAACCCAGGTCGCGTTCGAAGACGACGATGAGCAGGCACACGCCCCACACGGCAAACAGCGGCAGCAGCAGGCGAAAGCGCGGAATCTTGAGGCCCAGGATCTTGCGGTTGGAGATGGAGAGCAGCTCGCGGTTCTCGGCAAGATAGCCTGCCAGGAACAGGACGATGAAGACCTTGGCGAACTCGCCGGGCTGGATGGTGAATCCCGCGATGCGAATCCACAGCTTGGAGCCCGAGATCGTGGTGCCGATAAAGATCGGCAGCATCAGCAGGATGATGCCGATAATGCCAAAGGTGTACTTGTAGCGCATGACCACGTCGAGGTTCTTGACCAGTGCGAGCGTTCCCACCATGAGCGCCACCGAGACAAACAAGATGATGAGCTGCGAGATGGCGAGGTCGGGGGCCAGGCGCGTCACGAATGTGATGCCGATGCCCGAGAGCACAAAGACGATGGGCAGGATGGCGGGGTCGGCGCCGGGCGCCAGGATGCGCACGGCGATATGCGCCGCGGCGAAGGCGGCGAACAGGCCGATCGGCACGGCGAGCGTCTCAAAGGAAATCGTGGCGCCCGCGGTGAGCACGTACATCGCATAGAGCAGGATGACGGGGAACGCCGAGGCGATGAGCAAGAGCAGTTCGGTGTTGCGGCGACTCATAAGCGGCACTCCCTTTCTAATTCTTATCGGAGGCTTCGGCCTCGGCTGACTGTTCGGCGGTTTTCTCGGAATCTGACTCGGAGGTCGATCCCTGGTCGGTGTTGTCGCGAATCGTTTGCGCGTCGATCACCTGGCGGGTCTGCTCCTCGTCGATCTGGTGGCGGTACTTGGATATCGTGTCCTGCGCATCGTCGACACTTGTTTGCGGAATGCCCGCCTTGAGGCGGTTTTGCGTGTCTTCGGGCAGGTCGGACAGCTTGATACTGGTTTCGCTTTCGAGCCAGTGGAGCTTGAGTCCGAGCGGCTTGCCGGGCAGGCCGCGCCAGACGGCGACATTGCCCTGGTAGGTACCCAGGTAGTACGAGCCGGTGACACCCGTGTAGGCCCAGATGGCAGCCGCCAGCACCAAGACGAGACCTAAGACGACGCCGATGGTGACGTTGCGGCGACGCACGCGTTGCGCCTCGCGCATAACGCCATCGTCAACCAGGTCAACGACTACTACGGTCACGTTGTCGTGGCCGCCGGCGGCAAGCGCCGCGTCCACTAGGTTGTCGACGCAGATTTGCGCGGTTGAGGACTGCGTGGCGATGTTCTCGATATCGCTATCGGGAATCATGCTCGAAAGGCCGTCGGAGCACAGGATCAGGCGGTCGCCTTCCTCGATATGCAGAGTGAAGTGGTCGGCATACATGGCGGGGTCCGAGCCCAGCGCACGGGTGATGACCGAGCGGTTGGGGTGGACGCGAGCCTCGTCTGCCGTGATCTCGCCGGCGTCCACGAGCTCCTCCACGTAGGAGTGGTCGCGGGTCACGCGGATGAGCGTGCCCTCGTGGAGCAGGTAGGCGCGAGAGTCGCCCACGTGGGCGATGGCGAGCGTGTCGTTTTCGATATAGGCGCAAGTGGCTGTGCAGCCCATGCCGGGCTTGCCTAGGCCGTTCAGGGCCGCCTCGATTACGGCGGCGTTAGCTGCCTCGACGGCTGCCGCCAGGCGTGCTGCGTCGGCGGACTGCGGGGCCGTCTTGGCAATAGTCTCAACGGCGATGGAAGAGGCCACCTCGCCGGCAGCGTGACCACCCATGCCGTCGCATACGCAAAAGAGCGGCGACTGCACCAGGTAGGAATCCTCATTGTGCGGGCGTACGCAGCCAACGTCGGAGCGGGCGCCCCACATGAGTTGCGTGGTGGTGCCGGCATCATAGGTCGAGTCGGTCTCGATGCGCTCCTCGGTCAGGGGCTCAAAGCTCATGGTCGAGCCGGGGTCTTTGAGCTTGGCCTCAACGGCGGCAACGTCGATTTCGGCTGTGTCACCGGGAGAGACGGTGTCGGTCTCGGCGTTTGATTCGGAATCGCCGGTGTCCGGGGAGCCGGGCTCTGCGGACGCGCAGGCGATCGACTCGTCGTCTTGCGGGCTGACGTCTATAGGCTCGGGCGCCGGCGTAGACGCGGGCGCAACCTCGGATGCCGGGGCTATGGGAAACGCCGGCGCGGCGGGCTCGGGTGCCGCAAACACCGCAGCGCTCTCGTTGATTGCCGCGGCGACGGGCTCTGCAAAGTGAGCTGGCGCCGAGGTTGCTTCGGGCGCTGTGGGCTGTTCCGCGGCATGTGCGCCGATGGGCGCCGCTACGGCATCCTCTTCGTCCTCGTTATCGGCGAGATCCGAAATATCATGCGTTACATGCGAAAGAGGCAGGGAGAACACGGTGTCCTCGGGTTCCACGGGTGCGGAGCCCGCCGGAGCGGCGTGGGCCGGCGCAGCTGTGGCGGCAGCCGGTGCCTCGGTCATAGTCGCGGACTTGTTCTCCTCGTCGATCATCGACGGTTCACCTTCATGACCACATCGCCGATCTGGACTTCGTCGCCCTCGCGCAGCGTTGCGGGCTCCACAAGCTGGCGGCCGTTGACGAGCGTGCCGTTAAGCGAGTTGAGGTCCTCGATGATGAGCGCCGGGCCCTGCAGCGAAAAGCGCGCATGCGAGGCCGAGACGAATGGTTCGTTGATGCAGATGTCCGAAGATGGCGAGCGACCGACGATGACGGGGCCGAGCATGTCTACGTGGATGCCGCGGATACCGCGCGGGCCCTTGTCCACATCGATCGTCCAGATAGCCGAGTCGCGGCGCTGTCCGCGCACAAGTCCCACGCCGGTCTTCATGACGGCGAACAGGAAGATATAGAGCAGGGCGACCAGGACGATGCGGCCTGCAAAAAGGACGATATCGATGTTCATAAGCGACTATCCCCTAAATTCAAAGGTGCTCAGGCCAAACGTCAGCAGATCGCCGTTGCGCAGCGGGCAGCGCGTAATGCGGCGGTTGTTGACGAGTGTGCCGTTGGTGGAATTGAGGTCCTCGATCGACCAATCCGAGCCCGTAAAGGTGAGCTGGGCGTGACGGCGCGACACGTTGGGGTCGCGCAGGGCGATGTCCGAAACTGAGCGCTCGCGACCGATGGTCACCTGTGCGGAGGTGATGCTATGGCTCTCGCCGCTCACGACGTCGACGAGCTGGGCGAGCGGGCGCTGCGGGGCGCGAGTGCTCGCCATGTTGGAGGCGATACCGGCTGCGGCGCCTAGGCCCACGGCGGCACCGGTCGCGGCGGCTCCGCCCATGCCGGCAAGCGCGTCGCGCGAGACGGTCTGCGGCACCGGGATAGGAGCGGCGGGGTCGGGGACGCTAGGCGCGAAGGGATCTGCCACGGCAAGCGGGTCGGGAGCGGCGGCGCGAGGCGTCGGCTGCTGCTGGGGCATGGCGGCGGGGCGCTGCTGCTGCGGGGCAGCAAACTGCTGCTGGCCGGCGCGCGGGGCGCTGGCGGCACGGCTTGCCGCGGAGTTGTTCTGGCCCAGGCCGTTTTGATAGGCGCGCTCTTCCTCGTACAGGCGACCGAGCGTGGGGGCATCGACGTTCTCGGCAAAGACCGAGAACTTGCCGGCGCGCAGCTGCGGATCGATCATAAAGCGCACGAGGGGCTCGCCGACAAAGACATAGCGGCGCTTTTCGGCCTGCGCCTTCACAAACTCGCGGACCTCGCGCGAAAGCTCGGGGTAGAACGGGGCGAGCATGGGATCGTCGTCGGCGGCGATCAGGATGGTATAGAGTGCCGGCGCCGTGTTGACGCCATTGATCACCAGAGTCTGATCCTCCATGTCGCGAGCGGCCTGCTTGGCAAGCTTCTTAAAGGAGAACGGGGCACGGGTGGCACCGAAGATGCCGGCCACGTGGTCCTCGAAGATGTTCAGGAAGTTCACGAAAGATCACTCTCCGTATAGGTTCTTTGGTATCCGAGCAAATATAGGCATATCCCAACGATTATAGAGGATAGGGTTCCCGCAACTGCCGCCTTGGCGGCGACCGCGGCTGCAAGGCTGGCAATTTCCATATGGTGTGCAAGACAGGATGCCGCTGCGCAGCCGATGCCGGTGACAGCGATGGCGGCGATTGCGGCAAGGTTTGAGCCCTGATCGGCACGCTTGGCATGGGCATTGAGCAGCGCAGATGACGCCGCGGCAGTTGTCGCGACCAGCGCAAAGGCAGCCCAAAGGAGCGGGTCTTCCAGCGCTGCGGCAACGTTGCCGAGCCCCAGCACGCCTCCGGCTGAAAGCGCGACCGTGGCCAGACGGGCAAAAAGCGCGCCCATGCCCGTTGCCGCGGCAGCGCTTGCCGGGCCGAGCCAAAATGACGCGACGCCGGCGGCGACCCCAGCTGCCAGGAAGGTATTGCCGGTCAGACAGCCAAGCGCAAGCGCGCAGGTGAGTGCGGCGCTCGCGGCAGCCTCGGTGCGACCCCAGGCGATCCACCAACCGGACATGGCGGCGGCAAAGATCACCGCGACGGGCAACATCGACAGGATGCCCTGCGCCTGCATGGTGGCGTTGGCCATGAGCACCAAAAAGCCCACAGCCGAGATGGCCGAGCCAATCTGGGGGGCCAGGCCAGCCGCCGCTCCGATCGCGATTGCCGCAATGACCAGGCCGGGAAGCGCCGCGACCCCGGCCGTTTGCATCAGCAAAAAGCTAAAGGTGCCGCACGTTAGCGCCGAGATAGCGTGCATGGTGTAGTCGCGCGCATGGCTCCAGCGCGTGCCCGCCCAGCCGAGCGCGGGGTCGACCTCGATGGCGTCGTCCTCGTAGTACGACGGCTCGATATCGTCGAGCTCTTGCTCGTCATCCGAAAGCTCGCCAACCATTTGCTCCAGACTGCGACGGCCCTCGCGCACGCTGCCCAGACCGGCAAGGAGTTGGTCGCAAAATGCCTCGATGCTGTTGGGGCGGTCCTGCGGCATGGGGGAGAGCGCGCTCATGAGCGCGGCCTCGGCTCCCGGGGGAAAGTGTGGTATCAGCTCGCTGGGATAGGTGGCGCCGCCGATGATGCGGCCGAGCGAGTCGGCGGGCGTGGCCGCCATAAAAGGAGCGCTGCCGCACAGGCCCTCGTAGATCACACAGGCGAGGGCAAAGACATCGGCGCGTTCGTCGACCGTGCCGGTCTCGATATCGAGCTGCTCGGGCGGCATGTAGCCGATGGTGCCGCCGCGCGAGCCGCCAAAGCCACCGGCGGACGACAGTCGCGCCATGCCAAAGTCGGTGAGCTTTACATTGCCCGAGTGGTCGATGAGCACGTTGGCGGGCTTAATGTCCAGGTGAAGCACGCCGTTTGCATGGGCAAAGGTGAGTGCCTGACCAAGTGCGTCGGCAATGGCTGCGGCCTCGTCAAACGTGAGCGAATGGCCGTCCACGCGGTGCAAAAACTCGGCAAGCGACATGCCGTCGACATACTCCATGACCAGGTAGGCATAGGCGGTGTCGTGCGTAAAGTCGATAACCTGCACGATATTGGGATGTTGCAGCATGGCGGCGGTGTGGGCCTCGCGCAGCACATCCATGATGTCGCTGGCGGGCATGCCGGCGCCGTCCGTGAGGGGGATGCGCTTAATGGCGACGCGGCGGCGCAGGTGCGTATCGCGGCAGATCTCGATGGAGCCAAAACCGCCGGTCGCAAGCGTCTCGAGCGGCTGGTACCGCTTGAGCAGCTCGCGAGAGCTGGTGCCCTCCAAGGGAGCGTCCGGCGAGAACCGGGCGGTATGTTGCGAGAAAAGCGGCATGGCCAACCCTCGTGCGTTTAAAGTTCGTTTGCGAGCGGCAGGCGCGTGGCCGGGCCGTTCGCGGTGGCATAATTGCTGCCAGTGTAGCACGCTTGGGTGGATGGCGAGGAAACGGGGATGAGGTGGTCCGATCGACCCGACTCCGTTTCGACGCGTCCGGAAAGCGCATCCCAGTTTTCATCCAAATAATGGGATGCG
>CATYIU010000032.1:0-23824 GCA_958407445.1 uncultured Collinsella sp.
TATGCCCAATTAACAACCGTCAGGGAATTGTAATTGATGGTGAAGGTTCAAAGGTAATTTGTAAAGACTAATTTGAATATTTCAGTTTGCTGTACTCGTTCCTAGCAGGGTTTGGGGCAGGCACGCCCCAACAAGAAGCTGTCCCAAAGGGGCAAGAATGGGGACTGCGGACGATTTCTTGGACCGTTACGCGGCCCTTCCCAGCGCGGAGCGGAACTCGGCCGGCGTGCGGCCACCGAGCGCATCGCTGCGCCTCTCCGTATTGTATCGACCAATCCAGCCCCCGAGCTCCTCGATGAAGCGGGCGGGGGTCCAGTCCGACAGTCCCTGCCGTGCCAGAGCTCCTTCTTGAGCAGGCCGAAGAAGCCCTCCATCGCCGCGTTGTCCGGGCTGCAGCCCTTGGCGGACTGGATTGGCCACACTGATGTGGACAGTTCCGGGAGAGGCGCAAGAGACGGGAAGGCCGTGTGCGCGTTACTGCGCGAGGGCCGCGGGGAGGGGCTGCCTGGGTACGGCGCCTGTCAACTCGGTCTACGTCTTTGATGACCGGGTCGTACTCAATATCAACTTCACGGATGATGCCAAAACGGTCACGCGTGAGGAAGTGTTGGGTTCGAGTGCTATGGACAATGTTCCAGCATGCTGAGGTCGAATTCACTCGCTGGGATCACACGGTACCCGTGGCGCAGGAGCAAGTCAACGAAAACGCCGTTACCCGCGGTGAGCGTACCGCTAAAGGTGCCATCGTAGACGCGACCCGCACCGCACGAGGGGCTACGGTCCTGCAAGACGCACGCAGCGATCTCGGACGGGCCGCCCGCCTGCTCGCACATATCGAGCGCACGTTGGGCGCCCAGACGAAACTCGCGATCGACCGAGACGCCCTCGCAGGTGCGGACCTCGCCGTTCGCAATCTCGGATGGCTTGCGCGGCGTGGGAAGGCCGCCAAAGACCTCGGGGCACACCAACAAGACCTCGGACCCCGTACGCTCGCAAGCCTCGACCAACGCGCGGTGGTAATTGTCGAGTCCGTTATACTTGCAGCTCTCGCCCATCAAACAGGCGCTTACCACGATCTTCATTTCCATCCCTCTCAAGCAAAACGCCCCATTTGAGAAAGCTGCTCAAATGGGGCGTCGGCGTTTACTGGCTCGGCCGCTGCTTTACTGCTGCTTTGGCATCAGTGGATTCTCGCGCGTGAGGAGATTCATGAACTCCTCGCCCGTGATCGTCTCCTTCTTGTACAGATAACGAGCCAGCTCATGGAGCTTAAACTTGTTCTCCTTGAGGATCTGCAGGGCGCGGTCGTGCGCATCCTCAATCAGCTTGGCGACGATCGCGTCGACGCGCTCGGCCGTACCGGGGGCGCAGGTGAGCGACGTGTCCTGGTTGAGGTAGGCATTCTGTACGGTACCGAGCGCCATCATGCCAAACTCTTCCGACATACCAAAGCGCGTCACCATGTTGCGGGCGAGCTTGGTGGCCTGCTCGATATCATTGGCCGCGCCAGTCGTCATCTCACCAAAGATGAGCTCCTCGGCAGCACGTCCGCCGCAGTAAACGGCGAGCTTGTCGAGCACCTCCTGGCGCGTGGTCAAGAAGCGCTCGTCCTCCTCGACCTGCATGGTGTAGCCCAGAGCGCCACTCGTGCGCGGCACGATGGTAATCTTGGTGACCGGCGCGGAGCCCTTCTGGCGAGCGGCAACGATGGCGTGGCCGATCTCGTGGTAAGAAACGACCTGCTTCTCGTGATCGGACAGCACCGTGGACTTGCGCTGCTGGCCAGCGATGACGACCTCCACCGACTCCTCGAAGTCGTCCTGGGTTGCACGCTTGCGACCCTCGCGAACGGCGCGCAGGGCGCCCTCGTTGATGATGTTGGCCAGGTCGGCGCCCGAGGCACCGGGCGTGGCGCGGGCGATCGCGGTCAGATCGATCGGCGGCTGGGTCTTCACACTCTTGACGTGGAGCTCGAGGATGTTCTTACGGCCGGTCAGATCGGGCAACTCAACGGGGATGCGGCGGTCGAAGCGGCCGGGGCGCAGCAGGGCCGGATCAAGGCTGTCGGGACGGTTGGTCGCAGCGAGGACGACGATACCCTTGTGGTTATCGAATCCGTCCATCTCGGTCAGCAGCTGGTTGAGCGTCTGCTCGCGCTCGTCGTTGCCGCTAAAGCCGCCGCCGTCACGCTTTTTGCCGATGGTATCGATCTCGTCGATAAAGACGATGCACGGGGCCTTTTCCTTGGCCTGCTTAAACAGGTCGCGCACCTTGGCGGCACCGCGGCCGACGAACATCTCGACGAACTCAGAACCCGAAATGCTAAAGAACGGAACGCCCGCCTCACCGGCAACAGCCTTGGCGAGCAGGGTCTTACCGGTACCCGGAGGGCCAACAAGGAGAGCGCCGCGCGGCAGCTTAGCGCCGATCTCCTCGTAGCGCTGCGGCTTCTCCAGAAAGTCGACGACCTCCTTGAGGGACTCCTTGGCCTCTTCCTGGCCGGCGACGTCCTTAAAGGTCACGCCCACGTCCTTGGAGGCGATCACGCGCGCGCCGGACTTGCCCAGTCCACCGCCGCCAAAACCACCGCCGCCAAAGTTCATCGACGGACCGTCATCACCCATGGCCTTCTTCATGCGGCGGTTGAGCCACCAGCCAATCAGGAAGAAAATCGCCATGGGAAGAATGAGGGTGAGCAGGTAGTAGGTCATCAGACCCGAGTTCTTATCGGGAACGACCGACTCAAGCGAAGCACCGGACTCAAGCACGCGATCGGTAAAGCCCGCGTCATTCGGCACGCCGGTCGTCTTGTAGGCGATGTTCTCGTCCTCGCCCTTCTTGGTGTAATAAATCGTGTAATCGTCCGTGTTGTACTCGACCTTGTCGACACTCTTCTTATCGAGCGCTTTGACAAACGTCGAGTAATCGGTCTTCGTAATCTGCTGCGTGTGACCGATGTTGGGGAACAGAACGGTCGAGAGCACGAGGTAGACGACGAAGGCGATGAGCACGTAGAGGATCATATTCCGTCTACGTTTGTTGTCATCCATCTCCATCTGCTTGAACTCCATCTACTGGGGTTGATAATGCTATCTAGAATACCCAACCGGGACGGCGATAAACCGACGCCGGGCACGAAAGGATAGAGATGGCATCACTGGAAGTCGGCAAGGTTCAAATCTATACGGGCGACGGCAAGGGCAAGACCACGGCCGCGCTGGGGCTCGCTATGCGCGCCACGGGATTTGGACTCAACGTGCTTATGCTGCAGTTTGCAAAGAAGCTACACTGCGCCGAGCACGATGCCGCGCCGCGCCTGGGACTGCGTATCGTGCAGGCCGACCGTGACACGCCCGAGACGTGCGCCGCGCAGATCATGGAGCTGGCACGCGAACAAATCTCTCAGGTCGATGTGCTCATTCTGGACGAACTCGGCGAGGCGATGCGCCGCGGTTTTGTGACGCGCGAGGATGTCGAGGCGCTCATTGCGACAAAGCCTGCCACAACAGAGCTCGTACTCACCGGCCGCGGCCTGCTCCCCCTCGCCGATCTTGCGGATCTGGTCACCGAAATGCGCCCCGTCAAACACTACTTCGACGAAGGCCTCCTAGCCCGCCAAGGCATCGAATACTAGTCGTTTAAGAACGTCCCCAATGACTAGGCGGTGGCGCGGCCGAGCCAGTTGCCGCTGTGGTGGTAGACGGTGAACATCGTTGCCGTGATGAGCCAGGTTACGGGGTAGACCAGCAGCAGATGCTCGAGCGAGGGGTCGAGCGGCATAATCGCGAACACCCACGCCACGCGGAGCACGACCGTGCCGAAGATCGTGAGCATCATAGGCTGGAAGCTCACGCCGGCGCCACGGATGGAGCCGGACGCGTTTTCGATAATCGAGAAGATCGCGTAGAACGGCGCGATGAAATGAAGAATCGTCGTGGTGTAGGCCGAAATCGCGGCATCGTCGATAAACAGACGCGAAAGCGGGCCCGAGAACACCAGCAGCACGGCAGACAGGCCGCCAATAAGCACAAATGAAAGCACGAGCGACGTGTGGTATCCCTTTCGCATGCGATCGTAATTGCGCGCGCCAAAGTTCTGCGCCGAGAACGTGGTGATCGACACGCCGAGCGCCTCGGTCACCATCCAGATAATGCCGTCCAGGCGACCGGAAAGACCCCAAGCGGTCGTGACATCGGCTCCAAATGAGTTGACCGACACCTGAATCAAAACGTTGGAGATGGAATACGCCGCAGACTGAACGCCCAGCGGCAAACCGCACGAAAGCATGCTCTTGCAAATGCCGCGATCGATACCGAGCTTGGATAGCGACAAGCGCCACGCCCCCGGAGCGTGCATCATGCGAATCAAAATCATCGTGGCATTGGTGCAGATAGTCAGCGCCACCGCGATGCCACAGCCCAGCGCTTCCATGTGCAGCACGGCGACAAAAAGAATGTCGAATGCCACATTGACGAAGCAGCCGGAGGCAATAATGACCGCCGGACCACGCGTGTCGCCCACGGCGCGCAACAGCGCCGTCCCCATATTGAGCAGCAGCGCTGCAAACATGGCGGCAAAGTAGCAACGGGCATACGCCACACCCTCGGCCAGCAGCTCATGCGGTGTATTCATCAGCACAAGCATCGGCTCGACAAACACCATGCCGAGAATGGAAATGACAATGCCGCCCACCAGCGCGAGCGTCATAGCCGTATGGACCGATCGGCTCAGGCGTTCGTCATCGTGCTGGCCAAAAAACTGGCCCGTAATGACCGCACAGCCAGCACCCACACCGACGCAAAAACCAATGCAGAGCTCCGTGAGCACCATCGTGGCCTGAATGCCACCCAGCGCGAGCTTGCCGCCAAACTGACCGACGATATAGGTACCGATAAGCGTGTAAGCCTGCTGAAAAAACGAGCTAAAGAAGATAGGGACGCACAGCGAAAGCAGCTGCTGCCAAATGACACCCTGCGTCACATCGATAGCCGTAGATTTCTTAGCCACACGCCCTCCCCACCAGCGTACGTCAAACAATAAAACGGCAATTTAAGACCAAAGCCAATACCAGCTTAGCACCGACCGGGATCGGCCGATACACCCCGAATCAGAGCCCGGTGCGAAATATCTGCCTAGTGATACAGCCCCGGCTGGTAGTGGTACTCGTTGCTCGCATGCGGACACAGCTGCCAAAAGGCAACAGCACTTGCCGCGGCCACGTTGAGCGAATCGACCCCATGCGCCATCGGAATACGCACGGCGCGGTCGCAGCCTGCAATGGTCTTGGCGCCCAAGCCAGCACCCTCGGTGCCCATAAAGATTGCCAGGCGGTCAATCTCCTGGAGCACGGGATCGTCCAGCGACACCGAATCATCCGTCAACGCCATGGCGGCACACGAAAAGCCGGCATCGTGCAGCGCCGCCAGCCCATCATGCGGCCATACGCGCGCCTCGCTGCCAATGCGCGTCCACGGCACTTGAAACACGGTGCCCATGCTCACGCGGGCCGAGCGACGATACAGCGGGTCGCAGCACGTAGGGCTCACCAGAATGCCGTCGACATTGAGCGCGGCAGCCGAGCGGAAAATCGCGCCCACGTTCGTGTGGTCGACAATGCCCTCGAGCACGCACACGCGCACCGGGCGCTCCCCCGCCGCCTCGACGACGCCGCCCAAGAACTCATCAACCGGAATCTGTCGCGGGCGACGGAATGCCGCGAGCGCACCGCGCGTCACGTTAAAACCCGTCAGCTGCTCCATGAGCTCCATCGAGGCCACGAACACGGGAACCGGACCCGCGCCCTCGCGTACCGCCAGGCGCTCAAACAGCGGCATCATCTGGTCGAGCCAGCGCTCGCCCAAAAGAAAGCTCACCGGCTCGTATCCGGCGCGAACCGCACGCTCGATGACCTTGGCACTCTCGGCGATAAAAATGCCCTTCTGCGGCTCCAGCACGCAGCGAAGCTCACGCTCGGTCAGTCGCACGTAGGCATCGAGCCGCTCGTCCTCGAGCGAATCAATTCGCAGCACCCCAACGGCATCAGTCATAGCAGCCAGCCCGCACCCTTCTTTACAGCACATCAATACCAAACGAGGCGACGCTAAGCGCCGCCCCTCAATCATTCCAACCCGATAATACCGTGGGCAACTAGGAGATTTACGCCTCAATGCGACGATACGTCACGAACTCATAATCGAGGCCTTCGTCACCCTCGCCCGCGGCAATCGTGGCAACCCCTTCGCGCCGCGCAACTTCCCACGCGGGATCGGCGTCCAAGTCGGGAAAGTACGTGTCCACGGGATGGACGCAGTGGTTATGCGTGACCTCGGCCTCCACGCAGTACGGCAAAAACTGCCGATAGACATCGCCGCCGCCGATCACCCAGGCAACGGGCTCATCGGCAACCGCGGCGAGCGCCTCGCCGATACTATGCACCACGTCGACACCTTCGGGCGAAAAATCCTCGTCGCGCGTGAGCACGATATTGCGACGATTCTTGAGCGGACGCCCGCCGGGAAAACTCAGCAGGGTCTTGCGCCCCATAATAACCGGGCAACCTTTGGTGCACGCCACAAAATGACGCATGTCGGCACGGTTGGACACCACCATGTCGCCCTCGCACCCAATACCCCAGTCATCGCACACGGCGACAATGGCAGAAAGCTTACACGTCATGCGCGTCACCTACACCGCAATGGGGATGTTCTTGACCTGCGGGCCGTGCTCATAGCCCTCAACAATCAGGTCGTCGGTCGTAAACGCATAGAAGTCATGCACATCGGGGTTAAGCGTTACCTTAGGCGCGGCAAACTGCGGACGCTCGATAAGCTCGCGGACGATATCGACATGACGGTCGTAAATGTGGGCATCGGCAATCACATGCAGCAACTCGCCGGGAATCATATCGACCGACTGCGCGACCATCATCAGCAAAATGGCGTACTGGCACACATTCCAGTTGTTCGCAGCCAAAATGTCCTGGCTGCGCTGGTTGAGAATCATGTTGAGCGTCGGTTTATCATCCTGCGGGCGCTGCGTCACGTTATACGTCACGCTGTAGGCGCACGGATACAGGTGCATCTCGGACAGGTCGCTAAACACGTAGGTATTCGTCATAATGCGGCGGCTGTACGGCGTATTCTTGAGGTCGTACAGCACACGGTCCATCTGATCGAAGTCACCCTCGGCATAATGGCTCTTCTGCCCAATCTGATACCCGTAGGCCTTGCCGATGGAGCCGGTCTCGTCGGCCCACTCATCCCAAATATGACTGTTGAGGTCATGCACGTTATTGGACTTCTTTTGATAGATCCATAGGATCTCATCCATGGCAGATTTGAGGGCCGTGCGACGCAGGGTAAGCGCCGGAAACTCCTCACGCAGGTCGTAGCGGGCCGTGACGCCAAAGTTTTTAATGGTATAGGCAGGGGTGCCGTCCTCCCACACCGGGCGGACCTTTTGGCCCTCGGTGGTGGTGCCATGGTCCAGAATATCGCGGCACATGGTTACAAACTGTTGATCAGCCTTGCTCATTGACCCTCCTGTCAGTTGCCTATAAGCGAGATTCATTGTAGCCCAGGCACATGCGGCCCCACAGCCCAAACATAAGCCCACAATTTCTGGCATATGCCAGAAATTCATTGCATAAATCTGCGTGTTCGCTATTCTATTGTTGACATATGTCAGATAAGGAGAGCACATGGCAGGAAGACGCGAAAAACTGCGCCGCGTCGGGATCATCCCCGAATACCGCGGCTTTACCCCTGACGGCCTAGCCAGCGGAGACGCCATCGACATGACGGTCGACGAACTCGAGGCGCTGCGCCTGTGCGACCTGGAAGGCCTTAACCAAGAGGCAGTCGCCCAGCAAATGGGCATCGCCCGTGCCACCGTGGCGGCCATTTGCAGCCGCGCACATCGCAAGGTGGCAAACGCGCTGGTCAACGGACGGGCGCTCGTTATCGAGGGCGGCAATATCGTGTACTCCCCCATCACCACGACGACGGCCGCATGGCCAGCAAAGGAGGTCGACACCATGAGGGTGGCAACCACGTACGACAACGGCAACATCTTTATGCACTTTGGCCGCAGCGAGCAGTTCAAGATCTACGACATTCAGGACGGCAAGGTACTCAACGAGCAGGTCGTGGGCACCGGCGGCACCGGCCACGGTGCCCTTGCGGGCCTGCTCGCCAACGGCGGCGTGGACACGCTCATCTGCGGCGGCATCGGCGGTGGCGCTATCAACGCGCTTGCCCAAGCCGGCATCACAGTATACGCAGGTGCCCAGGGCAGCTGCGACGCTTGCGTCGAGGCCCTCATTGCCGGCACGCTCGCGCAGACCGGCGAGGCCACCTGCGACTGCCATGGCCACGGCCACGGCCACGAGCACATCCATGAGCACGGCGGATCCTGCGGTTGCCACGGCCATCACGAGAACGAGGGTCACGAGGGCTGCAGCTGCCACTAACAGCAGGCAATCGATGCCATCACGCGTCTGCTCACACAACATATAACGCACCAACGGCGAAGGCCGCCTGGAATACCATCCAGGCGGCCTTCGCCATACACGACTCTACCAGTCGCTACTTTTTATTGCGCATCTGCGCTTCCATCTGGCGCAGCAGGTCCATATCGGACTTAGGACCACCCGTTCCCAGGCCGCCCATGCCGCCCAAGCCCATGGCATCCAGACCGGGAATATTGGGCATGCGCATCTTTTTGCCCTTCTTACCCTTTTTGCCCTTCTTGCCACCAGCCTGTGCCTGATTGGCCATCGTGCGCATGCGTCCCATCATCTTATTCATCTCGCCCCACTGCTTCATAAGGCTGTTGACCTCGGTGGGGGTTACGCCGGCGCCCTTGGCAATGCGGGCGCGGCGCTGGCCGTTGATGATGGAGGGACGTAGGCGCTCCTCCTTGGTCATCGACATGATGATGGCCTCGTTTTTGTCAAAGATGCCCTCGTCCAGGTTGCCGCCCATCTGGTTGAGCGCGCGCTGGCCACCGGGGAGCATGCCCAGAATGCCCTTCATGCCGCCCATCTTCTTAACAGCTTTCATCTGGTCGAGCATGTCGTTCATGGTAAAGCCCTCGCGCAGCATGCGCTCGGCAGCCTCGAGCTGCTCGGCATCGGCTGCCTCCTGGGCCTTCTCGATAATACCGACGACGTCGCCCATACCCAGAATACGCTTGGCCATGCGATCGGGATAGAACGGCTCCAGCGAATCGGGCTTCTCGCCCATGCTCACGAACTTGATGGGCTTGCCGGTCACCTGGCGCACGGAAAGCGCGCCGCCGCCACGGGCATCGCCGTCGAGCTTGGAGATGATCACGCCGTCAAAGTCGGTGCGCTCGGCAAACGTCGAGACCACGTTGACGATATCCTGGCCGGTCATGGCATCGACGACCATCAGCACTTGATCGGGCTTGACGGCCTTCTTGATGTCCACGGCCTCCTGCATCATCTGCTCGTCGATCTGCAGACGACCGGCGGTATCGACGATGACCACGTCGCGCAGGTGGTCGACGGCCTCCTGGATGGCGCCCTTGGCAATGTCGACCGGGTGCGCGCCGTCGCCGCGGAAGACCGGCACGCCGATCTCGCCGCCAAGCGTGGCCAGCTGGTCGGCAGCGGCGGGGCGGTAGACGTCGCACGCGGCGAGCAGCGGCGAGCGGCCCTGCTTCTTGAGCAGGTAGGCCAGCTTTACGGCCGCCGTGGTCTTACCGGAACCCTGCAGGCCCACGAGCATGATGACGTTGGGAATACGGTTGCTAAAGACGAGCTTGCTCTCGGTGGAGCCGAGCATCTCGGTGAGCTCGTCGAGCACGATCTTGACGACGTTTTGCGCCGGCGACAGCGACTCCATGACCTCGGCGGTCATGCAGCGCTCCTTGGTCTTGGCGACAAACTCCTTGACGACCTTGAAGTTGACGTCGGCTTCGAGCAGCGCCATGCGAATGTCGCGCATGGCCGAGGTGATATCGGCCTCGGTCAGCTTACCCTTGCCACGCAGGCGGTCAAATGTGTCGTTGAGGCGATCGCTCAGAGAATCAAACACTGGTCACTCCTTAGTTGGACTCGCCCACCAGGGCGCGGCAGAAATCTTTGGCATTGAACTCCTGTAGGTCATCGACCTGCTCGCCCACGCCCACGCGCAGAATCGGGAGCTTGAGCTTCTCGGCCACGGCCATGGCGATGCCGCCCTTTGCCGTACCGTCGAGCTTCGTCATGATGATACCGTCCAGACCCAGCGCCTCGTTAAACTCGAGCGCCTGGTTCAGACCGTTCTGGCCGGTGGCGGCATCGATCACGAGCACGACCGAGACGGGCATGGGGCCGGCGGCCATATTGGCGGCGCGCTTACGCGTCACGTTAACCACCTTGGCAAGCTCGCGCATGAGCTCGGGACTCGTGTGCAGGCGGCCGGCGGTGTCGATCAGCACCAGGTCGCTGCCGCGCTTATCGGCCTCATCGAGCACGTCGTAGCAAACACTTGCCGGGTCGGAGCCGCGATCGCGCTTGATGACGGGGACGCCGGCGCGCTGGCCCCACACATCGAGCTGCTCGATGGCGGCGGCACGGAAGGTGTCGGCAGAACCGATCACGACATTCTTGCCGCGGGAAGCCATGGCGCTCGCAATCTTGCCGACCGTCGTGGTCTTGCCGGCACCGTTGATGCCCACAAACAGCACGCAGCTCGGCGTATCGGAGAACGGATCGCGCTCGATGGGCACAAAGTGCTGCTCAAGCTGCTCGGCCAGAGCGCGGCGAAGCTGCGGAGCGGTCTTGAGGTTCTTCTTGGCGGCCGTCTCGCGCAGGTCATCGGAGACCTGAATGGCGACCTCGGCGCCCATGTCACCCATAACGAGGGTGTCCTCAAGGTCCTCCCAAAAGTCCTCGTCGACCTCGCCGCCAAAGTAGAAGACCTCGTTGAGGGCCTCGCGGCTGCGCTCAAGTCCGCGCGAGAGAGCGTCAAAGAATCCCATTATGCATTCACGACCTTTCCGGTTTCGCGATCGAGTTTTTGCGAGACGACGCGGCTGACGCCGTCGGCTTGCATCGAGACGCCATAGAGAACGTCAGCGTCCTCCATAGTACGGCGCTGATGCGAAATGACCAAGAGCTGCGTATCGGAACGCAACACGTCGAGCGCGCCGATGAGCTTGGACAGGTTGGCGTCGTCAAGTGCCGCCTCGACCTCGTCCAGCACATAGAACGGCACCGTGCGCGTGCGGTACACGGCAAAGAGCAGGGCGAGTGCCGTCAGACTCTTCTCGCCGCCCGACATGAGCATCATCTTGGTGATGCGCTTGCCGCGCGGCTGCGCCACGACCTCGATACCCGTCTCGGCCGGATGCTCAGGATCGGTCATCTCCAGATGAGCCTGGCCACCCGGGAACAGCATAGCGAAGATCTCGCGGAAGTTCGCGTCGACCTTCTCAAACGTCACAAGGAACGCCTTGCGCATCTTGCGATCAATAGCCACCGTGATCTTGGTGAGCGCCTTACGCGCGCTCTCCAGATCGGCCAGCTGCTCCTCGATGTAATCGGCGCGGCGCTTGAGCTGCTCGTACTCCTCCATGGCAACTTGGTTCACGGGACCAAGGTTGTTGATCTGGCGCACAAGCTGGTTGAGCTCGCGCTCGGCGGCATCGCGGTCCGTGGGCGCGGGAAGCATGAGCGCTTCCTCGAGTACCGTGTTGCCATCGGCGGTAATGGCCTTGATGGCCGCCTCCACCTGCACCTCGAGCTTGCCGCGGGAAACCTTGAACTCGTTTTGCGTCGCCGTGGCGGCATCGACCCGCTCCTTGGCGCGGGAGACCTCGGCCTTGGCATCCTCGATGGTCTTCTTGAGCGAAGTGGAGTCCGCCTCCTCCAGAGAGGCCTGGTCACGCAGACGCGCTGCCCAATCCGATGCGCGCTCCAGCAGGGCCGAATAGCGCTCGTGCATGGGATCGACGCGCAGGCGCAGCAGCTCGAGTGAGCGCGAGGCCTGGCGTGTTCCGCGGATACGGCGGTCGATGCCCTCCAGGCGATGCTCCAGATCGGGTACTCGGCCCTTCAGAGAACGAAGGCGCTCGCTCGTCTGGGCCAGGCGGACCTTGGCATCGGCGAGCTTGCCGGCGGCCTCGGAATCGTCACGGCGAACGCGGTCGAGCTCGTCGTTGGCTTCGGCAATCTGAAGGCCCAGGTCGCTTGCCTGCGCTCGGGCCTCGTCGCGCGAGCGGGTGAGCTCGTCCACGCGCGGGCGCGCAGCGCGAACGGCCTCGGCGGCCTGCTCGCGGCGCTTGGAGATGCGCACGCGCTCGACCTCGGCGTTGTTGGCGCTTTGCTCCAGGCGGCCAATCTCGGAGAGCAGCGAGCGGCGCTCGCCCTCAAGACGGGCGATCTCGCCGGCGGCATCGCCCTCAGCGGCACGCGCCTCTTCGACGGCCGCATTGGCCTCGACGACCTGATCCGAAACATGCTCAAACACAGCAGCCAGATCGGGTTCCAGGCCCTCCAGCTCGCGAATGCGACGCTTGCGCTCCAAAGCACCCGAAGCCTCGCCGGCGTCGAGCCCCACACGCACCAGGCCGCCGCAGGCGACGCGGGCGCCATCGGGGGTCACGTAAGTCACGCCGTCAACGACAGGCGCGGCCAGCGCAGCCGCCAAGTCGTCGACAACGTAATAGCCGCCGAGCAGCGCCTCGACAACCGGGCCATAGCCGGCGCGTACGGACAGGCGATCGACCAGGCGGGAACCGGCAGCGCCCTTAGCGGCAGCAGAGGCGCTCACACCGCGCGCGACCAGCAGCGCCTCGCCCGAGGCCTTCTTCTGGTCCAGAGCGGCACGACCGGCACGCTCAAGCGCGGACGTATCGTCGAACAGCAGCGCATCGATATCGCCGGCGAGCAATTGCTCAACCAGGCCCTCAAGCTCGCGCGGGGCTTCGAGCACGTCACCCAGGCGGCCCGAAACATCATCGCCCAGCGCACCCACCAGACGGCTCACGAGCGGCGAGCTGTCGGCCATGCGGGCATCGAGTTTCTTTTGGCTGGCAAGCTCCGAGCGCACCTCGGACAGCTTGTTGCGCGCCTCACTCTCACGATTACGCAAGTCCTTCAGGGCTGCACGGGCGACCTCGGTGGCCTCACGCGCATCGGCCTGGGCCTGGCGCGCTTCCTCAAGAGCGCCCTCAAGCTCCTCGGCGCGGTCGCGACGGCTCTCGAGCGAGGCCGTGACCTCCTCGAGCTGTTCATCGATCTGCTCCAGGCGCGAGGCATACATGTTGTCCTCGACCTCGGCATTGCTCAAGGAATCCTTCACCTTGGCGAGCTCGAGCGCGGCGTTATCGGCTACGCGCTGCACATCGCGTTGTTCGCGCGTAAGCTTCGAAATCTGATTGTCGAGCGCCACGCGCCGCTCGTGGAGCTCGGCGGCGGCAGGACCAGCGGCGTCAACGTCCTCCTGGGCCTGCATATGCGCACCGGTCACTTCCTCAAGCTGCGCACGCGCGTCCTCAAGCTCCTCGACCACGCGACGACGCTGATGCTCGGAGCTCGAAATCTGACCGCGCATGTCAGACAGGCGCGACACCATGTTGTGGCCCTTTTCCTCGAGCAGACGCATATCGGAGTTAATGCGACCGACCACATCTTGCATATGGCGGCGCTGCTCGCCCAGATCGCCCACAAACAGGCCCTTTTCCTCGAGCATGACCTGGAGCTTCTCGAGCTCGCGCTCCTTTTCGCCCAAGCGGTACTGCGCAAGCTCCAGCTCGGCGGCACCTTCCTTGGAGCGGCTCTCCAAGTCGTTCCACTGCGACTGCAGCGAACGCAGCTCGTCGACGGCCAGCATCTGCGTAAGCTCGTTCGCGCGCGAGGACAGCTCTTTGTACTTGCGCGCACGATCGACCTGACGCTCCAGCGGTCGCAGCTGACGGGCAATTTCCTTATTGATGTCGCGGGCACGCGTCAGGTGCTCGTCCATCGACTTAATCTTTTTGAGCGCACGCTCCTTGCGGCGCTTGTGCTTGGAGATGCCGGCGGCCTCCTCGATGAGGGCGCGGCGCTCCTCGGGGCGGCTCTGCAAAATGGCGTCGAGCTTGCCCTGGCTGATGATGGAATGCGTATCCTTGCCCAAGCCCGAATCGTGCAGGATGTCCTGAATGTCCATCAGGCGGCACGGACTCGAGTTGATGAGGTACTCGCTTTCGCCCGAGCGATACATACGACGGGTGATGGCGACCTCGTCAAAGTCGACGGGCAGCATATGGTCCGAGTTATCGAGCACCAGCGTGACCTCGGCGACACCCACCGGCTTGCGCGCTGACGAGCCCGAGAAGATGACATCCTCCATGGCCTGGCCGCGCAGCTGCTTGGCGCTCTGCTCGCCCAGGACCCACAGAATCGAGTCAGAGATGTTCGATTTTCCCGAGCCGTTGGGACCGACGATGACGGTCAGGCCCGGCTCAAACGTCATATGGGCGCGGTCGGCAAACGACTTGAACCCTTTGAGCGTGAGGGACTTGAGATACACGGTTCCTCGCTTAAACAGGCTTCTTGTTGAGAATCACGCCGTTGGTGGTGTAGCCCATGCGGTCAAGTGCCTCGAGTGCAGCGGCTCCCTCGGCTTCCTTCTTTGAGGAGCCGGAGCCGCGGCCCTGGCGAATACCGTCGATGAGCACCACAGCGGTAAAGGTGGGCGCATGCGCGGGGCCCTCGGAGCCGACCAGCTTATACGCGGGAGGCTCATGGCCGTCTGCCTGCACGCACTCCTGCAAGAACGACTTGGGGTTCGCAGGGTGCTCGGCACGCTCGGAGGCCAGGTGCGGTTTGAGCGTACGATGGATAAAGTCCGCCGCAACATCCCAGCCGGCATCCAGGTACAGCGCACCCACGAGCGACTCATAGACGTTCTCGAGCGCCGAGTGCAGGCCGCGCGCGCCGGTACCGGTCTCGGAGGCACCAAAGATGATGATGTCGTCGATGCCCAACTCATGCGACACCTCGGACAGCGTGGCGCCCGACACTAAGGATACCTTCAGGCGCGTGAGCTTCCCCTCGTCAAACTCGGGATAGGACTCAAAGAGCGAACGGGCCACCACGGCGCCCAAAATGGAATCGCCCAAAAACTCAAGGCGCTCGTAGCTTGCCGAGACTGGCTGGCCTTCGACGGCCGAAGGATGCGTAAGGGCCGCGCGCAGCAGCACCTTGTCATTGAACTCGTGGCCCAGAATCTCCTGGGCGCGCGTAAGTCGTTCGGATAAAGCCAAGACCTAGGCCTCCCTGGCGTTTTCAATCGCGTCGACGGCGTCGGCGACAGAGTTGAGCGAGAGCAGGGTCTCGTCATCGATCTCGAGATTAAACTCGTCCTCGATAGCCGTAACCAGCTGCAGGCGCTCGAGCGAGTTGGCATCGAGGTCGTCAAAGGTGGTCTCATCGCTAATTTCGGCAACATTGACGCCCAGAACGTCAGCAGCGACCTCGGCGATCTTGTCGAAGATTTCGGAGCGGTCCATAGCGCTTCCTCTCATAGTGCATGAATACCAAAAGAATGGTACCGCCCGGGCGGTACCAAGACACGGTTCTGATTCTACCCCACGAAGCAGGCCGCGAGGCACATAACAGCGCTCTAACTCGCTCTTACAAAACGATGCCGTCCATGGAGTTGGCGACATTCTCGACCAGCCCGGCGCGCACGGCTTCGGCCGCCGCAAGCGTACCGTTTTTAACAGCTTCGACCGAGGTGGCGCCATGGCCGATCAGAACCACGCCGCGCAGGCCCAAAAGAATCGCGCCGCCCTTGGCGTCGCCAGAGAGCTTGGCCTTTATCTCACGCATCTGCTTTTTAATGAGCAGCGCGGCGATCTTGGTGCCAAGCGAAGACATAAAGACGCCCTTGAGCTCCTGCAACAAAAACTTGGCAGCGCCCTCGGTGGCCTTGAGCGCAATGTTGCCCGACATGCCGTCGGCGACCACGACGTCAAAATTGCCCGACGTAAGATCGGTGCCTTCGCAGTTACCCACAAAGCCGGGAACGGCGGCTTTCATGGCCGGAAAGCAGGCCTTGGTAAAGTTGGAGCCCTTCTCGTCCTCGGTGCCATTGGCAAGCAAGCCCACGCGAGAATGCTCGATGCCCAGGACAACGCGGGCATAAGCGCTACCCATCTGGGCAAAACGCACCATGTCGTCCACCTCGACATCGGGGTTGGCGCCCATGTCGCACAGCACCGTCAGGCCGCCGGCACGATTGGGCAGCGCATTGGTCAAACAGGGGCGCACCGGCTGCTTCTTGCCTTCGGCCATATATCTAAACGGTGTGACGTAGGCGGTCGCGGCAGCGGTCATGGCGCCGGTGGAGCCGGCGGAGAAAAACGCGTCCGCGTTGCCCTTTTTGATGGCGCGGCAGGCAAGCACGATCGAGGACTTGCGCTTGGTCATCACGGCGCGAATGGGATCGTCATCCATGGCGATAATGTCAGGGGCTTCCAGAGCCTCCACACGTGCATGGGCCGCGGCAAAGAGATTGACGATTTCGGCGGGACCGACTGCCAGGACCTCGATATCGGGATCGGCGGCAAGTGCAGCCTCGATACCATCGAGAACAACCTGAGGTTTCTCGTCTCCGCCCACAACGTCTACACAAACGCGAACGTTACTCATATACATACTCCTTATACAAAAATGGCCGACTCATTGAGCCGGCCATTGTGGTTCCAGTTGGAACGGCATCGCATCCAGAGTATACAGTTACTCGGTAACGATAACCTCGCGGTCCTTGTAGAAACCGCAACTGGGGCACACGTGGTGCGGGAGCTTGACAGCGCCGCAACGGGGGCACGTGGACTGAGCCGCAGCCGAGATCTTCATGTTGGCGGAACGACGGGTGTGAGTGCGGATACGACCCTGCTTTTGTTTAGGTACGGGCATAGTGACCTTCCTTATGAACTATCCAGTGTGGCGATTACGCGCAAGTAGCGATACTACCACAGTTTTACTCGTCAAGCTTGAGATTCTTCAATGCTGCAAATGGATTTTCCGTGGCAGCGGCCCATTCGGCCTCTGCTTGAGCGGCGCAATCGCATTGCTCGACGTTGAGATTGATGCCGCAGGTGGGGCATAGGCCGCGACAATCGGGCTTGCACAGGACAACGAACGGCGTGTCCATGACAACCGCGTCGTTGATGGGCTCACCCAGATCGACGATGCGATCCTCGCCCAGCAGCTCGTAGCCGTCTTCGTAGGCCTCGGGATCCTCGGGCTCGTTAAAGAGATAGAATTCCTCGATCTCACCGGCGATATCAAACGAAGCGGGCTCCAGGCAACGGTCGCACTCACCGGTGGCGTGCGCGCGGACCATGCCCGTAAGCAGAACACCGGTGCCGGCATTGGTAAAGACGACATCGTAGTCGATGCCGTCCTGCAGCTGGTACTCCTTCTCGCCCACCGTATAGGTGGCAACATCGACCTTACCGGTCAGCGGATACGAATCCCCAGGAAACTCGAGCTGCTCGGAAAGATCGACGGTAACGTTCGGGAACTCAGCCATTACCACTGACCATTCTGCTGGGCGGCACCCTCGTTGAGCTGCTGACGGCAACGGGTCACCGTGCCGGTCAGGCTCTTGAGGTTCTCCTCGAGGTGCGTAAAGACCTGCTCGGCGTAATCCTCGGCGGCATAGCGCGTCTCGCGCTCATACTGCTGGGCACGGTCGCGAATGTCGTCGGCCTGCTGCTGAGCTAAGCGGACGATCTCCTGCTCACCGGCAATGGTGAGGGCCTGCTGCTGAGCATCGGCGATGATGGAATCGGCCTGAGCGGCGGCGGAAGCCATAAGCTCCTCGCGCTCCTTGAGGATACGGCGGGACTTCTGCCATTCCTCGGGATAGCTCATGCGGATCTCGTCGAGGATGTTAAAGAAGACGTCGGCGTCGATAACCTTCATCTGGGCGTTCTTGCCGAACGGCGTCTTAGCCTCTTCGATGAGCCCCTCGAGCTCGTCGACAAGACTCACGATCCTGTCGCCAGGAAAATTCTCGCCCGGCATCCGGTCTCCTTTCATAGGTAACATATCATCGTGTTAGTTTACCACATGCCACCAGGCATTAAAAAACGTCACGAAAAGCGATGTTTGAGCGCCTTGACCACATTGGGCGGAACAAAATTAGAGACGTCGCTACCGAGCGAGGCAATCTGGCGAACCACCGAGCTCGAGATATAGCCGTACTGCGGCGCACTCATGACGAAGATGGACTCCAGCTCGTTATCCAGGCGGTAGTTAAGGTCGGCCTGCTGCAACTCGTACTCAAAGTCGGTCATGGCACGCAGACCCTTAACCACGGCTCCTGCCCCCTGTTCGCGGGCAAAATCGACCAAGAGGCCGGTGAAGGGTAGCACCTCAACGCCGTCAATATCACCGAGCGCCTCACGGGCCAGCGCCACGCGCTCGTCGAGCATAAACGTGGTGCCCACGCCGTTTTTTCCCTGCGACTCGGCAACGGCCACGATCACGCTGGGAAAAATGCGGCGGGCGCGGCGAATCACGTCGATGTGGCCAAACGTGATGGGATCGAAGGTGCCCGGGACGATCACGCGGTTGATGGTGTCATTCATGGGCATCCTCCGAAGGCGCGTCCTCGTCATTATTGCTGTCGTCGGCATCGTTGTTCTCGTCCGCGGCAACCCAGCGCAGCAAGTCAACCGAGGTTATGCCGTAGCGCTTCTCCCGCACGGTCTCAAAGCCAGCCGGGTGAGCACCCGCGTCGGCCGCGGCATGCTCAAACAGCGCGTAGGCCCCCGGCGCCAGCAAGCCCAGCTGGGCAAGATTGCACAGCAGCTCCTCGACCGGCTCGGCGCCAAAAGCATATGGTGGGTCGAGCAAGACCAGATCAAAGGGGCCGCCCGGCACACGCCCGCGCGAGGCACTCGCCAGCACGTCGCCGGTAACAACACGCCAACGCGAGCGGTCGCGGCACAGCGACTCAATATTCTTGGTGATCAGGCGGGCGGCATTGCGGTCGATCTCAAACGTAGTAAGCGAGTGGGCGCCACGCGAGAGCATCTCTAACCCTAAGGCACCGGAGCCGCCAAAGGCATCCAGCACGCGGACCTCGTCCAGATCGAAGTCGAATGCCGACATGACCATAGATGCGCACGCCTCGCGCACGCGATCGGTCGTGGGGCGGGTGACATCGCGACCACGGGGCTCCTCGATCTTACGACCGCGCCATTCGCCGCCGATGATTCTCATCCTCCGCTGACCTCCTTAAAGATGTGTCGATACCGCATGGCGACCGCATCGCGCAAGGGGCGCGTCGCCACGGAGTCAAGGTTGCAAGCATACCGCAAGAGCTCGACCGCGTCCAAATGGGCCCACTCGATCAATTCCTCGTCGGCATCGAGGTCAACAAAGCGCAAGGTCACGCCGCCATGCTGGCGGTAACCCAGGATTTCACCCTCGTGGCGCAGACGCAAGTCCATCTGGGCGAGCGTAAAGCCGTCCGAGGTCTTCTCGAGCGACTGGAGGCGTTCTTGTGCCGCCGACGCGCCGCCGTTGCCCTTGGAGTGCGTCATGACCAGGCACGTACCCGACACGCTGCCGCGGCCTACGCGCCCACGCAGCTGGTGCAAGGCCGCCAACCCAAAGCGCTCGCCGTTCTCGATGACCATGACGGTGGCGTTGGGCACGTCGACGCCCACCTCGACCACCGTGGTCGAGACGAGCACATCGATCTCGCCGCGCTTAAAGGCATCGATCACGCGGTCCTTCTCCCCCGCCGGCATGCGGCCATGAAGACGCTCGATGGTAAGCCCCGGTAACGCCAGACGAAGGCGATCGAGCTCGGTCGCCGTGTCGTGCAACGGCACAGGCACGGACACGCGGCCTTCGTCGTCGCGAGCGATGCCGGGCACGTCTTCGAGCTCATCGGCCGAATCGCTCGGCTCCACGAGCGGGCAAATCACGTAGGCTTGCTGCCCCTTTTCGTGCGCCTCACGAATGGCGCCATAGGCCAGGTCGCGACTCGACTCGGTGAGGACGCGCGTCATCACGCCAGCGCCAGGGACGGGCCGATGGCGGATGATACTCGTGTCCAGATCGCCGTAGACCGAAAGCGCCAACGTGCGCGGGATAGGCGTGGCCGTCATAACGAGCAGGTCGGCGCCCGGGCCCTTGGCACGCAGGGCATTGCGCTGGCCCACACCAAAGCGGTGCTGCTCGTCGATGACGACAAGCGACAGATGCTTAAACGCCACGTCATCCGAAAGGACCGCATGGGTACCAAAGAGCACGTCGAGCTCGCCCGATTCCAGCTGCGCATGGATCTGCTCGCGCTCGGCCACCGGCGTGGCACCCGTCAGGAGCGCCCAGGACATGCCAGCCTGCGAGAGCAAAGGGCCGGTCTTATCGGCATATTGGCGCGCCAGCACGCCCGTAGGCGCCATAACGCAGGACTGAGTACCCGAATCGGTCGCGACGGCCAGCGCGCAAGCGGCGACGGCCGTCTTGCCGGTACCGACGTCGCCCAGCAGTAGGCGGTTCATCACGCGCCCGCCATCGCACATGTCGTGCAGGATGTCTTGGAACGCGGCCTCCTGCTCGTCGCTCAGCGAAAACGGCAGGGCCTCCTTGAGCGCCGCCAGGTGCCCGCCCGCGGCATGGGCATAGGGAACGACCTCGACCAAGCCGCCGTCGTTGCGCAAGCGCAGCGCCAGCTGAAGGTAGAGGCACTCCTCGTAGGCAAGGCGTGCGCGCGCGATATCACGCTCGGCCATACTCGACGGAAAATGGATCGAGCGAAGCGCCCGGGCATTGCTCATCAGGCGACGCTTGACGCGCAAGCGTGCGGGAATCGGATCGAAGGGATTGCCGACGACCTCGAGCGCGCCGCTCACGATGCGGCGCATCCACGCCTGGCTCACGCCATCACTCACGTAATGGACCGGCAGGATGGTGCCCGCGGCACGCCCGCCCTCGAGCTTTTCGAAATGCGGCGAGGCCATCTGCTTAAAGCCGTAGGCAAACTCGACCTTACCCATCACGGCCAGGCGGTCGCCCCGCTTAAGCTGCTGGGCAATCCAGGGCTGGCGGAAAAAGACGACCTGCAGCACGCCCGTCTCGTCCACGAGCGAGACCTCGGTCACCTGCATACGCGGGCGAGGCTGCTTTTGGACGATACGGTCAACCGTGGCGACTATCGTGCACACGGTACCGATGGGCGCCATCTCAATAGACCAGGAACGCGTAAAGTCGAGGTATCGATGAGGGATATGGAGAAGGAGGTCCCCCACCGTCCGAATACCCAGACGGCGAAGGGCCTCCTCACGTTTACCCGAAACATATTTGAGTCGCGCGATATCCTCGTCGAGCGCATTGCTCTGGGCAAAGCGATCCGAGACGCGCGGCACGGAGCAGAGCTCGGACATGGGCAGATGCCTACTCGATCGAGAAGATCACGGGATAGAGCGGCTGCTCGCCACGATGGGCGTCGATCTCCAGGTCGGGCTGAGCCTCCTCGATAGCGTCGACGATCTCCTGGAAGGCTTCATCGGACAGCTCCTCGCCGGCCAGAATCGTCAGCGCGTCGCCCTCCTCTTCCTCCTGCATGCGGTTGATGCAATCGAGCGTGACCTGCTTCACGTCGGAGCCGACCACATCGATGGAGCCGGCAATGATGCCCATGACGTCACCGGAGTGAATTGGCGAACCGTCGGAGGCGCTGGAGTCGCGCACGGCGCGGGTGACCTCGCCATCGCGGACCTCGCTGATGGCGTCGACCATAGCGGCGACGGCATCCTCGAGCTCGGAATCGGGCAGGACCGCGAACAGCGCGGAGAAGGCCTGCGGAACGGTCTTGGTGGGAACGACGGCGACCTTCTTGTCGGTGCAGGCTGAGGCAGCGGCCTCAGCGGCCATGCGGATGTTGCCGTTGTTGGGCAGGATGATGACCGAGGTCGCGTTGACCTGGTCAACAGCGCCCAGCAGGTCTGCAGTCGAGGGGTTCATGGTCTGACCACCCGACACGATCACGTCGACGCCGAGGGACTTGAGGATGTCTGCCTCGCCGGACCCAGCGGCAACGGCGACAAAGCCCAGCGCCTTGGCGGGCTCGGCGGCCTTTTCCTGGTCCTCATGAATCTTGGCGGTACGGTCGTGGGCCTCCATCTCCATGTTGTGGATAAAGACCTCGTAGATCTGACCAAGCTGAAGCATGTGCTCGAGCACCAGGTTGGGGGTGTTGGAGTGCACGTGGATCTTGTAATCGGGGTAGGCGCCCACGAGTAGCTCACAGTCGCCCATGGAACCCAGGAACTTAAGGCACTCATCCTCGTCAAACGGGGCGTCGGCCTTAAAGAGGAACTCGTTGCAGTAGCGGAACTCCGAGCCCTCCCAATCGTCGTTGGCCTCGATCTCAACGCGGCCAAGAGCGGCATCGCGTGCAGAGCCAGCGGAATCGAACGTAGCGGAGAAATCCTCGACAACGGTGCTGCGACCAAGTGCTGCAGCCACAAAGTTCTCCAGGAAGATGGCAAAGCCGAAGGCGCCGGAGTCGACCACGCCGTTCTCTTTGAGGACGGGCAGCAGGTCGGGCGTGCGTGCGACGGACTGGTAGGCCTCGACGACGATTGCGTCGAGCGCATCCTCGGCCGAGAACTTCTTCTTTTCGCACTCGTCGGCCTTGGTCGAGACATCGCGCAGCACCGTGAGGATCGTGCCCTCGATGGGCTTGCGGACGGCCTGGAAGGCCACCTTGACGGCACGACGGAAGGCGAAGGCGATGGTGGCGGACGTAATGGGCTCGTCGGCGGAGACAAGGCCCTCGGCCACGCCGCGCAGGATCTGCGAGGTAATGACGCCGGAGTTACCGCGGGCGCCCATCAGGGAGCCGTGGGTGATGGCGCCGGCAATGGCCTCCATGTCGGCATCGGCGGGAAGGGCGGAGAGCTCCTTGGTCACCGAGGCGAGCGTGAGCGACATGTTGGTGCCGGTGTCGCCGTCGGGCACGGGGAAGACGTTGAGCTTGTTGATCTCCTCGGCCTTGTCGGAAACGGCAGCCGCAGCGATCGGAAAACAGGTGCGAATGGTCTTTGCAATCATGGGTATTTGAATCTCCGTTTTCGGATGCTAGTTCAGACGGCTCTTGAGCGCGTCGATATGGATGCCGATCTTAAGGCTGGCGGGATCGATCTGGGCGATCTCCTGCAGGGTGAAGGCAACGGAGCTCGAAAGATTGTGGCAGACGGACTTCATGTTGACGCCGTTCTCGAGCACGACGTGAAGATCGACCGTAAGGCCGTTCTCGTCGGCGGAGACAAGCACGCCCTTGCGGAGGCGCTGGCCGGCAAGCAGGCGCACGCTCTCGGCGCCCTGGAGCTGCTCAGCCATTCCGACAACGCCGTAGCACGTCATCGCGGCATAACCGGCAATATCGGCAATAACGTCGTTCGAGACGCTCAGGCTGCCGTTAATGGTCTCAGACACAAGAATCTCCTTATCTGGTGCTCGCGGCACCATGTCGTGGGAGCAATCATTGCAATATTCTACAACGACCGCGCCATGTTGAGGTGGTGGGTCGCGGGATTACATCCTCGACACGAAATGTTGATATGGCAACGTTCGAGTCAAGTGGTCGCGGCATGAAAAAACCCGCCGCATAAGCGACGGGTTCTACAACCTGGCTCCCCGGGTAGGACTCGAACCTACAACAGCGCGGTTAACAGCCGCGTGCTCTACCATTGAGCTACCGAGGAATTAAAAAGCCCAGCAGAATGGGCTGAGAAACTCTGGCTCCCCGGGTAGGACTCGAACCTACAACAGCGCGGTTAACAGCCGCGTGCT
>CATYIU010000033.1:0-23713 GCA_958407445.1 uncultured Collinsella sp.
GGGCTGACAATTTCGACTGTAATGGACGTTCCCTTTCTGCCGGCAGTTGGGGACAGTCCTTGCCCATCCGGCCAGCAAACCGGCCAATCGGCAAAGACTGTCCCCAATGAGTAGCTCGTTGACGCTAATGTCTTGGCGACGTCAGAGAAAACGACCCCAAGCGAGCAAGATAACGTGAAATGAAAGGGCGCTGACCTTCTGGTCGCGCCCTTGAAATTGAACGTCAGATTGCCGCTTGGGGCCGTTTGCAGCGTCGAGCAGTTACGCGGTTTGGTAAAACCGCGTAACTATAGAGCTTCCAGGGCGGCGGCGATGCGCTTCATGGCGGCGTCGGCGGCGGCTTGGTCGGGGGCTTCGGCCAGCACGCGAATCACCGACTCGGTTCCACTTTTGCGCACGAGCACGCGGCCCTCGCCTGCCAGCGCAGTCTCGGCCTCGGCGATGGCGTTCTGCACGCCCATGTTCTCGAGCGCGGCGTCCTTATCCGCTACGCGCACGGCAACCTGCGCCTGCGGCAGCAGCTTGCACGGAGCCGTGAGCTGCGAGAGCGTCTCGCGCTCGGCACGAATCACTTCCATCACGCGCAGCGAGGTCATAATGCCGTCGCCCGTGCGCTCGATATCGCCAAAGATCGTATGGCCCGTCTGCTCGCCGCCCAGGCTGTAGCCGCCCTCGCGCATCTTGGCATACACGTGACGGTCGCCCACGCCGCTGGTCACGGCGCTCAGTCCGGCAAGCTCCAGCGACTTGACCAGACCAAAGTTGCTGGCGATCGTCGGCACCACGGTACCGCCCGAAAGGCGACCGTGCTTGTTCAGATACACGCCACACACGTACAGGATCTGGTCGCCGTCTACCACGCGACCGCGCTCGTCAACGGCCAAGCAGCGATCGGCATCGCCGTCATAGGCAAAGCCCACGTCCAGGCCCTGCTCCACCACGTGGCGCTGCAGGCGCTCCATATGCGTGGAGCCGCAGTCGACGTTGATGTTAAAGCCATCGGGCGCGGCGTTGATCACGCGCACGTCGGCACCGAGCGCGTCAAACACCGGCTTGGCCACCGAGGAAGCCGAGCCGTTGGCGCAGTCGATACCGATCTTGACGCCCTGCAACGAAAAGTTCGCGCTGGCGATGAGCGAAGCGATGTAGCGGTTGCGGCCCTGCATATAGTCCACCGTGGCGCCGATGTGGTTGCCCGTGGCCAGCGGTACCTCGCTCTTGCCATCGATGTAGTCTTCGATGAGCTCCAGTACGTCCTCGTCCATCTTAAAACCGTCGCTATTGACGAGCTTAATGCCGTTATCGCAAAACGGGTTGTGGCTCGCGCTGATCATGATGCCGCAATCGAAGCAGCCTTCCACGGTCTGATGCGCTACGCCCGGCGTGGGGATCACGTGCAGCATATAGGCGTCCGCACCGCTCGCGACCAGGCCGCTCACCAGCGCCGCCTCGAACATATAGCTCGAGCGACGGGTGTCCTTGCCCACGATCACGCGCGCCTTGCGCTCGCGGTTGGCGCCGTAATACCAGCCCACAAAACGGCCAATCTTATAAGCGTGCTCTACCGTCAGCCCAACGTTAGCCTCACCGCGAAAGCCGTCGGTGCCAAAGTACTTCATGCGCTCTCCTTACAAAATAGGGGCGAACAGATTGCCTGTCCGCCCCAAAATGGTACTCGATTATCTGCGCTACCAGAAAAACCCTACGCCGACGCGCTGTCGCGAGCCGCCTGGCATGTAGGAGTCTGACGCAGCGTAAGCGGCTTGTCCCCCGCCTCGGCTGACGTGGTCAGCGTATATGTGATCGTCGTCGTCTCGCCAGCATGCAGGTCAACGGTGCCCGAATAGAAGGGAATTCCATGCCACGTAGCGGCGCCAAGACCAAACTGGGTGCCCTCAACGGTCAGGTCAGTAATGTTGCCGCCCGTCGGTGCAAACAACGAGACATTCAGACGCTCGTCGTCGCGCGCTGCATCGGGTGCGCTCGCCGCGACGTAGTCGGGCAGCTTGCCTGCCTCCTCCTGCGTCATGATGTTCGTCAGGGTAACGGTGATGCGATACGAGCACGTGCCGTCACCGTTCTTGACGCCCTGGCCAATCTGCGTATCGGCATTCAGGTACCAGTCGAGCTTGGAGAAGCTCAGGTTGTTAAAGTAAACGCCGGCAACGGGATCTTCACTCGGGTCATCCGGATCGGGCAGCGAGGCGTCGATGTTCATCTCCTTGATAGCGTTCTGCTCGTCATCGTTTTTCATCCACGCGATCAGGCGGCCCTCTTCGGCACCGCGCTCAACGGCGCTGACAAGCTTCGTAACATCGACATCGCCGATACCGCCAAGGATCTTGTCGAAGGCAGCGCTGGCGACGGATGCAAAGATGCCGTCAGACTCCTCGACCGGATAGTTCCAGTACACATCGTGCATGAGGACCTTTGCGGCGTTGGTGCCGTCGACAACCGTTCCGTCGGGCAGCGAGACATTACCGACGAGGCCCAGCAGATACTGCAGGAACACCGGGTCGATACCCACGACGCCGTCAACGTCCTGCCCATACTGGGACTTCCACAGCGCGGCGACACGCTGCGAGTTGCGGGGCCAATCGGGCGAATACGCGTTACCCGAGTTGTACAGGTTACTGTGGTTGCCGAACAACGCCTCATCCTCTTCGTCGACGCTCTCGACCGCCTCGTCCTCGCTGAGTCCAATGCGGGGAACAAACTCACCGATCGACATCTGGCCGTCGGTGACCGAAATCAGGCCCTGCGAACCGCCAAAGCCGCCGCAGGCACGAATCTCGACGTTGTTCATGGCGTACATAAGGTAGTTGCGCGTCTGGCCGTTGGCGCCGAGCATCTGGGGAAGGACGGGGGCGACCTTCTCCGCCGCGTCAACCGCGCCGTTGAGGGTGGCAAAGCCGTCCTTGGCCTTATCGACCAGCTCGGTCACCTGGGAAATATGAGTATCGCCAATGCCCTGGATCTTCTCGTTGGCGCTCTTGAACACCTTCGAGCTGCTGGAAAGCGAATCGGCGACCGCCTGCAGCGCGGACACGTTAATCATGCCGTCCTGAAACAGCTTGCCGGGCGTGGCCTGCGAAAGGTTATCGGCCATGGGAACCAGCGCATTGCTCGAGACATCGGACAGGGCGTCGATCATGGTGCGGGCCGCATTGATGTCGCTGCCATACACCGGGATAAACGAAGCCGCCGTCCACAGCGGGCTCGAGGTCTCCGCCTTCATGCTGTCGCAAAGCTCATCAATCTTCTTCGCGTCGTCAGGCAGCGTCGAAAAATCGCCCGACGTGACCTTGTCCTTAAGGCCACCGACAATCTCGACGGCCTCCTTCGCTTCACTCTTTACGGTCTTTGCCGAGTTAAGCAGCATAAAGCCGCTTGCGCCAAGCGCAACGAGAAGCACCGCGACTACAGCGGCAATAATGGCGCCGGTGTGACGCTTTTTGCGTTCGCCCTTGCGATGGCGATGACGGACCAGACCGTCAGAGGTCGAACTCGACGAAGCGTCGCTACCGTAGTTCAAGCCAAAATCGTAATAATCTTCCTTGGAACCCGAGCCCGCAAACTCGGCACCGCTATCATCCAGGCGGGCGAACGTGCCAGTCTCGGAGGCACCGGTGTAAATCGTGCCAAGGTTACCCGTAAGCCCCGCGCCACCGGCAGAGGGAGTATTGTTGGCGGCCTTGCCGGCATTAACGTTGCCGGCGGCATTTGCGGCGTTGGCAGCACCTGCGTTGTTCGCAGGTACCGAAGGAGCCCCGCTCGGCTGCGACGCGGAGGTTGCGCCGCCCGCAAAGACATTCCCTCTTGCACGGCCGGTCTTTTTTGCCTTTTGAGACTGCTCGTACAGAGCGGTAAACATCGCCGTCTCGCCCGGGGACACGCGCTTACCGGAACCGCCCTGTCCAGCGCCGCCCGGCGTGCCGGCCTTACCAGCCCCGTTCGGACGCGGCGGAACTGCAGGACGGCCGCTATCGCTGCCCTTAAAGTGATTACCAGCCATAAAGAAATCCTCGCAATTGAGTCGCAATGAAAAAGTCCATAACGTTACTAGTCTATGGCATTTTGAGCATCGACAGCTAAACTCCAGACACGGACATCAATTGGCGAAAATGCGGCACAACACCTTTTCTGTCTTGGCGGCGGCGCCAGCTACACCGTGAGGAACATCATCACGATGATCATGGCAAAGCCGATAAGGTCGGTCGGCAAAAACACCGTGCCCAGCATAACGGCGCTGGTGATGGTCGCCGAAACCGGCTCCACAGTTCCGATGAGGCTCGCACGCACCGAGCCGATGTCCTTAACGCCCTGCATATAGAGCATGTAAGCAAAAAACGAGCCGATAACCACGAATACCGCGAGCGCCTCGACGCCGGCAGCGTCGAGTACCGGCATATGCGCCCAAGGCTGCACGAAGACGCACGAGACCACGCCCGCCGTGAGCATTGCCGAGCCCGTGACGATGGGGCTGCCGTATTCGGGCAGGATCTTGGCGGGAATCACCGCCATACACGTGGCGCTGACCGCACACATAAGACCTGCTGCCAGGCCAAGCGGCGAGATATTCAGGCTGGTGGGGTCGCCGCCGGTGGCGATTAAAAAGGTTCCACCCAGAGCCAGGCCAATGCCGATAACTTCGCGAGTACGCGGCATGCGGCGATCGGTCACGCAGGTGTAGCCCATGATGATAACGAGCTGCAGGCACTGGAGCACCGTCGCGGTTCCGGCGTTCGTCAGGCGCACGGCCGAAAGATAGCAAAACTGGTTGAACAGCAGACCAAAGGCGGTAAAGAGCAGCAGCTGCTTGCGATCGGCGGGTGTGGTCCAGAGCTTAATCAGGCGCTCGCGGTCGCGCGTAACAACCACGGCCATAAAGAGTAGACCGGCGAGAATCTGACGCACGCTCATAAGCCACAAGGTGTCGACGTGGTAGGTATCGAACAGAAAGCTCGCGCTGGTGCCCGAGAAGCCCCAAAACGAACCGCCCACCAGCGTAGCCAAGACGCCCGTGATCATCTTGCGCGTCGAAGCGCTGTTCAGGCGCTCGCGCCAAGCGCGGCGGGTGCTACGGCTGAGCTCATCGGTGCCCTCGGGCACATCAATGTTCGATATATCGGTCATCGGCACCGAAGCCCCTGCGCCTTCGACCTGCTCGACACACTCTTTGCTCATTCCACTCCCCCGAAACAGTCTGGAAGCAATTCGGCTTACCTTACCACGGCGAAGGCACCAGCCGAAGGCTTGTCCGCTTATCGGTAGGACAATTCCGCAGGCGTCTTTCCATGGCTCGATACCGCAATGGCCTTGCATTATGCGACAGCCAAATCGCGGCAGCAGGCTCTTTTGAAATGGATATGACAAAGCCCCGAATTCCACAATGTAAGCGATTTTTAAAAATGTTCTTGCCACCGAGTTCAGGCTCCGTTATATTATCCCTTGCGCGCTTGCGCACCCTTGATCGGGCGTTTAGCTCAGGGGGAGAGCGCTTCCCTGACACGGAAGAGGTCAGAAGTTCAAATCTTCTAACGCCCACCAAATGTTCGCAGCTCAGAGGCTATGTCCTCTGGGCTGTTTTGTTTTATGTCGCCAAATCCGCTGGCAGTTCCAACCGTCATCGCAACGTAGCATCAATTCACCTGACGAATGGCTGCCAAACAAATTCAATACCCCAACATCAACAATAGCCAGGCACAAAACTGCGCCGCAAGCTGCTCCAACCGCCCAACTGGCCAAAAGCCGACCATCTACTTGCCGATCTATCCATCGGCATAACCAATCAGTCCGCACCGCAACTTCTAAGCAAAACGCCGCGATGTCTGCGCCCTGCGGTATCCTTGAGCCACTTGCACCTGCAGCACCAAGGAGCCGCCATGCGCACCGAGCTCGATGTCCCCTTTTCGCACAAAGAAGAAGCCAAGGCGCTGGGCGCCAAATGGGACCGGACCAAGAAGATCTGGTATGTACCCAGCGGCGTCAACCCCGAGCCCTTTGCCGAGTGGCTGCCCGGTGTTGACCGATCCGACCCCTCAGCGCCGTATATATATCTAGTACTGGGCAAGCGCGAGTGCTGGAAGTGTCACAAAGAGACCTCGGTCGCGGCCTTCGGCATTCCCTATCGAACCGATGACGACAAGGGCATCGCCATCGCGCACGCGCCCAACGAAGCCGGGCACATTACCATCGACACGGCCAACGCCAACGCACTCGCCATCGTGCCCGCTCTTGGCTGCGTGCCGGGCGAGATCCGCGACTATCTTTCTAAGCGCTGCGGCTACAAGCCCGTAGGCGCGCGAGCCTCCAAAGCCCCGTCGCTCGGCAACACGTGCACCAGTTGCGACGCGCTGCAAGGCAGCCGCTATCTGTTCGAGGAGCCCTCGTCCCCGTTTGCCCTCACTGCCATCAACAAGCTGCCGGCACTGGAGTTTGTACGCGTCGAAGTTGCCGGCGTCTTTGGCGTCCCGGCCACGCGCACCGACTTTGACCAGGCGCTCTTTACCTGTGCACGCGACCATCACGCCGAGTTTCACAGGCAACTCGGTGAGGGGATTTATTTATAGAGATGACATCGAGGCATTGAGGAGCAGGAGCTCGATCGTTAAACAATCCCAAAACGCTACAGCCCCAGGATGTGCTCCAGATAGCCCTTGTTGAACCAGAACGATTGCTTCGTCATCCAGCGCCCGTCGGGCAGTTCGCAAGCGTCACCGGCGTGCCTCATCGCATTGGCGAAGCCATGGTCGAAGTGTACGGCCTCTAAGGCAAGCAATCCGGAGCCGGCAGTTCACGCTGTCGACTCCGTTTTTTCCATCCCACTCCCCTGTATACTGATGTAGCACGTGTTTCATCCGGGCTTGTTGGACCGGGTCGTTCATGGGAGGGTCTTATGGCTGCTTCGAATCCGCCTAAGGGGAGCGTTTCTTCTTCGTCCATCAAGCCGGTTACGCGCAAGGCCGTGCGTTGCCAGCGCGAGGTCGCATGGCTTGTCACGCAGGCAGCGGGCAGGCTTGTGGCGACCACTCAGGACGTCAACGCGCCTACGCCGAGCTTTGTGTTAGCGGCAGCGCTGGATTTTGTACGCCAACTGGAGCGTACCGCACAGGATGCCAGCGGCCACCTCGACTACCAGAATGTTATGGCGCCCGACCTGCAAACGTTCTGCCACATGGCCAAGTTGCCCGCCGCGCCCAATGCGCTTTCGGACGCAGGCTACATGTTTACGCTTTCGGGCGCGGACCTTATCCGCGATATCTACGCATACTGCGGCGAGCTCGCCGAGCGTCACGTCTTTGGCACGGCTGAAGTCAAACCGGGATATGTCATCAAACTGGTTCTTAGGCTGTTCCTGATGGACGGGTTCGGGGCCATGCCGGCGTAAGCCGAGTCTTTAGCATCACCGTCGACTGGGCAACAACCGCTTTACCTTAGTGGGCGCCAATCGAGGGTCGATTTTTGGGTCGCCTCGTCCACTAACGCATTTATTCCACGCGCTCTGACAGTCGATACTTGCGGTTGCGGCTCGTCGCCGGCGCCGTGGGCTCAAGCTCGCCTTGAGCAATGAGCGCGTTGACGCGCGACCTAACCTGGGAAATTGTAAGCCCCGTGCGTTCTGCCAGCTCACGCGTCCCCAGCTCGCCGTAGTGTTTGAGTGCTGTCACAATTAAGCCCCCGCCATGATCGACCGGCTCGATCTTTGAACGGTAAAGTACGGCCTTGAACCGATCGAACCCCGGGCAGAACAGGGGCTTGGCCAGACCATGCGCGCGCATGGCATCGATCATCATCGGGATGCCCGAGCCATTGCCCTCAGCCGGCGAACCTGCGCCATCCGGCAGCGGGACAATCGACATGAGTTTCACGAGCGTCGCGTTACGGCATCGGGAGCTGCCGTCAAACAAGTTCTCGCGAGTCTTCCCTCCATAAAGGCCGCCGGGATTCGTCACCTCGATACGGTCGTCAAAAACGTCGACGGCAATCGATTGTCCACAGAACCGATCCCCGTATTCCCTGTGGATAACCGCGTTGGCGACTGCCTCGCGCAGGACCTCCTCGGGAATCTCCAGCGAGTCGATACGCGAGATGCCTTGGACGGTCGAGGTGCGGCGCAGGTTTTTGGCGACAGCCGCGACAGCATCCGAGATCATCTCGCCCAACGTTCCCTCACAGATTGTGCGGTCCATAAACCTTAGTGGCCCCGCAGCTCCCTTTTGAGTTCCCACGTGGACAGCCACATCAATGAAGAGCTTGGGATAGAACTGCTGAGGGTAAACGCCCGCGGCAAGGAGGCCGGCCTTGGTAACATTGCCCTGGAAGTCGAGGAAATTCAGACGCTCCATCTTTGTCTTCTTGTCCGCCGCACCGCGCATCGCTCGAGGCGTCAACGAATAGGCACGCTCTATCGTGCGGTCGACCAGCGACTCGTCGAGATCGCCCACACTCGTGCCGGGCACCGCATCGCGATCGCTAGGACTCGTCCGTTCATATGACGACAGTGCCAAAACCTCGGTCGACGAAAGCGGGACATCTTTGTCATCGATGCGTTTGTAGCTGCCACCTTGAGCGCCCCGCTCTATGACATAGCAAGGCTTGCTCGACGGGTCGAGCTCCTCAATCGTGATGACCAGAACCACGGTGCCCTGGAGCTCCACGCGCTCAATGGTGTATTTGGGCGGATTGGCCAGCTTTCCACGACCGCCGGCATCGCCCATGCCCGCCACGAATTGGTTGAGCACTTTCTCGGTCTCAAAGTTTGTAACTGGGACAAAACCCGCGTGCTCGCTCACTCCGAGTACGATGATGCCGCCGGCGGTGTTTGCGAAAGCGCTGACCGTTTCCCATACGTCGCGGGAAAGTGTCGTGGCGCTCTCCTTGACCTCGACGTTAAGATCGTCCGAGCCCATGCGCCTTAAAGACTCGAGCAGACCGGTCAGTTCGTTTTCGTTCATCTGCACGTCCTTTCGCTCGGTTCTGCGAAGAATGCCGCGGATAGATTTCCCTCGTCTCTCAGTTATCTCTCGTAATTATCTCTCATCTTTCTGTTATCTCTCATATTAGAGATGAGTGAGAGATGAAAGATAAGATGTCTGTCATCTGTTTCATTTAAACATGTTGTTGCTGGTAAAACAATCTATATTGAGACAATACCATGGTTGCCCGTCTCTTTGCAGCATTGTTATCTCTCATATTTATCTCTCATCTATCTGTTATCTCTCGTATTAGAGACGAATGAGATATGAGAGTTGTGCGGGCGGCGGATGAGCGTGGATTATGAACGGTCGGATATCGAGAGTGGATATTTGGACGGTTTTTGGGCTTTTGGCGGCCGATTTCGTCCGAAAATCCACGCTCATTCGGCATGCGTCCGGAAATCCACGCTCGTGTGTCCGAAAATCCACGCTCGTGCGGCAGATTGGTCGAAGGCCCCATATGGGTATACTCTCGGGGATTCGACTCGATTCGCCCCCGCTGGGGCGTCAAAGGAGACTGCATATGCCCACCACCTCAACCGACCCGCGCGCCGCTGCCGCCACACTGCTGGTGCCCGGCACCACCTGCCACGGCTTTGCCGTCGAGCGCTGCGAGACCGTGCCCGAGCTCGACTCGGACGCCTACGTGCTGCGCCACGCCGCATCGGGCGCGCGCCTGCTGTACCTGGCGTGCGACGACGAGAACAAGGCTTTTGCCATTGGCTTTAAGACGCCGCCGGCCGATTCCACCGGCGTGTTCCACATTCTTGAGCACTCGGTGCTGTGCGGATCGGCCAAGTTCCCCGTCAAGGAGCCGTTTGTCGACCTGATCAAGAGTTCCATGCAGACGTTTCTCAACGCCATGACCTACCCCGACAAGACCATCTACCCCGTCGCCACCACCAACGAACAGGACCTGTACAACCTGATGGACGTGTACCTGGACGCGGTGTTCAACCCGGCCATCTATACCAAGCCCACCATTTTTGAGCAGGAGGGCTGGCACTACGAGCTGGACCTGCCGGAGGGCGCCGAGGGCGAGGGCGACGGTAACTCCGCGAGCCTGCGCGAGGGCACGCTGCGCTATAACGGCGTGGTGTTCAACGAGATGAAGGGTGCGCTGTCCGACCCCATGAGCGTGCTGGATGACGCCGTCAACGCCGCGCTCTATCCTGACACCGCCTATGCGCACGAGAGCGGCGGCGACCCGCGCGCGATTCCCGCGCTCACCTACGAGCAGTTCCTGGACACGCACGCGCGCCACTACAATCCTTCCAACTCCTACATCACGCTCTACGGCGACCTGGACGTGGACCGCGCCCTGGCCTTTTTGGACGAGCGCTATCTGTCGCAGCCGAGCGCCGCGAGCCGCCGCATGGATGCAGCCGTTGCCGCCGGCGAGGACCCATCCGCGCTGGCGCCCAATCCGCTGGGCGTGCAGGTGCCCGTGGCCTGCGAGTATAAGCGCGTCGAGATGGCCACCACGCCCGAGAACGCCCTGGTGGGCCTGGGCCTGGTGCTGGGCAGCGCGCTCGACCGCAAGCGCACGATCGCAGCGGACATCCTGTTCGAGGCGCTGCTGGGCTCCAACGAAGCGCCGGTTAAGAAGGCCATTCTGGCCGCCGGTCTGGGCGGCAACGTGGTGAGCTACACCGCGGCCGAGAGCCTACAGCCCTACGAGCTCATCATGCTGCAAAACGCGCAGCCCGGCGTGGCGCGCGAGCTGCGTCGTGTGTTCCAGGATGCCTGCCGCGCCCTGTGCGAGCACGGCGTTCCGCGCGAGCGTCTGGAAGCCGTCATCAGCAGCAACGAATACGACCTGCGCCAGCGCGACTACGGTATCGCCGACGGCGTGGCCATTGCGTGCGACGCGCTGAGCACCTGGCTCTACGATGACGACGCCGCGACGCTGGCGCTCAAGTACGGCCCGGTGTACGAGGAGCTGCGTAGCGAGCTGGACGGAAGCTATTTTGAGGACCTGCTGCGCGAGCTGGTGCTGGAAAACGACCACACGGCGCTCGTCGAGCTGGTGCCGGTGGACGCCGCCGAGGGTGCAGAGAGCGCCGAGGCCGCCGAGCTGGCAGCCAAGCGCGATGCCATGACCGATGCCGAGCTGGCCGACGTGGTCGAGCGCACGGCCGCACTGCGTGCCGCACAGGAGGCGGAAGACACGCCCGAGGACAAGGCCACGCTGCCGCGCCTGCGCGTGTCCGACATTGGCGAGGCGCGCCCCGAACCGCCGCTGGTCGTGGACACGACCGCGCCCATCCCCTGTCTGCGCCACGACATCCCTACCAACCGCCTGGCCTACGCCATGCAGTATTTCGACCTGAGCTGCGTCGCGTTTGAGGACCTGCCCTATGTGACGCTGCTCTGCCGCCTGCTTAAGCAGCTGCCCACGCGCGAGCACTCGGCCGAGGAACTCGACAACTTGCTCGCTGGCAAGCTGGGCTTTTTGAGCTTTACGACCGAAGTCATGACCCAGCCCGACGTGGACGGCGTGCGCCCCTACCTGCTGGTGAGCGCCGGCGCCCTGTCCGAGAAGATTGATGCACTGGCGAGTCTGCCGCGCGAGGTATGGTCGAGCACGCTTTTGGCAGATGCCGACGCCGACCGCGTGCGCGACGTGCTCACGCAGATTCGCATTGGGCTTGAGCAGGGCTTTATCAACAACGGTCACTCGGCGGCGCTCGGTCGCGCGATGAGCTACAGCTCGCCTTCGGCCGTGGTGCGCGAGCAGCTTTCGGGCGTGAACTTCTACCTGTTCCTTCGCAATCTGCTCGACCACTTTGACGAGCGCCTGGACGACCTGCGCGCCAAGCTTACCGAACTGGCAGGCCGCATCTTTGTGGCCGATGGCTGCATGGCGAGCTTTACCGGCAGCAACGAGGACTTTGACGCGTACTGGGATGCCGCGGGCAACCTGGGGCTTGGCGCGGGCGATGGCGCCGGCCGCGACGCGCTCGTGGTGCCGGCGCCGTGCGACCGCCACGAGGCTTTCGTGATCCCCAGCGACATCTGCTTTGCGGCAAGCGCGTGCGACCCGCGTCGCCTGGGCATTGACGTGACAGGCACTTGGGCCGTGGCTGCCAACGCGCTCTCCTACGACTACCTGTGGAACGAGATTCGCGTGAAGGGCGGTGCATACGGCTGCGGATTCCGCGCAGCCGGCGAGCGCCAGACGGCGTTCTACACCTACCGCGACCCGGCGATCGACCCTTCGATTGAGCGCGTGGAGCGTGCGGGTGCATGGCTTGGCAGCTTTGAGCCCGATGAAGCCGCCTTTGAGGGCTTTATCGTGAGCTGCGTGAGCGGCATGGACGCACCGGTGAAGCCGTACGCGCTCACCAAGCGCCGCAACACGACCTACCTGGCCGGACTCGATCCGCACGCACGCGAGGAGCGCCGCACCCAGATGCTCGCCGCCACGCCCGGTGAGCTGCGCTCGCTCGGCACCGATGTGACGCGCATCGCAGCCGCGTCGCCCACCTGCGTCTTTGGCGGCCGCGACGTCATCGCCAAGAGCAACGCCGGCTTTAACGTCGTCGACCTGCTGGCCTAACGCACCGCAAGCATAAACCACCCAAAGGCGTCTGCCCCCTTTGGGTGGTTTGCGAGCGAGTTGCTACTTGATGAACGGGTTCAGTCTGGCCGCCAGCGGATCGAGCTTGTACATGGTTGCAAAGCACTCACGACCATAATCGGAGTCATTGCTCCAGCTACCCTGGTCGACGTCGTACTCTGCACCCAGACGAATCCACTCCTCCGGCTTGTTCTTCTCGTGCTTGCTGCAGAAGTAGCGCTGGTACTCGACCTCGTACTCAAACTCAAACTCGGCATCCGAACCGCGGCCGGCATACTCGTCGACCGACGTCAGGCTGCCGTGGTCGTCGTAGTAAAACTCCGCATACCCGCCGCGCTCGGAATCGATCCTGTCGAGCTTGCCATCGCTGTACGAATAATCCACCGCGGCGTACGAGTTCAGCGAGCCGTAATCGTTGCCGTGCGAGTCATACGCCACAGGCGAGATACGCGAAATGTTGCCGTCCTTGTCGTACTCGTAGCCCGCGGTGATTGTCCACATGGTACCCACGGTGTCGCCCTGACAGTCCAGCGTAAAGGACGTCACGCGATCTTTGTCGTATCCGTACGAATACACGACCGTCCGAGGATTGCCCGGGCTGGTATCGGTATTGGTCACCATGCTGCCGTCCTGATAGATATACGTGCTCGCGCTCTCGCCGTAACCCGCATGCGTCGTCTTGTTGATCAGGTTTCCGTCCGCGTCGTAGGTAAACGTCGTGGTGCTCGACGAATCGCTAATGTCGGCATCGCAGTCGATGCGCGTGACGTTACCGTCGGCGTCGTACGTAAACGTGTTGACGTTCTCGTAACCGCCCGCCAGATCTTCCTCAATCTCCGAAATGCGATGCGTCTCGTCATGTTTAACGCTGTAGCTTACGCCGCCACCTTGCTTGACTGCAGACGTGAAGCCCGTGACGTAACCGTTCTCGTCACGCTCGATCTCGTAGATATCGCCGTACTGGTCCGATTTATCGGTACCCTCGTAGGACATCGGCAGCCACAACTCGTCGAGCTGTGTGTCTTTAATGCCGGTAACCTTCGTATCCTGCGGCAGTGCCAGCGTGGCGAGCTTCTTTTTGCCCGAAAGATCGACGCTTTTGAGCTCCCCGGCATTTGAAAGGTCGAGCTTCTCGATGTTGTCGCAACCGTCCAGGTTAACGACGGTGACGTTGCTCGCCGAGTTAAGCTCGACGGTCTTAAGGTCGCCGCAGCCCGAAAGGTCCAGGTTGACGAGTTTGTCCCCACCATATTCCACACTGGTAACGTTGGGGAACACCTTGCCCAGGCCCTACGTCGACGCGATGCCGTCCAGCTCGACCGACGTCACCGCCTTGGCCTCGTCGCGTGAGATGCGGCCGTCACCGTTAGTGTCGTACTTGGTCGAGACAAGCGCACGCATGCCGCTGTCCGGGAAGGTTTTCTCGTCGATGGGCGTGGTCGCAATCTGGGTGAAGTAGAACAGCGCGCCACCGCCGATGCCCGCCGCCACGACAAGTGCCGCGGCGAGAGCGATGAGGGGCTTCTTGGAACGCTTGCGCCGCGCGGGCTGCTGCACGGGCACGTATTGCTGGGGAGCTGGTGCGGCAGGCTGGGGTTGCTGCGTGGCCGCGACCTGGTCGGGTGCTACGGGTGCGCCGCATACGGGGCAAAAGAGGGCGTCGTCGACAAGCGGCGTGCCACACGAGCGACAAAACATGGCGGGCTCCTTTCGGTTCATTCCTTCCACCATGAAGGTAAACCCAAAAATGCAACCCTTGTTGCGCAACATTCAGCCCAAACCACCGCAAAGGGGCGCAGTTCACAGGTGCCTTTGTGTTGGTTCGAACACTTGTTCTATACGTACACATGTTCTATAGTAAGGGTGCTTGCATCGGACTTAAATTGCAACTAGGATATGGTTGCAGAATGTGAGGTGGGATGACTCGGACCGATAAACTCATCGCCCAACTGCTTAGCTGCCCTTCAACGTATCGGTATACCGATTTTTAAAAGTCATGGCTTCATATGGCTTTGAAATGGACAACAAAGGCAAGACATCCGGATCGCGCATTCGCTTCTACAGGCCATCAGATGGCAGGATATTCGTAATGCACGCACCACATCCATCTGACGAATTGACAGCGGGGACCATTCGAAACATCGTTCGATTTCTGCAAGGTGTCGGAGGTAGTCATGAGTAACGTTTTGGCATACAAGGGTTATTTCGCCCCAGTCGAGTTCGATGCCGAACAGCATGTGCTAGCAGGTATGGTCACCGGCATTAGGGACGCAATCATATTTGAAGGCTCCACGGCTGAAGAAGTGGAACAATGCTTCCACGACGCCGTCGACGATTACCTTGAGTTTTGTGCCGAGAAGGGCAAGGAACCCGAGCGGGCTTTTAAGGGGTCGTTCAACGTAAGAACGGGCTCTGAGCTCCACAAGCAAGCAGCGCTGGCAGCGGCAAAGAAGGGTGAGTCACTCAATAAGTTTGTGACTGAAGCAATCGCTGCGGCGTTATAGCATTAACGCATAGGCCCAAACAACCACAAAGGGCGCAGTTCGCAGGCATATTTGCGGTGGCTTTACTACCCATATCGCGTTTGCCCAGATAAAACCTGCCAAAATAAACCTGTCCCTTTTTGGAAGGTTTGGGAGATGAGGCTGGGATGGATAAGGCCGAGTTGCGGCGGGCGGTGATTGCCCGACGCAATGCTCTTGATTTGGATGTTCGGGCGGCAAAGTCTGCTGTTGTATGCGCGCGGCTTGTTGAGCTGCTGGATCGCTTGGGTGCCGCGGCGCCGCACACCGTTGCCGTCTATGCCGCGATGGGTTCCGAAGTCGACCCCGCCGCATTTGCCGCCGCGGCCGCCGCGCGTGGCTGGCGCGTAGCTTATCCGTGCATGCTCTCGGCAAGCGACGCCGCCGCATGCGGCCAGCGCATGTGCATGCGGGCGGTCGCCGCCGGCGATGTATCCACGGCTCCGTTTATCGCTCATCCCACGCGGGCCTTCGCGGCTACGGATATCGACGGCAATCGCTGCCCCATCGTGCCCGCCGCCGAGCTCGACATAGTTGTCGTGCCGCTCGTGGCTTTCGACCGCGCCGGCGCGCGCCTGGGCTACGGCGGAGGCTGCTACGACCGCTACCTGCCCACAGTTGCACCTGAATGCCTAATCGTCGGCATCGCCTTTGACGAACAGCGCGTCGACCACGTCCCCACCGACGCCCACGACCTGCCGCTGCCCAACATCGTCAGCGCCTAAATGCCGTTGTATCGTACCCGCAAGATAAGCGTGGAAAATCTCCCACTTTGGGCCTATTCGGGGGCAAAAAACGGGAGATTATCCACGCTCATTATTCAAACGTCCGATAATCCACGCTCGTGTGTCCGAAAATCCACGCTCAACCAAATCGCGTCTAAATTCCCACGCTCATCCGTCCGGATTTCCACGCTCGTGCAGTCTAACGCCCTGCAACCGTCTCAGCAGGCACGCGGCACGCCGACAACCTTGAGCTTGCGATCGAGCTTTGTCGGATCCCTTAGGTCATCCCAGCACAAGCGCACAATCTTGCAGTTATCGAGCATCGAAAGCCTCGACTCGCGCTGGCGCTCGTCAAATTGCGCCTTTGCGAGCTTGCCCTCCTCCGCCGCCTTCTCGCTTTTAACGAATCCGTCGAACTCCCCAATAATCAACCGGTCACCCACGCGCCACAAATAGTCAACGCGATACGGCCTTCCCGGCTCAACCGGATCGAACAGCTCAACTTGCAGCTCCGGAACCTGCCAGCCGCGCTCGATCATCAGCGCCCGCGCCTTGGACTCGCCGCCGCTTTCCGACAGGCCGTCGGCACACCGTGCAACCCTGCGCGCCGTCACAACACCGCGGCGATTCAAGCCAAGCTTGTTAACTGCCTCAATGAGATGTTCCTTCGACAAAAGCTGCTCATGGAGCGCCGAGTCCGCAATGATCAGCCCTTCGACAAACGATGCATCGACCAGGCAATCCGCAATCGTTTGATCGATATCGGTCACGGCAATATCCATCTCGCTGGCCCGTGTTCGATAAGCATACCGATGGCGAACGACCTGAGAGCCTGGCGTCGTCGATTGCGCCGGCGCCACGGCGATATGGATGTGCGTCAAATTGGCATACGAAACCGAGAGGCCATAGATAACAGCCGCCGTATAGGAGCAAAACGTCCAGTCGGGGTGCTTTTGCGCAAGCGCCCGCACTCGATGCAGATAACGCTGCCGAAACTTGAGCTCGGACCAGTATTCCGGACGCACATACAGCCCCGGCATGACCACTTCGAGACTTCCCGCCGCCACCCGCCGCTCAATCTGCTTTGCCTCCGCCGTCGTGCGCGCGTACACGCAGCTCATCTGCTGCTCGCACGCTTTAATGTGGCCCGTGAGTCTTTGATTCGCCGTCATGTTTGCCATGTCGCCTCCCAACTCTTGGAACGGCGCCAACGTACCAGACGGTTTCATGCGAAGTCTGACCAAATGCTGTCCAGCAGCTGACCAAATGCTTGACGGTTTTGGACGTTTTAGGCCAATGGTCTATATCTGCAGGTAGAGCGGTTGTCCAGAGGTCCTTGTCTCCACATTTAGATGTCTTGGCCCATCGGATTATCAGAAAGAAAAACACGTCGAGACTCAAGACTACGCCAAATGCGACTTTGCCTCTGCACGCACCGTCTCTTAGCCGAGCCATTGGCATCTACATGCCTAAAAAATGAGCGTGGATAATCTCCCGTTTTGAGCCTAGTTTCAAGCCAAAAGTGGGAGATTATCCACGCTCGATTTGTAAACGTCCGAAAATCCACGCTCGTGTGTCCGATAATCCACGCTCGTCACGCCGCGCGCACAGCCACAGCCGCAGCCACGGCCGTAGCCTAATGCTCCTCGCCGGCGCGGGCCAGGTCGTAGGGCGTGGTCTGGTAGACGTAGTAGTTGAGCCAGTTGGTGTAGAGCAGCTGAGCCTGGCTGCGCCAGACGTTGCGCGGCTCGGCGGCAGGGTCGTCGTTTGGGAAGTAATGCGCCGGCACCTGAGGGTTAAGCCCACGCTTCACGTCGCGCTCGTACTCCAGGCGCAGCGTGTCGGTGTCGTACTCGGGGTGGCCAAAGACAAAGAAGCGGCGGCTGTCGGTCGACTTGACGATGTACAGGCCTACCTCGTCGGACACGGCCACGACCTCAAGCTGCGGCTCGGCCTCCACGTCCTCGCGGCGCACATCGGTGTTGCGCGAATGCACGGCATAAAAGCGGTCGTCGAAGCCGCGGACCAGCGGGCTTTGCGGCTTCACCAGATAATGCTCGAACACGCCGCTCGCCTTTGCCGGCAGGTCGTGCTTCTGAATACCGTAGTGGTGGTACAGACCGGCCTGCGCACCCCAACAAATGTGCAGCGTAGAGTGCACGTGCGTGGTGGACCAATCCATGATCTGGCAGAGCTCGGGCCAGTAGTCGACCTCCTCGAATGGCATCTGCTCCACCGGCGCGCCCGTGATGATCAGGCCGTCGTAGTGGATATCGCGGATGTCGTCGAACGTGCGGTAGAACGTCTCCAGGTGGCCGGCGCTCACGTGCGTGGCCTCGTGCGTCTTGGTGCGCAGCAGGTCCACCTCCACCTGCAGCGGCGTGTTGGAGAGTTTGCGCATGATCTGCGTCTCGGTGGCGATCTTGGTGGGCATGAGGTTGAGGATGAGCACGCGCAGCGGACGGATGTCCTGGTGCAGCGCGCGGTACTCGGTCATGACAAAGATGTTCTCGCTCTCGAGCTGCGCGGCGGCAGGGAGGGCGTCGGGGATGCGAATGGGCATGGATGCTCCTTACGAGTCAGTTGCAGCTATGGTACAACGAGCGGCCCCATCCGCGCGAGTACATCGCCCAGCGATGCCGCCAGCGGCCCAAATCACTCCAAAAGTAGAGATTAAGGCATGTCCCAAAAATCTACGGCGCTTTAGTCTAGCAAAGTGGCAGCAGGACGCTACAATGGTTCGACGCGAAAAACTCGGCCGAAAGGATACATATATGTACCAGACGCGTAAGATCGGTGTGGTCGGCCAGGGCCACGTAGGAGCACATGTCGCCAACAGCCTGCTTCTGCAGGGCATTGCCGACGAGCTGTATCTGTGCGATATCAACGAGGCCAAGGTGACGTCCGAGGTCCAGGACCTGCGCGACTCCCTTTCGTTTGTCCCGTACAACACCAAGATCGTCAACTGCTACGACCACTACGAGGAGCTGGCCTGCTGCGACGTCATCGTCAACGCCGCCGGCAAGGTCGCGCTGGCCGCCGGTAACCGCGACGGCGAGCTGTTCTTTACCACCGACGCCGCGCGCACCTTTGCCAAGCGCATTGTCGACGCCGGCTTCGACGGCATCTTCGTGAGCATCTCCAACCCCTGCGACGTCGTGTGCACCGAGCTGTGGCATCTGACCGGCTACGATCCCAAGAAGATCATCGGCTCGGGCTGCGGCCTGGATTCCGCCCGCCTGCGCACCGAGATCTCCAAGAAGGTCGGCGTGAGCCCCAAGTCCATCGACGCCTACATGATCGGCGAGCACGGCTTTAGCCAGCTTGCCGCCTTTAAGGCCGCGACCATCGCCGGCAAGAGCCTTAACGAGCTTCAGGCCGAGAATCCCGACAAGTACGCCTTCGACCACATGGAGGTCGAGGAGCTCGCACGCAAGGGCGGCTACGTAACCTACCAGGGCAAGCAGTGCACCGAGTACGCCGTCGCCAACTCCGCCGCGCGCGTCTGTGCCGCCGTGCTGCACAACGAGCACGCCGTGCTTTCGGCCTCTACGCTTATGACCGGCCAGTATGGCGAGGAGGGCATCTTCACCTCCCTGCCGTGCGTGATCGGCGCCGAGGGCGTCGAGGAGGTCTACACGCTCGACCTTTCCGAGCACGAGCTCGAGGGCTTCCACAAGAGCTGCCAGCACATCCGCGACAACATCGCCCAGCTCGACTGGTGGGATGCCGAGGCTTACGACGCCAAGTAAGCGTCGGTTGCCGCGACACCTCGCGAATCTAAGCGCGATACCAAGCGGGCCGCGCCGGAAATCCCCGGCGCGGCCCGCTTTTTTGACTCGCGCTGCGCCCTTGCGAATCGAAGGTGAATGGTTTTCCCGTTACCTAGTACTGCTCGATGCCCATGTAGCGACGAACCTCGGGGCTGTGGTCGAACACCTTGCCGCGGGCGGCGCGCAGCTCGCAGCTCATGTTGTAGAAGAAGATCGGCTCCAGGTACGAACGCACGCTGGCTGGCACGTCGCCCACGCCGTACTCGAGTGCGTCGAGCACCATGACCGTATCGGTGTGCGTGTTGAGGAACGCCAGCGCGCGCTCCTCCATGGGGCGGCACTCGCCCGATCCGAGCTGCACAAAGTAGAACACGCCGGGCTCGGTGGCTTCGAACGGGCCGTGGAAGTACTCGCCGGAGTGGATGTAGCAGCAGTGCTGCCACTGCATCTCCATGAGCGAGCAGATGGCCATGGCGTAGGTCTGGCTAAAGTTGGGGCCGGATCCCAGGATGTAGAAGAACTCGTGCTGCTGGCAGAGCTCGGCAAAGCGATCGCCCAGCTCGGCATTGACCTTCTCGCGGGCAGCGGGCAACAGCGCATCCATCTGCTTAAGGCCGGCGTACATGTCGGCAAGCGCCTCGTAACCCTCCTGCTGGTGGAGCAGTTCGGCGGCGATCAGAGCGCCGATGCCCTGCGGCACCTCGGCCTGCGGCACGCCTTCGCCCCACGGATAGACCCAGGTGGTCCACTTGCCGTTATCAATCTTGGAGCCCTCGCAGTCGGTCATGGCCACGACCTCGGCGCCGGCTGCCAGCGCCATCTCGCAACCGTCGACGACCTCCTGCGTATTGCCGCTGTGGCTGCAGGCGATGACGAGTGACTTCTCGCCAAGACTCTTGGGGGCCATCAGGCAAAACTCGCGCGCCGTGTAAACCGTCGAGGTAAACGTGGTCGCCTCGCGCTTGAGCAGCTCGTTGGCCGGCATCAGGTCGATCATCGAACCGCCGCAGGCAATCCAAAAGACGTTCTCAATCTTGCCCTTGCGCTCGATAATTTCCTGAACCAGATCGTGTGCGTTCACGGTGACGCTCCTCCTTGTGTGGCGGCTTTGGACGACGGCAGCTCGTACCTGCAGTCGTTCTATGTTGTTCTATTTATAGCATGCAAGCAGGTGCCCGTGAAGTCATTTCAGCAAATTTGTTCTATGTTGTTCTATCTATGGACGTTAGATGTCGAACACGTAGCGCGAGCCCACGATCTTTTGACGCCCGAGCAGCAGGGGCCGCCCGTCCGCATCGGTAAAGTACGCCTCCATATAGAAGAGCGGCTCGCCGACCGGCACCTCCAGCAGCGGGGCCGCCTGGGCATCGGCAAGCGCAATCTCCACGGTACAGGGGTCGGACTTGAGCGGCGCGCGGCCCGAATGCTCGGCGACGAGCGCAAAGATCGAGTTATCGGCGAGGTCCTCGTCGGCAAGCGTCTGCAGGTAGGGATGGTCGGCCAGCACAAAGGCGTTGTTCTCGAGCATGACGGGGATGCCGTCGGCCGTGCGCACGCGCTCGACCACGATGAGCTCGCAGCCGGGCTCCACGCCAAAGAACGCCGCATCCTCGCGCGTCGCCGCGACCACCGTACGCGACACCAGACGCGCTCCGGCCACCATGTCGTTGGCGGCACAACCCTCAGTAAAGCTCTGGACGTCGCCTTTCTGGACAATCTTGCGCTTGAGCTTGGGAGCGCACACAAAGGTGCCCCTCCCCTGCTGTCGGTTGAGATATCCCGCGCGCGACAGCTCCTCGATGGCGCGGCGCACGGTGATGCGTCCCACGCCGTAAGACTTCGCGAGCTCCATCTCGGAAGGAATGCGCGAGCCGGCCGCATACACGCCGCGTGCGATCTCGCCCTTCAGGTCGTCCATGACCTGCTGGTACAGCGGTACGGCGGATACGCCAGCGCGGTCGGTTTTATCGTCGGTTGCCATCGTTACGCTCCATCCCGCGCATGCTCGGACTCAAACTCTTCAATCGCCGCCATAAACTGCTCGCCAAAGGCATCGGCCTTTTTCTCGCCGATGCCGTTGACCTGGATAAGCTCGTCGCGCGTTTGCGGGCGCAGGCGGCACAGGCCGCGCAGGGCCTTGTCGGAAAAGACCATGTACGGCGCCATCTCGAGCTCGGTCGAGATCTCCTTGCGCAGGGTACGCAGGCGCTCGAACAGCTCGGCATCGTCGCCCACGCGCGGGCGCTGATCCAGCTCGGCCTCCTCGCGCAGCAGATCCACCGCACGGCGAGCACGGGCCGAGGCCTTGCGCTTGGACGCGCGACGCTTAACGGTAAAGGCAAACGCCTCGTCCTCGACCTCGCCGGCACGCGGGCCCAGGCCCACGACCGGGTACTGCCCCTGCGAGGTGACCAAATAACCGCGGCCGCACAGCTGGCCGATGATGTCCTTGATGCGCCCTACCGATTCGCTCGACAGCTCACCGTAGCCGCGGTCCTCGTCCAGATGCATCTGGCGAATGCGTTCGGTGTTGCCGCCGTGGAGCACGTCGGCGATCAGCGACTTGCCAAAACGCATGGGACGCGTGGCCACATAGCGCACGGCAGCGCGGGCCATATCGGTGACGTCCTCGACCTCGAACTGCGTGAGGCAGTTGCTGCAGTTGCCGCAGCCCTCGGCCTCGTTCGTGGCGGCGCCGCCCGCACCAGACGCTGACGCATGCTCGGCCGCGGCCTCGTCGCCAAAGTAGCGCAGCATGTATTCGCGCAGGCAGCCGGTGGTATTGCAGTAGCCCTCCATCTGGCTGAGCAGGCGGTAGCGGTTCTGGAGCGCCCACGCGCGCTGCTCATCGTCGAGTGCCTCGTCGGCAGCATCGCCGCGGTCTATCAGAAAGCGGCGCATGCGAAAATCGTTGCCGTTCCACAGCAGGTGACAGCTGGCCGGGTCGCCATCGCGGCCGGCGCGGCCCGCTTCCTGATAGTAGGCCTCGATGCTCTCGGGCACGTTGTTATGGATGACATAGCGAACGTTGGGCTTGTCGATGCCCATGCCAAAGGCGTTGGTGGCAACCATCACCTGAAGATCGTCGTCAATAAAGGCACGCTGGCTTTGACGGCGGGCGTCGTTGCCCATGCCGGCATGGTAGCGGCCAACGCGAATGCCGCTGGGGCCCAGCGCCTCGGCAAGCTCGCCTGCCAGCGCATCGACCGTCTTGCGGGTCGAGCAATACACGATGCCGCTCTCGCCCGAATGCGCAATCACATAGTCGCGCACCCAGGCTGCCTTGGCCTTGTCGCCCATCTCCTCGCAGCCAAAGTAGAGGTTCTTGCGATCGAAGCCCGTCACCACCGTCGCGGGATTTTGCAGGCCGAGCATCTGCTGAATGTCCGCGCGCACACGCTCAGTCGCCGTAGCGGTAAAGGCCGCCACGATGGGGCGCTGCGGCAGGGAATCGATGAACTCACGAATCTGCAGGTAGGCGGGGCGGAAATCCTGGCCCCATTGGCTCACGCAGTGGGCCTCGTCAATGGCCACGAGCGGCACGCCAATGCCGCCGTCCGCCGCGGCCTCCTGCGCAAAGGCTAAAAAGCGCGGCTCGAGCAGGCGCTCGGGCGCCACGTACATAAGTTGGTAGCGGCCCTCGCGCGCCCGCTTGAGCACGGTGTTTTGCTGGGCCGGAGTAAGGCTGGAGTTGAGATAACTGGGGCGCGCACCCGCCGCGAGCAGCGCGCGGGTCTGGTCCTCCATAAGCGACAGCAGCGGACTCACCACAAAGGTAATGCCGGGCAGCATGAGCGCGGGCACCTGGTAGCAAATGGACTTGCCGGCGCCCGTGGGCATAACGCCCAGCGCATCGCGACCGGCAAGGATCGCATCGACCATGCGGTCCTGCCCCGGGCGAAACGAGGTGTAGCCAAAATAGGCGCCGAGCGTGTCGAGCGCCATCTGCTGCATGCTATCGGTCATGGTTTCCTAACGTCCAAGTCATCTGCCGCCGATTATACGCCGCCACGCGGACCGCTGCCGTACGGCTGTCAGCCACGCTCATTCTGCGGGTAGCCGTTGGGGACGTTCTTGAATGACTAGTCGTTTAAGAACGTCCATTACAGTCGAAATTGTCAGCCCGGGCCCG
>CATYIU010000034.1:0-23158 GCA_958407445.1 uncultured Collinsella sp.
ATCAGCTCCTTTGTTAGCTGGGTTGGGGCGGGGCGTTCTTACCTTTACTCGCTGCTGCGGACAGTCCTGCTCGCACGAAGAGCACATTAAGTGCTCTTCGGCTCGTGCGGAACTTGCAGCGAGCAAAGGTAAGAACGCCCCGCCACATCGTTAACTCGACTGATGATAGCAAATACAACAAGCGAGATGCCTGCGACTTGCAGGCATCTCGCTTTATCTAAATAACGTGGTTGAGGCTCAACCTTTATGTGCAGGTCTTATCTTATCGATACGTTACGCTCTGTTGGGAGTCCTTGACTACGACGTCGTGGGCTCCGCCTTCGACGATCGAGGTCGAGGAGACCAAGGTCAGACGTGCCTTTTCCTGGAGCTCGGGAATCGAGAGGGCGCCGCAGTTGCACATCGTGGACTTGACCTTGTAGAGCGTACCGCCCACGCCGTCCTTGAGGGAGCCGGCGTAGGGAACGTAGGAGTCGACGCCCTCGACGAAGCTGAGCTTCGCGGCGCCGCCCAGGTCGTAGCGCTGCCAGTTGCGGGCACGCGCAGAACCCTCGCCCCAGTACTCCTTCATGTACTGACCGTTGACGTTGACGCGCTCAGTCGGGCTCTCGTCAAAGCGGGCGAAGTAGCGGCCCAGCATCATAAAGTCGGCACCCATGGCAAGGGCAAGCGTCATGTGGTAGTCGTAGACGATGCCGCCGTCGGAGCACACGGGCACGTAGATGCCGGTCTCCTCGTAGTACTCGTCACGGGCGCGGCAGACGTCGATCAGCGCGGTGGCCTGGCCACGGCCGATGCCCTTGGTCTCGCGGGTGATGCAAATGGAACCGCCGCCGATACCGACCTTGATGAAGTCGGCCCCGCAGTCGGCCAAGAAGCGGAAGCCCTCGGCGTCGACGACGTTACCGGCACCGACCTTGACGTCCTCGCCGTAGTTGGCGCGGATCCACTCGATGGTGCGCTTCTGCCACTCGCTGAAGCCCTCGGAAGAATCGATGCACAGGACATCGGCACCGGCCTCGATGAGCAGCGGCACGCGCTCGGCATAGTCGCGGGTATTGATACCGGCGCCGACCATATAGCGCTTGTCGTTATCGAGCAGCTCGTTGGGGTTGGTCTTGTGGCTGTCGTAGTCCTTGCGGAAGACGATGCCCATAAGGTGATCGTTGTCGTCGACGATAGGCAGGGCGTTGAGCTTGTTGTCCCAGATGACGTCGTTGGCAACCTTGAGGCTGATGTTCTTGTCGCCCACGATGAGCTGCTCGCGCGGGGTCATGAACTCGGAGACCTTCTTCTGGTGGTCATCGCGGCTGGGACGATAGTCACGGCTGGTGACAATGCCCAGGAGCTTGCCCTTGGGAGTGCCGTCGTCGGTGACCGGCATGGTGGAGTGGCCGGTCTTCTCCTTGAGCTCGATGACCTGCTCCATGGTCATGTCGGGGGTCAGCGTGGAATCGGACTGAACGAAACCAGCCTTGTGATCCTTAACGGCCTTAACCATAGCAGCCTCGGACTCGGGGGTCTGAGAACCGTAAATGAAGGACAGGCCACCCTCGGTAGCGAGCGCGACACCCATGTCGACGCCCGAGACGGACTGCATGATGGCGGAAACCATGGGAATGTTCAGGGTGATTGCCGGCTTCTCACCGCGCTTGAAGCGGGTTAGCGGCGTCTTAAGAGAGACGTTGTTGGGGATGCACTGCGAGGACGAGTAACCAGGGACCAGCAGATACTCCGAAAACGTGTGGGACTCACCGGGAAAGAACGTAGCCATGTTTCTCCTTTTTCCATGCGACCGGTCGGCTGCAGGCCTCGTAGGACCCAGCCCAACCTTGGGCGCCCAATACTGGGGAAGTATCTTAACGCACTTTGACTGCTACAATGCATGGTTTAGAAAGAGCACACGAGGGTTTGACGCAGGCTTTGCGTTTGCCCAGCAAATACTTTAGCGGGGAGACGTGGAGCGTATGAAGTACAAGACGACGGCAAAGTTGGTCATTCAAGCGTGCGACAAGGATTTGCCGGGCGTGTTCGGCCATGGCTGCGTCTTGCTGCTGCAGGGTATTGCCCGGGAGCACTCGCTCAACCGAGCCGCCAAGAGCATGGGCATGGCCTATTCGAAAGCGTGGCGTATTGTAAACGAAGCGGAAGGCCAGCTAGGCTGCAAGCTCATCGAGCGCGACGGCGCCCGCGGATCCACGCTCACGCCGGCCGGCGAGCGAGCCATCGAAGCCTACGAGACGCTGCAGGCCGACATCAACCAGGTCATCGCCACTAAAGCCGACACCCTCATCGCCAACATCAACGCGGAGTAGTCCTTTTGGGCGGTTTTTAGCCCACAGCGCCCTCGGGTTGAGGCTCGCGCCACAAAACGGGCCCATCTACTACGTTTAGTTGAATACCCACGACCATACCGGACATTATGAAATTAAAACCGCTGGTAAACAGCTTGGTAATTTTCAAAATAGGCGGGTGTGGTCGACCCCTATTGCTTAAACGTAGTAAATAGGCCGTTTTCGTGACACAGACCCCGATTAGCTACTTGCGAAGGGCGTTATCGAGAGTGGCAGCCACCTGCAGAGGGTCGTCTGTGCCGGCGAAGAGGCGGATGGCGCTCCCCTGCTTACCGCGCGGGGCCGAAAGGCGCGTTGTTGAGCCGCCGGCGGGTGATGTGCGAAACTCCCCCAGCAATGTGTCGAACAGCTCACCCGCACTTCGCTCGATAAGGTCAAACTCTACTGCCGGGCCAAAACCGTGCTCCAGGATGCCGGTCGCGATGGCATGGTCGGGATGCGAGGTCAGCCCGGGATAGCGCACGTTGCGTACCATCTCGTTGGCGGCCAGATACTCGGCCAGCGCACGGGCGCGGTCGAAGTGAGCCTGCATGCGGGCATCGAGCGAGTCCAGCCCGCGCTCCAATACACCGGCCTCGTCAACAGGCAAATCAAGCTTGGCCAGGGCACGGCCCTCAAGCAGGGCATGCGCACACTCAGCAGCGGCATCCACACGGTGGCGTTTAAGCTGCGAGCGCGCCACCGAAGCGGCAACGAGCTTGCGCGGAGCTTTTCCGGCGCACACGCGGTCGAGCGCCTCGAGCGACAGCACGGCACCCAAGCGCAACGGATCGCACCCAAAGACACCAGCCACGGTGTTATCCACCACGAGCAGCGCATGAGCCTCACGCGCGGCGCGTCCTAACGCGCGCAGATCGGGCACGCGCAATCCAAACCCGCCAATAGAGTTGACGAACCACCACAGGTGCGGCCCCTCGACCTCAAACGAAGCATCAAAGCCCTCGGACGCGGCGGTAAACGCCGCAACCGCGGGCTCCCCCACCAGCGCAACATCGCAGCCATCAAAGCCGCAGGCAAACGCATCGGCAAAGTCGTCCGCAAAGGCCACCAGGCGGTCACCGGGACGCAAAATACGCAGCAGCGACAGAGCCGCCGGCACATGCGAGGCCGCAACAAGGCACGTTTCACGTGCGCCGACCCTTACGGCCCAGGTCTCTTCAAGCTGCTGCACGTCCACGCGACACCGCCCCTTAAATAAAACTAAACCAAACTAGCCGTGATATTCGCCGTTGTATTGGATGAGCGTCAAGTCCTCAACGCCGTCGAGTGCGCGGATGGCGTCGGCATAGGGCATATCCACACCGTCCGAGAACACCTCGACGGCCATTTCGACCTTGTCACCGCGCATCGTCTTGGATTTGACGGTGAACTTGGTGCGCCCAAATGCACGCACGATATCATCGCCGGTGGTCTGCCCCGTGTAGTGAATGACCATCATGTACACGCGCGCCTTGTCCTGATGGCTCGCAAAGCCGGCAATCATCACCACGATCACCACCGCCGTGAGCCCCACGAGCGCATACATACCGGCTCCCGCCGTAATGCCCGTGGTAATGGACCAAAACAGATACAGCAGGTCGAGCGGGTCCTTGACCGCCGTACGGTAGCGGACGATAGACAGAGCACCGACCATACCAAGCGAGATGACCACGTTTGTCGAGATCGCGAGCGTGACCATGCAGGTGAGCACGCACATGCCCACGAGCGTCACGGCAAAACTGCGCGAATAGACCACGCCAGTAAAAAAGCGCTTGTACACGTAGTAGATCAGGATGCCCATGGCGAGCGCCACGAGCAGCGAAAGGCCGATCTTGGCAGGGTCGACCTGGCCAAACGCCTCCAAGACGGAGTTCTTAAAAAAGTCCCTGGTGCTCATGGTCTAAATATCCCCTCGGTTCCCAAAATCCGATTCCCAGTAGTTAAAACCGCGCAGGTAGGCGGTCTTGTCATAACACAGGCAGTACTTAGAGACCGCCGTGAGTTCGGCCGCACCCGGCGGCACCATATCGCGCACCAGCTGCGGGCAAAACTCGGTAAACTTGACCTCCATCACCAGCTTGCCGGGCTCCAGCACGGGCAACGCGGGCAACGTCGCGTCAAAGATGTCAAAGCTCCCCACCGCCGCACGCACGTTGCTATCAAAGGTAATGCGCACGGTGCCCTCGTCCATCACCCACGGCTCGCGCTCGTAGTCCACGATGGTCCGCGGGCGCATCATATTACAGATGCACTCGATGTAGAACTCGCGACAGAGCGGATAGGGGCTCCTCAGCAAAAAGTCGTAGTCGCCAGCCAGAATCTGCTCGAACTCGTCACGCGTGAGCGGCGCGTCCTCCTTGTAGATCCAGCTACCATACTTCTTTTTGCGCTCGAGCTTAATCACCTTGTCGCTGCCGTTATAGATGCGCACGCGATACTTTTTGCGCATGAGAATACCGGCGTCTTTTTCCTCGTAGGCCGAGTTGCAGTAGTCGTCAAAGTACAGGCTGCGAATGGTATAACCGCCCGCCTGCGCATGCTTGTCCAGCTTAAACACAGGCGCCATGCGACAGGGAAGCGCGGCGTGCTCGCCCTCGTTAATGAGATATTTGAGCTCGTGGCGGTAACGCTCCTGCGTGGCACGCACAGGCGGAGCTGCCAAGCGCTCAAGCAGCGCGCTAGCCCTCCTCATACGTATCCTCCACGACCTTACCGCCGTCCTGCACGTAAAAACACTTCATGCCGTAGTGCTTGCCGTCGTCGGTCACATAGTAGTCAAACGCATCTTGCGTATAGCCGTCGGAGTTGGTGGCGCGCACGCGCACAAAATACTGGCCGGCATCGGGCGCATCACAGGTCACCTCGGGAAGTAGCACGTCCTCGGCCTTAAAAAGCACGTCGCTTATGGCATAGTCGCGCGCCAGCTCCACGGTATAGCGAATGTCACGCGCTTTAAAGTCGTAGGACGCATCCCAGTTCATACGCAGCTTACCGTTATCGATCTGCGGCACGCCAATGTAGAACGGCATGGGCTTTTTATAGCTCTCGCAGTAGCTCTTATAGTTCTCCTCGATCTCGGAGGGAATCGCCGCGGCGATCTGCTCGTATTGGTCCTTGGTGACAGGCAGATTGTCGGTATCGGGCGAAGCAAAGACCAGCGATTCGGTAACCTCGCGATAATGTTTGATCATCTTGGCCAGGCGCGCCTCGGTCATATACGAGCGCAGGTCCTTTACGGCGCGGTCGAGCTCACTGCGAAACGCCTTACTGCGCAGCGCACGATTGAATAGCACGTTGCCCCAGTAGTTGCTCACGCCGCGCTCCCAGCTCGCGTAGTCCGAAAACCCCTTAAGAGACAGCTCCAGCTTGCGCAGCATGCCGTCGTTATCCCAATCAAGGATATACCAGACCTTGGAGTTAAGCGGGCTGTACAGATAGCAGTTACGATTCTGCGTATCGCAATTGCCCGTCAAGATTTGAAACGCCATCCAATAGACCAGGTTCTCGGTATCGAAGTAGGTGTCGAGCACATCGTCGATCTTTTGCGATTCGTCGTTGAGCGCATCGAGCATCTCGATGAGCTTGGTGTGGTCCGAATCGCCCTTAATCTCGAGCATGCCCTCAAAGCTTGCCTGGTTGTAGTCGGGATCGTCGGCAAGTTTAATGGTGTCCTCGTAGCGATGGAAATCAAAGCTGTTCACCTTATACAGGTGCCCGCTCTTATCCAGGCCATGTGCCTTAAGCGCCGTCTTGTTGAGCTGCTCCACCTGCGTAAACAGGCCGTAGTCCTCAAAGGTATCGTTGGACTTTTCGGTCTGGTCGCACACCCACAGATGCACAAACTGCGTGCGCAGGCCCATCATCTGGGGAATCCCGCGGATAAGGTCGTAGGCCATCTTGTTGCGAAAACGCATACCCTCGCCCATGTGCTTGTTGAGCGCAATCGCGCGCTGTTGGCGCCAGGTGCCCTTGCCTTTTTTGAGCTCCACCTTGTAATTCTTTTGCGTGTAGGAGCTCGACGTCTGGCCGCGCACCTGCACGGTGGCATTGGGCGCTTCCTCGCCATAGCCAACCTCGCCGGCCACCGGGCCGTCTTCGTCGCCCGGCTGCAGCAGGCCCATAACCTGATAGCGCGTCACGCCCATGTCGGCATAGTCATACACCGAGTACGTGTTGATCTCGGCCCAGCTATGGTCCGTGTTCTCGGAGCTGTTGCCGCGAGAGACCGTCAGATACATGGTCACAATGCCCGAGTCATCATAGACCTCGTACAGCTCGTCCTTATCGCGCAGATGCTTGGACTGGACGGAGGCCTCGGCCTTTTTAATCTTGTCCTGCTTTTTTACCTTATTTGTCGAGGATTCGTCCTGAGATGAGCAGCCCGAAAGCAGCAGCGCGCCGGCAGCCGCCTCGATCAGACAGCGGCGAGACATCAACTTATCGATCATCAGAACCTCCCCAATGGTTGCGATACACGCGAACTACTGCGCGCTCAAACGCGCCGTGCGGCACGCCCTTGCGGCGGCACTCCTCATAGCGCTGCTCGGCACGGTCGAGCAAGCGGCCCAGCTGTGTAAAGCGACCCGTTTTGTCGGTCGCCACAATGGGCTGCTGGCTCAGGATACGATACGGCAAGTTGGCGGTATAGGTATCGAGCCGCAGCAGGGCCACGATAAAAAACACCACCGCACCCAACAAAAAGCCAAAGCCGTAAAACTGCTGCGGCAAAAGCAACGACACGGCGGTCGCCAGCCCCGCCACACCGGCAAACAGGCCCGAGGCCAGAACGGCTCCCTTGTAGTCGGTAAAGTACAGCAAGATAAGCAGGATCGTGTTGCCCACGGCATACAGGCCGTAGCCTACGCATAACGTGCGAAAATACCCGTGCATAAGGTTGTTAAAGCCCAGCGGCAGGGCCGAGAGCACTGTGGTCTCGAGCGAAATGACCGCCGCCGTCACAAACAGCTGCTTGAGCGCGCAAAAGCGCAGTTCGCTGTTGAGCGTGGAGAGCATCTCCTCCTCGGCCACCACAATATCGCCCACCACGCCGCCGTCGTTAAACAGGCTGTAGTAGTCACGGTAGCGCGGATAGAAATTGACCTCGACCGACACCACAAAGTTGACGGTCGTGACGAGTGTGGTCAAAAACGCAATGAGTGCCGGCACGTCATGGTAAGGAGCCCCGTAAAACAGGCCTTTGATCTGCACGCCAATAGGGCCCGCCCAGATAATAACCAGGTGTGCGAAAAGCCCCAAGTTGGTAAACAGCCCCGTAAGCGCAAGCGGCATAAATTGGTCGAGCCAGCGCAAAAAACGCCAGGGACTCCGGTCACTCCGTGGAAAATACCGGTACAGCAGTACCACATCCCAGGCGAGCATGACGCCGTAGCCTAGGGCGATTGACGCCAACAGGCCCTCGACCGGCGGCAGTCCCAGCGCCAGTGCTGCCAGGGCGCACAGGCACGCCACGCCAATGGCAGCCGCAAAGCTGCACAGAATGCCACGATAATCCTTGATGGCCGTGAGATAGCTCATGCCGTTCCAGTTGACGATCATAATGTTGAACAGCCACAGGCACAGCAGCCCCTGCAGCAGCGTGGCCCCCGAGAACAGCAAAAAGACGCCGTAGAGCACGGTGCCCGCAACGAGCATGATGGCATTAGATCCCCAAAACGAAGGCAAGATCTCATCCTCGCGCTCGGCAAAGAGCATGTCGGCCAAAAAGCGCGTGACCGGCATGGAGAAAAAGCTTGTGAGCGTGAGCGATGCCAGCAGCGTATAGGTCACCATGCACACCAGCAGATCCTGGTTGGCGCGGCCCACACCCCACAGACCACACAGCACCAAGACACCAACCTGGAGCAGCACGCCCAGCAGCATGGGGCCCGTGCACACAATGCCAGCGTAGCCATAGGCGCGCATCGTGGCAAACAGACCCTTGCGCCTAAACAGGCGCTTGAGCTCAAAACCGATTCCGGCCACCGGCTACTCCCCCTCTCTGGGCAGGTCAAACGCTTGCGCCGTCTCGTCGTACAGCGCGCGATAGTTGGCGAGCATCTGCTCGTGCAAGAAGTACGTGGCAACGCGACGCTGGCCGCGCTCCCCCATCTCAATGCGACGAGCGCGGCTTGTGCACATGCGTTCCATGGCATCGGCCAAGCCCTTGCGATACATAGGCGGCGTCACAAAACCCGCCACGCCAAAGTCATCGCCCGGGGCGCCTTCGAGAAGCTCGCGACAGCAGCCCACCTCGGTCGTCACGCAAGGACGGCGCGCTGCAAGCGACTCCAGCACGCTGAGCGGCTGGCCCTCGGAGATGCTCGTCAGAATGGTAAAGTCGAGCTTTTCCATGTACTCGACCACGTTGACGCGCCCGGTAAAGATCAGATCGCGCACGCCCAGGGTATCGACGAGCGCATGGCACTCGGCTCCGTACTCCTCGTCATCCACGCCGCCCATGATGTGCAGGCGCACCTTGGGCAGGCGCTCGTGCAGCTCAAAGAAGGCATAGATCATGGTCTTGACGTCCTTGATGGGCGCCAGACGCACCACCGCGCCAATGTCCACCCAGCCGTCATCGGGCTTTAAGGGAATGTCATTAAAGCGGTCGAACTGGATGCCGTTGGGAATAACCAGGCATTTGTCCGCATCGCAGCCCATATCGATCTGCGTCTTGCGGGCGTTATGGAACAAGCTCGTCACGCGGAAGGCGCGGCGGTAGATCTCCTCCGAAAGCAGGTAGAAAAAGCGAATCCAGCGGTCCTTAAACGACGGCACGACCCAGTCGGCACGAATGATCTCTTCCTCGCGCTCGCGGGTATAAATGCCGTGCTCGGTCAGCAGCACCGGAGCCTGGTGAACGCTTGAGCCCAGACAGGCGAGCAGGCCGCCGTAGCCGGTCGAAATGGCGTGGTACACATCGGCCACCGGCACCTCGCTGCCCAGAAGGTAGAGCACGGGCAGCAGCATAGAGCGCATGGTGTGGAATGCATCGGCAAAGGGCGTGTATGGGTACTCGGCCAGGCACACGTCGCGAAAGATATCCATAAAGGCGCGGCTTTGCAAAAACGAGAGCGGATGCACGCGACGGCGCTGGAAGATATCAAATAGTACGTCCCAGTCCGGATTGGAGAGCGATACCAGGCGACGCAGCGCCTCGCGCTCGCGGGCGTTAAAGTCGGCCTCTTCTTGCTCGCCCGATAGGCGCAGGGCGTCGTCCAGAAACACCTCGTGCACCTCGACCACATTGCCAGGCAGCTCGTAGACAAACTTGCCGCGGTCGGCAGCATGCGCGCCGATCACCCACAGCACAAACTCGTGCTCGGGCATGGCCTGGATATAGCCATGCATCCAGGTAGATACGCCGCCGTGCACATAGGGGTAGCAACCCTCGAGTACCAAGCAGATTCTCATTTGTCGCCACCCTCCTTGCGTGCAATGGTCACCGTCTTGTCCGTAGCTTTGACCAGGTACAGATCGCCCGTCAGATGCGTAATCTCGCCACCCGTGACTGCACCCGGCTCGCCGTTGTTGGCGCGGAACATGAGCCACGCCTCGTCGTGGAAATTGCCCAGGCTGAGCGTCCAGGCATCCGCGCTTGTATCCACGCTCACCGTCACGGAAGAAAAGCGCTGGATGGCGCCCGAGCATTCCGAACCGGTCTGGCGCCGCAGGTCGGGCGCAGACTTGGTAAGCCAGTCCAGGTAGTTGGTCAGACCGCCCTTGTAGACCTCCCAGCCCTCCTTGGCTCCGCGACCGGGATCCAGTAGGTCGTCCGGATGCATAAAGTGCGTACTCACGTAGTGCATGTTGAGCTCGGACACGGCTGCCAGACGCATATAGGAATCGTTGACCATGCCGCCCGAGACAATACGTGGCTGCTCCACAATGCCATCGCTCGCCACGCCAAACTCCTGCACATAGGGCAAGTCGGTGCCATCCTCAAAATACGTACTGGCGATGGTCTTAATGCGCGGAACGTCGGTGCCAATAAGCTTGCGCGCACGGGCCGAAAGGATATTCGACGGTGGCACATAGACCGAGCCGTGCGCGTTGGGCAGTACCTCGTCCTGGAAGGCTATAAGCTCGTTGAGCGATGCGACGAGCGTCTCCTTGTTCTTCCACGTCTTGTAGTCGTACAGTGTGCCATAGTCGGTATCCCAGAGCGCCAGCGGCTGATGGTTGTAGCCGTGGAAACCCAGCTCTCCGCCCATCTGCAGCAGCATGCCGCCAAAGTAGCGGAACTGCGTGGTATCGGCCTGGCGCGCGGGCTCGGTCTGGTTGACCGCGTCCTCGTAGTTTTCGATCATCACGCCGGTAAAGCGAACGCCATATTTTTGCGCGAGCTTTTGCAGATCGGGCCACCAGACCTTGGCATAAAAGTCGGCGATAGAAAGCCCGTAGTCGCGCTTGATGTAGGTGCCGTCGCCCGAGGGCACGGGGCTGGGAAAGTCGTCCAGATAGAAGACGGCGCTGTTGATGACCGGATAGGCCGTGGCATCGCCCAATAGGCTCACGGCCGCGGCATAGAAACCACGCATGACCTTGTCGTAGATACCGATATTGCACACCACGGTGCGACCGCTACCGCAGTCATTCGACCAAATGAGCGGGGCGCCCGCATCGCCGGTCTTAGCCCACACACGAGCCGTCTCGCGCAGCGAAACCGAAAGCGACGAATCAAAGGGGTCCGAGAGCTCGTAGCGATCTCCCCCGCCCAGCATAAAGTCCTCGCTCGGCACAATGCTTTCGGCTTTTACATAGTCATATCCGGCAGATTCAATACCAAGCTTGGGGGCAATCGCTTGCAGATAGCTCGAGTTATCCGGAGGCATGGCGAGCATAAGCGAACCGCCGGCACTCACCCAACTCATAATATCGGTCAGGTGCGTACCGAGCCCATCGAGCGAGGGCATGAGCAAAATCACGCGATCGTAGGAGGTCAGCGAGGGAATGGCATCCGCGCCGTCCAGGGCAAGGTCCACGTCGCGGTGCGCGATCTTCATATCGAGCAGAATCTGGTCGAACTGCTCCTTTACGTCCTCGACGCCAGCTTGATCGGAATCGGTAATGACCAGGCACGTGGGCTTTTGGCCAAATATTGCCGAGGAAGCCGGCACCGCATCGTTGGCGGCAAGCATCCCCAGCTTATGCTGGCCCGCACTGTACTGTACGCCGGCGCGCTCCACCAGCAGCATGGCCGCCATGGCAATAAAGACCGCCCACACCACAAGCAGCCCCATCCAGCGAAAATGGCCCGCACGGTCGCGGATATGTTGCACCACGCTCATCGGGCCTCCTCTCCGTTGCGCCAAAAAGCAAGCTCCTCGCGGTTGGCGGCGCTCAAGTATACATGCTGTTTGTCAATCGCATCGATCACGCGGTGGACTTCGTCACCGTCGCGGCGCATCACCGCAAGGCGCAGGCAAAGCATCCAAACCTCCTGCTCCTCGGGCACGTCGAGCACCAGTTGGTCGGTCACGGCCAGCGCCTCGTCGATCTGTCCGACATCGGCCAGCGCCGTCGCGTATCGAATGCGCAGCTCAAGGGTGTCCTCGCGCTCGCAGCGACGCGCAAGCAGGCGCGCGTACTGTTGGCGCTGAATCTGAGCCACGCGCCCCTCGGCCAAGCCCGAGCCCAAGTATTCACCAAGAAAATCGCAGTATTCGTTGAGGTTTTGCGCGCTCGGGTCCGTCTTAAAGGCACGCTCCAGCTGCTGCAGTTTAAGGTCGGACTCCTTGGAGATCTGCGCCACCGCCGTCGCGGCATAGTGAGCCACCTCAACGTCGTCGTTAAGCTTAGCCGCCTGCAGCTGCGCCAGGTACGCGTCGGGCTCCTCGGTGAGCATGGAGAGCATTAGGCGGCGCCGTTCTGCCGGGTCGTTGACGATGAGCGCCTCCTCGAGCGGCACTACGCCTGCATCGGCATCACGTTCGTGCACTAGGATGCTGCGATGCAGGTCGTCGTTGAAGCGCAGCGACTCCAGCGCAGACTCCTTCAGCCCCTCGCCAAACACCGCGCTGCGGACCGATAGCAGAACCACCAGCAACGGGCCCCACAGCGGCACCAGCACTATCACAGCCAGCATGTGCCCGCGCACCGGCAGCAGGCCCAACTTCATAAGCGTCCACAGCACCAGGCAAACCAGCGCATGAATCAGCAGCAAGACGGCGGCAACGACAAGCGAGATCAAGCGGCATCCCCCTCACCGTCACCGGTGTCAGCGATGTGCTGCAGCAGCGCCACGATGTCCTCGCCGTCAACGGGCTCCACCGCAATCTGCTTTGTGCTCAGGCGCTCGCGGATAATGGGCAGATCGCACGCCTTTGCCTGGCGCATAAGCAGGTAGAGCACGTCGCCATCGACCAAGCCCGCCGCGTCGCTCTCGCGGATTGCCGACCCAATTGCGCCCACCAGCTCGCCGATAGGCTCCATGCCCGGCACCACGCGCAGGAGCAAAAAGCTGCCCATCTTGCCATCTGCCAGCGCCTGCTCGGCCGCGAGCTCTTGGCCAAAGGCAGCCTGCTTGAGCACGCGAGTGCCGTCAACGCAGCGTTTGTCCTGTGCCACCGCCTCGTAGTCAAAGGCACGGCCCAGCGCGCTTTCGACCAGGCCGCACAAGATGCGGAACAAGTTTTGATAATAGAGGGTCATTTGGTTTTCGGCCGCGCGGCGCACAAAGATCAACACGGCGGGTGCCCCGTCGCGCTCGATCGTGTATCCAAACATGGGAAGCCCCGGCGTCAGCTCGCGGTTCACCCACAGATTCGAACGACCCCCGTCGCCCAAAAGAGGTGCAAGCTGCTCAAGCGTGAGCGAGCGTGCGGCATCTTCGGCAATCGCGGGACTTGCTGCCACCAGGCGTGCAAATGCCCCACCCGAAACATGGTAGATCGCCACCGAATCGTTCTCGAGGATCTCGCCCAGAAGCTCGCAGCACTTGCGATAGATGTCGCGTGGGTTGAAGACGTCAAGCTCCTGCGTCACGGCAAAGATCTTGCCGAAGCTGTCGTGGCGACCCACGATCTGGCGCCTGTACGCGCGCTTGTCCTCGATCGCGTCGTGGTAGAGCTGCGTAAGGAACGTATTGCGGTTGCGCACAAGCTCGTTTTGATCGCGCTCCGCCCTAATGGCTTCGCTGTTGCGCAGCTGCACATAGCCGCACACGGCACCCACAACAAAGTACGCAATAAACGGCAGCCAGTTGGACGGCTCGTAGAACAGGCCCTGGAAGGTATAGCCGTACAGAGTAAAGTAACTCGCGGCCAAACCCACCGACGCCAGCAGCGCCGCAACCAGGCCAAAGTCCAAGCCATACAGCGTGCCGATGAGCACCACGTAGAGCAGGCGATAATCGAGCACGTTGAGCTGGGTCGATTGGGAGAACAAGCGCTCCAGCACTTCAAAGAGCACCCAGGCGGCTGCCGTCTCCAGGCATTTGACAGGCAGCGTGCGCATTTGAATGCGGTCGATGGCCGCGCGCAAGGGGTTGACCTTCTTTGCACGACCAGCATCCCAGCGAGCCTGAATGGTCGAGAGGTCGCGTAGCAAGTCGTAGCGCTGAAACCAGCCATAGCGCACGCGAGCGACATCGCTGGCAGGCAGGGCGTAGCCGGCAGAATCGCCATAGGCAACTGAGAGTCCTGGGAACAGTGCCTGAAGGGCCTCGCCCACCTCACCCACCGTGTGATGGAAGGTATCGGCTACGTCGAGCGTCTCAAAGTTACCATTCCAGCTGTCGAAGATACGGCGTACCAGCACCGAAAGCTCCTCGGCACACAGCAGGGGAAACACCGCATCCTGCGCGCCCTGCAGGGCGACCGATCCTGTTGAGCAAGCATCGAACAGCGGCACCAAAAACGGGTCCTCCAGCGCGGCAGACGCGGTATACAGGAACGGCACGCGCAGGATCTTAGCCTGAACGCCCTCGCGAGCAGCGTAGTAGCGGCACAGGTCGTTGGCTGCGTGCGCGATAATGCCCTTGCCCGTTCGCCCCGCGGCATCGGCGGCACCCTCGGCACCCGCGGGCCCCGCTACATACAGCAGTTGGACCCGGCGATCCGCGCACGTACGAAAGACCGAGCGCAGCAGCTCGATATCGCCCACGGTATCGGTATGCGGGGTTAGGTAATTAGACAGGTAGACCACGCGGTCGAACTCGTAGGCCTGATCCAGGTGCTGGAGGAGCTCTTTCCACGAGGCATGGAGCGACGACTCGTCGCGGCGCGCGTCCTGCGCGGCTACGACCTGCACATGGTCGCCGGGGAACGCCTTGGCACAAAAGTCATCGTCAACATATGCGGTGTTGCCAACAACCAGCACCTCCATGGCGTACTCCTCCCCTAAAATCCACTTCTGTCATAGTCAAACATGCGTATTTTACGCTGTCAACGCGAGTTGGAACGCCTTTAAAGCTGTTTTAAGAACTTTTTTAGAGGATGTGGGGACATCGAGAGTGCTAAATGAGCACCCAATCCGGAAGTGCGGTGAAAAACCGAGAACGGTCGACCAGACCCCTGTTTTAGACATCCGAGACCTGCGGTTTTGTTGCCTGAAATCGGGCTATGCTCGGCGAGTTTCGATTTTTCTCCGCACTTCTCCTACGCACCGGATTTGCAATCGCGCATCACAATCCGCCAATCGCCCTAACCGGAAAGCCAATCCACAGACTCGACTAGCCAGCCAGATACGGCCCGATTACATCGAAAATTTCGCCCACCTTAGTTGCAGGGTTTTGCGCAGATGGCTTAACGTTACCCAGCCCCCTATGGTATGTGACGAGGCGCCCAACACGCTGCAATGCCTCGCCTCGTTTGCCGTCCACCACCTCGAACAGCCCGTCCAAGTTCTTGCGGTACTCGATGCCCAGGTCTCTCGACATCTCCTGCGCGAGGGCATGCTGGCAGTCGGACGCGGACATATGCGCGGTCGTGTAGCGAAAGTGCAGAAGAGGCCACAGCTCGAAGCAGGGGTTCGACCACAACGCATGGAAGGTCCTCGAACCATCGGAGAGCTCGTCGCATTTGCGCTCCATCGCGTCAAAGTCGGACGCAGGAAAGTCATCCTTGTCATACACGAGCCACACATGGTCGAATGTCTCGGGCGCATAGCGGCAGTGTTCGACGGCAAAGTCAAGTAGGTCAAGTGTATGTTTGCCGGTCCCCTTAACGACAATGGCAACCTTACGCTCGTTCGCCGCACCCAACGCCGCACGCACACCCTCAAAGTAGCGAGGCTCGGTCTCCTTGCCCTCGCTCACTACAAGATGACGCGTCATCTGAACCATGCGCGAGCGGCCCTCTCGTTTGCCGCTACGCCAGCCCTTCGACTTCTTCGCCACCATGCTAATCCCACTCCTCGATGCGGGTGAGATACGGATCGGCGCCGTAGCGACCGGACAGGTATTGCTTGTCGAAAGCCGCGTTCTTGCTTACCAGATTACCGTTTGCCTCGTGGATGTCGGCGAGAGACCACAGTTGGCTCGCCTCCCCCTCGCCGCGCGCAGCGAACCATATCTCGTCACGGCGGAACACATCGTTTCGCATGGTTGACACATCCTGGGACGAGAAGATGAGCTGCGCGCCACTCTTGTTGACCCCAGGATCCTTAAACAGCAGAATCACATAGCGAAGAAGCTTCGGGTGCAGTTTGGCGTCGAGCTCGTCTACCACAACGGTGCCACCACGCTCAAGCGCTGTCATCAGATACGCAGCCAACCCCATGAGCTTCTGGGTTCCGGCAGATTCCTCGGATAAACGCAGCTCGTACGCCTTGCCGCTCACCTTGTGCCTCACGAAGACGCGCTGGCCGCGCCACTCCGGCGCCCTCTCCACTCTGAAGCCATCAATACGCACATCAACGGCGCGCAAAAAACGCGTGACGTCGGGTGAGTCATCCTCGTCGAGCAATTGTTCGAGCATCTGCTCCAGATAGGAGCTGTTATAGTTCAGGAACACCCCGTCAAGAAACCAGCTGGCAGCTTCCTTGACCACCGGCGCGTCAAAGTTGATGCAGAGAAACGACAGGTACGGCAGTCTCGGGTTGAATCTCGCAGCCGTCACGAGCTTACGCAGCGTGGGGCCGAGTTCAACCTCTGCGCCCTCACGCTCGAACAGCATCGCCGTGCGTGACGCTCCCAATTTTCGCCGCCACAGGCCTTCGGACACGATCTCGTCCGCATGCACGGACAGGGCATAGCGGTACTCGTGCTCACCCGCGCGATAGTAGAGCTCGAACTCGGTGGGCTCGGCAGCAGACACGTCATCGAACTCAAACGCAGAGCAACGGGGTATCGAAGGACGGTTACCCTCTGGCGCATCAGTGCTGGCAGACAGCAATCTGATAGGCCTGGCCACCGCCGAACGAATGTAGTCAAGCGCCTCGAGCAGGTTAGACTTGCCGCCAGCGTTAGGCCCGTATACCGCAGCCACCGGAAGAAAACTCTGCCCGTCAGGGCACTCTATGAGGGAGCGCTCGAACTCCCTCATCGATGTTGCCTGCATGGAAAGCTCAGTTTCGTCGCGATAGGATCTATAGTTCCTGAAGGTGAACTGGCAAAGCATGGTACTCAACATTCTTTTCATTGTTTTAAAAGGTATATCAGAGGTTTTATTTGATTATAGACTTTAAGTAGGCTAAATCAAGTGCTTACTACACCAATGACAGCAGGCGCAAGGTGCCAAACCGCCTATACTCGACCATCCCATTGCCGGAATGGCGTTTAGCTAGCACGTTACGCATTACATGCATGAAAAAAGGGCAACACTCTATCAGAAAGCGTCACCCTTAAAGCTCCCAAAGAGCTTTTGTATTGAGATATGCACTCTACACCTCAATGAAGTGAAGCATCATACCGCACAACCTCGTTTTCAAAACGCCCAAATATGCGTTCCAATGCGAATATCGAATCGACAGCATCGTTTACAACCTTCACCGCAATGATGAAGTCATTTAACGACAGTGGGCACACCATTACGGGCCGCTATCGCTATGGAGCCGAACCCTTATCCCCTCGGTGGGAAGGGGTCGTGGCCATGGGAATCCCTTGCGCGAATCCTTCCGTCGCGACGATGGACAATCAACTCCGATTCTTGATTGGAGCAAATGCGTCGACCGAGCTTTATCGCCTCGCTCTGGGTCACCGTAACGAAAGAAGCGCGACTTGCTCCCTAGCCCTTAACCTGCCAATTGCCATCAGAACGCTTCGAAACGTGCTGATTTCTGCCTTTCATACTCACCTCGCCTCCAACTCTAAACTCGCCGATATGTCTACAGCATGAGATATGCGACAGATACCTTCGTGCCGTTTTCAAAAGTGTAGCCACTGGCGCGGACATTAAATGAAGCGAGCGCAACGAACACGTTGATCTTTTTGGCCTTCTGGCAGCCCTGCAAACCAAAGCGAAAGAGCAGAGAGGGCACTGAAGCTCACATCCAAAGAAGCCTATATCGACGACCTGATGGACAGGCACCTCTATATGAACGCAGCCGGCTACTGCCATGATCTACCCGGCGAGCAGGGCAATCCGCTGGAAGTGTCTTTAGCGTACGGGATGAGCATCTACGCCAACTGGCTCTTGCCAAGCGACATTGCAAAAAGCACCGTCGTGATTAGCAAGCGAATGATTGAAGGATACGGGTGCGCGCCGGCTGGATTTGCATCGCAAGGTGTAGCCACTTCAAGTCGCTTCTTCATCGAATGAACGATTCAAAAAATAGCGTACCCATGCACGGTCCCGTCTCCCATGCCTCCCCAACTGCACACCTGGCCGGCGATGCACTCCAAGGCAACCCATATAGTCTCGTTATCAAAACGCACCAATATGCGCACCAACGCGAGCGCCGAATGATCGGGTCGCAACCGGTCAAGTATCGCCTTATGGCCAACGAGAACAACCCTGGCTGCAATGTTAATGTTCACTAAAAAGTGGTCGAATGGTTACCGGGAAATGAACACTGTGAGCACGAACAATTGAGCAGCTTGATCAGGATGACCGTAACCCCTGGACACAGACGCAACATGCGATTAATGGACGCCGACGATGCCTCGAGGCTCGATATCGCCCGAAGGCCCCACGCCAGCCGCAACACCGCAAGCAAGTACGCCGACATGGAGGACGTATCCTTGTGGCGGCAGTCGGAAGGTCGTGCCGCGGAGTTTCGGCACACTAAGCTCGACCTCCCCGGCCCCGGTGACGAGCTTTCTGGCGTAGTGGCCGCCGCGGTAGGCCTCCCGGCCCGCCGTTCCCACATAGTGTTCTGCCCCGACAAGCCCGGCCGCTTCCTCGTCGAGCAGCGCGTTGAGCGTCTCCTCGACGGTCTTCCTCACCAGATTCTTTATGTCCTTGCGCAGCAACTCCTCGTTGACTAATACGATGTTCGCAGACACGGCCCGCACCCCCTTGGCCAATAATTTGTTGTTTTGCCGCAAGCAATCATATGACGGGGCGCGGGCCGTGTTCCGCTATGCGGATGTCAATTTGCGAAAGAAATTTGTGTCACCGTGCAACATCCACGTTTAGCAAGCAATTGTAAAACCACGAGCGGCCAGCATCGCTCTTTATTTCCCCTGATTTCCTATTCATGATTTAAAGCCAATTCAGACGTCTGCCTAATAAAGTGAATCCGCGCTTTTTTACTCCCTTCAAATACACCATTAATAAGCGAATCCATTGCAGAGGACGACATGTGAGGATGATTGATGATATAAAGACCCGAAAGCAAGCAAACTGCAACCTTCAAAGACCAAGAGGATCTTTCGTCGGCAATCTTCTTAACAATTTTTGCCTTTCTCGTGAAACTAACGTCGTCATCCCTGGCCAACAAAAGGCTCAGCGAAAACAAGCTATTAAAATCACCAGAATCATTTCGTTGGTAAGCTTCAGCCACTCGAGGCAGGGCCAAATTACACGTAACGACATTTAGCGCTCCAATGCAGCAGCCCATTATCAGAGAGGAGACCAATTTCCGACATTGTTTTTCCAGCTCGGCCCCATCAGTTATATCCGTCGATGATTCAATTAAATCCTTGACGACATCATGGTAGTCTTCATCAAACGCATCCAACATAAGGTTAAGAGCGATGCCAGTCGAGTCCCTAATATCACTTCTTACTTTATTTTTTTCTTCAGCATCCAAAATCGCCTGTTGTCCTGAAAAGCACCTAGCTGCAACTCTTCCATAATTTAATGCAGAAATAGCAGTTTCAATTATGGTTTTTTCCTCTGGTATCGAATAGTCGTATATACCATCGAAGCTTATTCTTTCCATCTCTTCGCAATCTCTTTGCTCCATCGTATCAGCCACGCGAGCAACGGCCTTGGAACTGCCAGCAGAAGGCGGCTCAACCTTCAACCCCTCGATACCCTGCAAGGAAACATGGGCAGGGGAATTGAGAAATGACAAAGCTTTTCCATCGCCCACTGTTGTCCTTGCCCTTTTGCTTAATTCCAAAGTCAAGCGAGGAATAGCCCTAGTCTTTCCCAAAAACAGCAATATTTCCTCATTTATTGAATAATCCAATTCATCAATCAGGCGCAAAACATGCTTCCAGCCGTCATCGAAATTTCGATCCAATTTCAAGTCGATGGCCTGGGCAACAAAAAAGGCATGCAGGCTCCGATTTACAAAACGGTACTCACGACCGTTATCTACCAGAAAGAGGACACCGGAACGACATGCGGCATCCATTACTTCCTTTGGATTAATTGGATTATCGAATTTTAAACTGTAATCTTCGATCAAATGAGATAAATCAATCACGGAAATGGAGGCTTTTCGAGACTGATGAAGTTCGAAAGCAATTATTTTCAATACAGCAAGGACGTCATCAACATCACACTCACTGCCCAGGTTTGAAAACAACCTTCGTTGAACATTCTTTGAATAAATTTGGGCAAAGGGAAGTTGCTCTTGATTGAACTTTCTCGAGGGATCGTTCAAATAATAATCAATGTACTGATTAATGAACGGAGGCGTCATCTCAAATAGATTTTGATGCGAGTGAACGGAATGGTCAATCGTCACAATCATATTGTCAATTTGGGCAGGACTAAAACCAGACGCCCCGCAGCGTATGGCAACTAACTCATCACGTTTCACCTTTGTCCAGGGAAGCATGGAGTAGCTCGCAAGCTCCATTTCAATTTTTCCATTAAGGGAAATGTCGCCCACATTGTCACAGATAACAATCACATGGCCAAACTGCAACATCGCAGAACGAAGAACATCCACCTTCTTGTTCTTCCATCTGATGGAGCCAAAATCATCAATTAGTAGCAGTTTACGATTTCTACTAACTCTTGAATATCTTTCGATATCAACAGGGGAGTCTCCATACTGATCCCCAATAACTGACTTAATTGTCCTGGTTATAGAAGCTGTCGAGTTGTCAGATGTTAGCAATAAAGGAGAGTAGCCACGATAAACACTTTCTTGATATATCGCCTTCAAGAAGGATGATTTACCAGAACGGGACCCTCCACGAACTTCGATGCAGGGATTTGTTTCAATACACTTAAAGAATGAATCGAAATCAGAAATATCCCTCTGTTGGCTAACGACCAATTCCCCATCCTCGCTGCCAGGAGAAACTTCTCGCCTTAATGAAGGGAAAACAAAAGTATCGAGAAGTGCAAGATTCTCGCTAAGTTCATCCTTTGAAATGCTTTCAATAAACGCAGCTAGAGGCGCGCAGGCCTTTCCAAGCTTAAGGACACCATTCTCATTAAACTGACGTTCAGGTGAAACATGCATCTGTTCGCTAGCATTCCACTGATATGTAGCCTGTTCTATCTCATATCTTTGATTCGACTGGGGAGTGATATTAATTACGCGAAACAATGCGTTTCCGTCACAGAATGAGTACACGCCTCCCCTAATTAAATAGCAGCACTCACCATCAATCGACCGTACAACCCTAGTCTCACCTTTATGTTCATGGCCTAAGAAGGCTACATCGATTTTAGTTGATATCAATCTCTCAAGCGCCAAGCGGTCGTCGTCTTTAAACCATTCTAGACCATGGTGCATAGCTAGAATATGAAAGCCATCGGAAGGTAGAGATGCCAAGGCTTCACGAGCGCTCTGGCTAAGACAATGATACCCCTTATCGTCTCCCGCACGCGTCGATAAAGGCGCACTGTTGATTAGGCATATTGTGTAGCGAAACCCATCGATATCAATTTCTTTTACCTCGGTTTCCCTATTGCCCAATCCGCACTCATAACCCTCCGAAAACAAGAAGAACGCATCCATCTTATTTAGTTCACGCGCGTACTGATCCGACCCATAGGCGATACTGCTATCTACGGGCGTATCAATATCGTGATTTCCTGGAACAATCATGAGATGGATGATGAACTCGCTCTTCAGCTCGAGCTCCGTTTTTATAGAATTGAAAAACTGTTCTGCTACTACATATTCATCCAACTGTCCCGAGTTGGAAATGTCGCCTGTTATCAAAATTAAAACATGACGAGACTTGCATTTATTAACAACCGAGCTTGCAATGTCTTTCGCTCGTATGATTAAATCATCGGGCGCCGTATCCCGAAAATGAAAATCAGAAAGATGAACGACACAAAGGCTCTGGCAATCGCTGTTCTCAGCAGTCATCGATAATCTCCCGTCATTTTTTTATTGCGCTTACAGTATATTACTGTGACCAATGAGCCGCAGTGAACGCTAAACACTCAAATATGCTGGAGGGGGGGGGTGCTGTCCGAGCGCGGCGGCGATCCTCGAGGAGGCCGAACCGGACGTCCCGGCATACCTCGATTTTCCGCCGTCGCACTGGAAGCGCCCGCGCACCAACAACGTCCAGGAGCCAATGAACCGCGAGATAAAGCGCAGGTCGAATGTGGTGCAGACGTTCCCCTCGACGACATCGCTGGTGCGTCTGGCCGGCGCGGTCATGTGCGAGCAGGACGAGATGTGGCAGGAGTCGAGGTACTTCTCGGAGGCGAAGATGGACGAGCTCTACGACGAGGGCTGCACGCGCGGGATCGACGGGGCGGTCGACTGGGCGCGGCTGGAGGCGGAGGCCAGGAAGATGATCGAATCGGGTCTCGAGCTTGCGGACAGGATCGAGGCGGCATAGGATATCAACCGTGTTCCAGGTTCCAGGACGCCGGGCCGACTCGCTTCTGATCGGGCGCTACACCAACTATCTCGACACTACCGTTAAGTTAGCCCGATGAATAAAGCTTAGACTGCAAAATTGAAGAATACGGCTATGCAGAGCTTAACCTAGGCTGCAGCCTCGCGGACTTTTCCTGGAAGTTCTCGGTGCCGTGCCTCGATGAGGCGCAAGACGGCCTCATGTTGAAGCTACCGCATTGCGTATAGTCAACCCAGCACAGGTCAGAGCACCGCCGGGGACTAAAGCGGGCCTGCTCCCCTCCCCAACATTCCCCAGAAAGTTCGCTGATGTTGACTGGGGTTCCCGTAAAATTAACCCAACAAAATATGTGCGGAGTGCTGGCCTGGAGCTGCCTTCGGACCCTATTGGCTGCTCACCGAGAGGCTCCGCTATGAAACGACCCCTTTACTACCTGCTCTGCGCGATCGCGTGCACGTCCATGGTCAGCGCGACGTTGCCTATGCCAGCCATTGCAGAAGCCATGCAGCCTCAGTCAACAGCCGAGCAGCAGGCGCAAGCCGACGCCACGAGCAGCGACACAGGCAAGGCCGAAGACGGCACCAACACAAATGCGACAGCAGATACCGTAGAGGACGGCATCGCAACATCCACCGGCACCAGCGCCGTCAACACGGAAAGCGCTGAAGGCACCACCACCGCAACCGGCGCCCCCGCCCCATCCCTT
>CATYIU010000035.1:0-22972 GCA_958407445.1 uncultured Collinsella sp.
GTATACGGGTGCATCATCGACGTCTTCAATACAGAAAATATCAGTGCGGAATGTTCCGGAGAGAAGCCCCCGTCACGCCCCCGGATTCCCTGCGTTTACGGCCTTGAGGTCGGCGTGGGCGGAGGACTTGGTTGTTGGGAATACGTGTCCCGGTCGCTGTTTCGCGGCTTTGCCGCGAAAGGCGCGCTACTTTGGGATGGGTGGGGAACGTGGTTGTTGTGGCAACTGATCTCCACCACAAATTACCCTCGGCATACTTGCGCGAACGATTGCTCGTGCTACACTTGCAAGTGCTGTTTCAGGGCGGGGTGGAATTCCCCACTGGCGGTAAATCGGGCGGTGTCAAAGGGGCGCCGTGGCGCAGGCGAGATGCCTGCGGCCGAGCCGATGAGTCCGCGACCCGTGTGTGCGTTGGTTCGCATGCCGGCTGAACTGGTGAGATTCCAGTACCAACGGTTAGAGTCCGGATGAAAGAGGCAGGTGATCTTATGTCTGAACAGTCGCAGCATATCCATTTTGAGAACACGAATAGGTGGAGCACCAAACAGCTCGTTACCATGGCGCTGATGTGCGCCCTGGGCGCCCTGTTTATGTACGTGCAGCTGCCCATCCTTCCTTCGGCGCCGTTTTTGACGTATGACCCGTCGCTGGTGCCGGCGATGGTGTGCGGTTTTGCGTATGGTCCTGGCGCCGGTACTGCTGTTGCCGCTATGGCGATTGTTATCCATGCGCTTACCACGGGCGATTGGGTCGGCGCACTTATGAACCTGGTGGCTACGCTGGGTTATATTCTGCCCGCGGCTATCGCCTACCAGAAGATGCATACCTATAAGGGTGCCGTGATTGGCCTAGCGCTCGGCGTCATTGCCGCTACGGCGTTGTCTATGGTCGCAAACCTTACCATTGGTGTTTGGTTCTGGTATGGCTCGGTCGATGTGATCGCCCCGCTCATGATTCCTGCCGTGCTGCCGTTCAACCTCATCAAGACCGTGCTTAACTCGGTATTGACGCTTGCAGTGTACAAGGCGGTCTCCAACCTCATCACGCCTAAAAAGGACCAGGTCAAAGGCCGCGCATGATTGAGTGTCGGGGCGTTTCCTTTAGCTATGACGGTGCCGTGTCGGCACTCGACGGTGTCGATCTGAACATCGAGGACGGGGAGTTTTTCTGCATCCTCGGTGGCAATGGGTCGGGCAAGTCGACGTTTGCCAAGCATCTGAATGCGCTGTTGCAGCCCGATGCGGGCACGGTACGCATCAACGGCATGGATGCGTCCGACCCCGAACTGGTCTACGACATTCGTTCGACCGCGGGCATGGTATTCCAGAATCCCGACGACCAGCTGGTGGCAACGCTTGTCGAAGATGACATTGCGTTTGGTCCCGAAAACCTTGGCGTGCCATCGGCACAAATAGCACAGCGTGTACGCGAGGCGCTGAAGGGCGTGGGCCTGGTGGGCTTTGAGCGCCACGAGACCCACGCGCTCTCGGGTGGCCAAAAGCAGCGCGTGGCGCTTGCCGGTGTGCTCGCCATGGAACCGCGCGTGCTCATCTTGGACGAGGCTTCTTCGATGCTCGATCCGCGTGGACGCAAGGGCCTCATGAAGGCTTGCCACGCGTTGCACGATCGCGGCATGACCATCGTGATGATTACGCACTTTATGGAAGAGGCCGCCGAGGCCGATCGTGTCGCGGTATTTCGGGCGGGGCGCGTTGCCATGCTCGGTACGCCCGAGGAGATTCTGACGCGGGCAGATGAGCTCGCGGAGCTCAACCTGGATATGCCGGCGTCGTGCTGCTTGGGCACGGCGCTTCGTGCGAAGGGCGTGCCCGTTCATGCGCAGGTGCGCGAGGCGGATATGGTCGCCGAGATTGCGCAGGTATATGCCGACCGGAGTGGGGAAGACACCGCAGGGCGGCCTTCCGCGTCCCAGTTGGAAATCGCTGACGGCACTGTTCCGGTAGACAACGAGGGCAACGCGTCGGAGCCCGTCATCGAGCTATCCCATGTTTCGTACAGTTATTCGCTCAGTCCGCGCGAGCGTCGCCGCTGGCATAAGCGCTCGGCCGTTGCGGGCAAATCGAGCAAACAGGCTCTCTGGGGAAACGACCCCAGCAGCCCGTGGGCGCTGCGCGATGTATCGCTGACGGTGCGTCGCGGCGAGTTCCTGGGCTTAGCAGGTCATACCGGTTCGGGTAAGTCGACGCTGGTCCAGCATCTCAACGGTTTGATTCGCCCCCAGGAGGGTTCCGTTTACGCGTTGGGGCTCGACCTGGCAAACAAGAAAGATGCCGCCGCGGTTAAGGCCAAGGTCGGCGTGGTGTTTCAATATCCCGAGCGTCAGCTGTTTGCCGAAACCGTGACGCAGGACGTGGCGTTTGGCCCGCACAACCTTGGCTTGTCGCAGGCCGAGGTCGCGCGCCGCGTTGAGTCATCGCTCGCGCGCGTGGGCCTCGACTTGGCCACGGTGGGCGACAAGAGTCCCTTTGAGCTTTCGGGTGGCCAACAGCGGCGCGTGGCGTTTGCCGGCGTGCTTGCCATGGAGCCCGAGGTCCTGGTACTCGATGAGCCCATGGCGGGGCTCGATCCGGCGGCGCGCAGTGATTTCCTGGAGCTCATCGATCGACTTCACCATGGGGGCCTGACCGTCGTCATGGTCTCACACAGTATGGATGACCTTGCCAATTGCTGCGATCGTATTGTCGTGATGAACGAGGGCGCGGTGTTTGCTGAGGGCACGCCCGCTCAGGTTTTTGCGCATGCGGATGAGCTTAAATCAATCGGCTTGGGTGTTCCCGCTGCCCAGCGCATGGCGTTGGCGCTCGCGGAAGCGGGCGTGCCGCTGCGTCGCGGCGGGCTCTATACGGTTGAGTCGTTGGCCGACGAGTTGGCAGATTTGCCGATCGGTCGCTCAGGCGGTTCTTCTAACGTCTCGGACAAGGCCAAATCCGAAACGGTCGCGCGAGAGGAGGGTTGCTGATGGAGGCGTTTTCGTTTGGCAGCTACTATCCGAGCGATAGCGCGATCCATCGCCTGGATCCGCGCACCAAGCTGCTCCTGGGCTTTGTGTTTTTGATCACGACGCTGACCGTCGGCGGCTTCCGCGGATTAGCCCCTGTCGCAATTTTCGTTGTGCTGATCTATGTCGTGTCCCGGGTGCCGGTTCGTCGCGTTCTGTCGTCGATGGCGCCGCTGCTGGCAATCGTCGTCGTGGTCGCGGTGCTCAACTTGTTTACCGATCAGAGTGGGCGCATCCTGTGGCAGCTCGGCTTTCTGCGGATAAGCGAGGGCTCGCTGCATTCCGCCGCCTTTATGGCGTGCCGCCTGACCTTGATGATGGCCGGTATGAGCGCCATCACGCTCACCACACCGACGCTCGACCTCACCGCGGGCTTCGAGCGCCTGCTCGCGCCGTTTGCGCGTGTGGGGCTCCCTGCGCACGAGCTCGGCATGATCATGGGCATCGCGCTGCGCTTTATGCCGCAGTTTGCCACCGAGATGAAGCAGACGGCCGATGCGCAGGCAAGCCGTGGTGCACGCGTAACGGGTGGCCCGCTCGGCGGCGTGCGTATGCTCGGCAGTGTGGCGATTCCACTGTTCACGGGCGTGTTCCGTCATGCCGAGACGTTGTCTGCTGCCATGGATGCACGCTGCTATCACGGCGAACAGGGCCGCACGCGTCTGCATGCGCTTGCATTTGGCCGCGGCGATGCGTTGGCGGCGGTGGTGACAGCGCTGCTGCTCATCTGCGTCATCGTCATCAATCTTCAACTTGTTTAGGCGCGATTCGAGCGCAGGAAAGGGATTCCCATGACCGACAACGACCGCACGGCGCAGCTCGAGCGCGCCTGTTCGTATCTTAGGCGTATTCCGGCGTGGTATCTCGCCACGATCGACGTGACGGACGGACATCAGCCGCGCGTGAGGCCGTTCTCGTTTGCCATGGTCGATGATGACAAGCTGTGGTTTTGCACCTCGCGCGATAAGGATGTGTGGGCCGAGCTCAGCGCGAACCCCAAGTTCGAGCTTTCGGGCTGGAAGCCGGGGGAGTGCTGGATCGTATTGTCCGGCGAGGCCGCGCTCGAGGACGATGCGGTGGTGAGCGACCGCGTTCGCGAAGCAGGCTTTAAGCACATGGTGGGCATTGGCGAGAAGCATGAGAGCGCCAACGACGGTCGTCTTGCGTTTTTCTCGGTCCGCAATATCGCCGCCCGCTTCTGCGATATCGACGGCAGCGAAGAGCATCTGGAGCTCTAGCGCGTCTCAAATTAACTACCCGTTCCAAATTGGCTAGTGGCAGGAGGACGCATGGACGGATTGAATACGGTTTTGGAGTATCTGACGTCGGTGCCGGCGTGGTACTTGGCGACGAGCGTGGACGGGCAGCCACATGTACGTCCATTTTCGTTTGCTCAGATCCAGGATGGCAAGCTGTGGTTTGTAACAGCGCGCACCAAAGATGTGTGGCAAGAGCTGCTGCAAAACCAGCGCTTTGAGGCCACGAGTTGGTGGCCGGGCCATGGCTGGCTCATCTTGCGCGGGCGTGCCGGCTTGGATGACCGGGCTTTAGGCGAAATGCGCGAAGCCGGGTGGAAGCATCTAGAGCACCTGGGCGAGCACTATGAGGGGCCTAACGACCCCACGCTCGTCTTCTTTAGCGTCGAGGATCCCGAGGCTTTTATCTGCAATCACGACGAATGGGTGCCGGTCGAGCTCTAGCCAGCTGGCTCATCCTAACAACTTGGTTTTCGCATGGGCGGGCCCCGTATTGCCCGGCGCCGTTAGGAGCGCCGGTCAATACGGGGCCCGCTCCATTTGTCAATTCCTTCAAGCGAATGTGTCGGGAATGTTTCAATGCATGAATATGCAAGCCATTTACGTAGTCATGCATCTTTTGGTGCTAAAGTTTCAACCCACTTCATAACGACCGCTGCGAAATGCGCATCGGTGCATAAATCGCAGACAAGGAGTCTGATATGTCTTTGAAGGTTGGAATCGTCGGCGCGGCTGGATATGCCGGAGCCGAGCTCATTCGCCTCGTCCTCGGTCATCCCGAGTTTGAACTTGCTGCCATTACGTCCAACGCCGATGCCGGCCAGCCGTTGTCTGCGGTGTACCCGAGCTTCACCGGCGTAAGCGATCTTGTCTTTACGACGCATGATGCCCCCGAGCTCAAGAACTGCGACGCGGTCTTTTTGGCCGTGCCGCACACGGCTGCCATGGCACAGGTGCCCGCGCTGCTTGCATCGGGCGTCTCCTGCTTTGATCTTTCGGCCGACTACCGTCTGAACGACGCGTCCGTTTTTGAGGCTTGGTATGCCGCCGAGCATACGAGCCCCGAGCTGCTCAAGACCCGTGCCTTCGGTCTGCCCGAGCTGTTCTGCCAGGACTTGGAGACCGCCGCATCCGACCATGCCGACGGCAAACCCGTGCTGGTCGCCTGCGCCGGTTGCTATCCCACCGCAACGAGCCTTGCCGCCGCGCCCGCCGTGCGCGCGGGCTGGGTGGCCGAGAACGGTCCCGTGATTGTCGATGCCATTAGCGGCGTGACGGGCGCCGGTAAGTCCTGCAACGCCCGCACCCATTTTTGCAGCGCCGACGAGAACTTGGAGGCCTACGGCGTGGGCAAGCATCGCCACACGCCCGAGATTGAGCAAATCCTTGGCCTGACCGATCGCGTCGTCTTTACCCCGCACCTGGCACCGCTCAAGCGCGGGCTGCTCTCCACGGTGACGCTGCCGCTCGCGCCGCAGGCTCTCGACACGCTGGCTCTTGAGGATGTCGTCGACCATTACAAGCAGTTCTACGCCGGTCGCACCTTTGTGCGCGTGCTCGATGCCGGCCAGCAGCCCAAGACGGCTTCGGTCGTCGGCACCAACGCTGCCCAGATTGGCCTCGCGCTCAACAAGCGCGCGGGCGTGCTGGTGGCGACGGGCGCCATCGACAATCTGTGCAAGGGCGCTGCGGGCCAAGCAGTCCAGTGCGCCAATATCGTCTTTGGCTTTGACGAGCGACGAGGCTTGCCTACAGTGGCGTGCCCGGTGTAGCACATTCGATTGTTAACGATTTGGTAGTCGGGCATCGAATGGGGCGCCACTCTTAAGCTGGTCTCATGATCACGACTGGCATGGCGCACCAACCGATGTCCGTTTTTTTGTTTGACATAAGGAGTCATAAAGACGATGGATACCGAGCTGTTTGATATCAAGATTCGCGCCGTCGAGGGTGGCGTTACGGCTGCGGCTGGTTTTAAAGCTGCAGGCATCCACGCTGGGTTCCGCAAGAACCCCGAGCGTCTGGATTACGCGCTCGTCGTGCCCGATAAACCCTGTCCCGGTGCCGGCGTGTTTACCACCAATCGCTTTTGCGCGGCGCCCGTGCAGGTGAGCCGTGCCAACCTGGGCGGTGCCGACAAGGGCTACGGTATCATCGCCGGTGTTTCGGTCAACTCTGGCAATGCCAACGCCGCCACGGGTGAGACCGGCCTTGCCTGCGCGCGCGAGACGTGCAGCATCGCATCGCAGGTCATCGGCTGCGAGCCCCAGCAGATTCTGGTTGCCTCCACGGGTGTGATTGGCCAGATTCTGCCGATCGACACGTTTGAGACCGCCATTCCTGCTGCCTACGAGGCGCTCTCCGCCCACGGTGGCGCCGATGCCGCTCGCGCCATCATGACGACCGACACGCACTCCAAGGAGTACGCCGTATCCTACGTCAGTGAGGCTGCGGGTCATGCGGGCAATGTCTATACGGTAGGCGGAATGTGCAAGGGCTCGGGCATGATCATGCCCAATATGGCCACCATGATCGCAGTTATCACCACCGATGCCCCCGTCGAGCCTGCGGCACTTCATGCCCTGCTGCTCTCGACCGTCAAGCAGACCTTTAACAAGGTAACGGTCGATTCCGACACCTCGACCAACGACACCTGCATCATGCTTGCCTCCGGCGCCGCTGCCGCAGATGCCGAGCCTATCGTCGAGGGCTCCGATGCCTTTGACGAGTTGGCATTTGCCGTGCACGAGGTGTGCGAGAGCCTGGCGCGCAATATCGCCGCCGATGGTGAGGGCGCATCCAAGCTTGTTACGGTCAACGTTACCGGCGCCGCCAACGACGAGGAGGCCGATATCGCCGCCCGTGCCGTTGCTAACTCGCCGCTCGTTAAGACCTGCATCGCCGGCCACGACTGCAACTGGGGCCGCGTTGCTATGGCGCTTGGCAAGTGCGGCGTGAAGTTTAATCAGGAAGACGTTTCCATCGACATGATGGGCATGCCTGTCTGTCGCGATGGTCTGACTGTTCCCTTTGACGAGGACGAGGCTCTACGACGTTTCGAGGCGCCCGAGATCGTGATCTCGGCCGACCTGGGCGCAGGCGACGCGGCAACGACCGTGTGGACCTGCGACCTCACGCATGAGTACATCTCCATTAACGGCGACTACCGTTCCTAGATTCCAGGCACGCTGCGCATCTTGCCGCGATTGCGGACAGCGGAGCACGGCGCGATAACGATACGAAAGACGAGGCAGATTATGAAATTCGCACGCGATTGTCGTTCGAACGAATCCAACGAAGCAACCGCGCAGCTGCTGTTCGAAGCGCTGCCGTGGATTAAGAACCTGACCGGTAAGACGGTTGTTATCAAATATGGCGGAGCCGCCATGGTTGATGAGCAGCTGCGCCGCGACGTGATGAGCGACATCGTGCTGCTCAAGATCATCGGCATGCGCCCTGTTATCGTGCACGGTGGCGGCAAGGCCATCAACGAGGCGCTGAGCCACTACGACATCCCCGTCGAGTTTAAGAACGGCCAGCGCGTGACCACGCCGGCGACTATGGATATCGTGCGCGAGGTGCTGGGCGGCAAGGTTAACCAGGAGCTGGTTGTCGCCATCAACCACCACGGCAACCTGGCCGTGGGCGTGTCGGGCAGCGATGCTGGCACGCTCATCGCCGAGCCGCTCGACCCCGAGCTCGGTCGCGTGGGCAAAGTGACGCACGTTAACACCGACTATATCGAGCGCTTACTCGATAGCGAGTACATCCCCGTTATCGCTACCGTCGCGGCGGGGGAGGACGGCGGTTTCTTCAACATCAACGCCGATACCGCCGCCGGTGCCGTTGCGGCAGCGCTCCACGCGCACAAGGCGATCTTTTTGACCGACGTCGACGGCCTGTACAAGGACTTTAGCGATAAAGACTCACTCATCTCCAACCTAACACTCGACGAGGTTAACGAAATGCTCTACGGCGGCGAGGTCGATAAGGGCATGATTCCCAAGCTGCGTGCGGCCGTCGATGCGCTTGCCGGCGGCGTATTTCGCGCTCACATCATCAACGGCACCACGCCGCATTCGCTGCTGCTGGAGCTGCTGACCGATGCCGGCGTCGGCACCGTGATCCATTCCACCGAGACGGCTTACGAGTTCGATACGCATCCGCATCCGCTTTCGACGTTTGCTGCGCGTCTGACCGAGAACCTCGACGAGGTTGAGAAGCTTCAGACAGTCTAACTGACCCGCAGCCGCCCCATTTCTGCACCCATAGGCCTGCGCCGTCCGGCGCTCAACGAAAGGCATCCCATGTCACTTGCAGCTCAGCAATCGCTTGAATCCCATTACGTTATGCATACCTTTGGCCGCTCTCCGGTCGAGTTTGTCGAGGGTCACGGCATGAAGCTCACCGGCGACGATGGTCGTGAGTACCTCGACTTTCTTGCCGGCATCGGCGTGTGCAGCCTAGGTCATGGCGACCCGGCTGTGCTCTCGGCGCTCGAGGCACAGACCAAAAAGCTCATGCATGTCTCCAATTACTTCTACATCGAGCAGCGTGGACAGGTCGCGGCGCTGCTGTCCAAGCTTGCCAACGACGACTTAGATGGTGCACGCGTGCTTGCCGATGCCATTGCCGCCGGCGATGAGACCACGGCAGCTGCTCTTGGTGCCCCGGCTGCGGATGAGCAGGTTTGGGAGACCTTCTTTGCCAACTCCGGCGCCGAGGCCAATGAGGGCTCGATGAAGCTTGCGCGCCTGTACGCCAAGCGTGCCGGTAACGGCGGCAACACTATCGTGTGCATGCGCGGCGGCTTCCACGGCCGTACGCTCGAGACCATTGCCGCCACCATGCAGGATTGGCTGCAGGATAGTTTCCGCCCGCTGCCGGGTGGCTTTGTGGCCTGTACGCCCAACGATATCGATGAACTGCGTGCGATCTTTAAGCAGCTGGGGAGCGAAATATGTGCCGTGATGCTCGAGCCGATCCAGGGTGAGAGTGGCGTGCACCCCATGACCGAGGAGTTTATGGCGGCAGCGCGCGACCTGGCACACGAAGTGGGCGCCGTGCTTATAGCCGACGAGGTCCAGTGCGGCATCTTCCGCTCCGGCAAGCCGTTTGCATTCCAAACCTATGGCGTGGAACCCGACATCATGAGCCTTGCCAAGGGCATTGCCGATGGCGTGCCCATGGGTGCCGTCGTAGCAAAGAAGGAGATTGCCGACGTGTTTAAGCCGGGCGACCACGGCTCGACCTTTGGCGGTAGCTGCTTGGCTGTCGCGGCGTGCGCCGCGACGCTCTCCGCGCTCGTGCGCGGCGATTATGCCGACCATGCTGCCAAGGTAGGCGCCTATATGGAGGCAAAGCTCGCCAAGCTGCCGAACGTGACCGAGGTGCGTGGCCGCGGCTTGATGCTCGGCTGTGATTTGGATGATGCCGCGGGCGACGCGCATGATATTGTTGCCCGCGCGCTGGCCGCCGGTGCCGTGATTAACGCTACGGGTGCCCATACGCTGCGTTTCCTGCCGCCGCTCGTCTGCGAGGAATCCGACGTGGACAGTCTGATCGAGATTCTGTCGGGTGTCTTGGGCTAACGCGGCGCAATAACTCAATTTGAACCGGGTTCCGGACTGTGGACGTGCCATATGCGGCACGATTCAGCGGTCTGGAGCCCGTTTTGCCTTAGATTTGCTAAGGCGGGGAGACCTGCTGGTCAAAAAACATCAAATATGAGTACTGTTATCGATTTGGTAGCAGCATTTTTGGACTAATAAGGCCAGATAGCTAGTCGAAATGGCGATGAATGTACGATTTTGATCCAATTGTTAGTCCTTATAATGGACATATGTTGCGTAACTTAAGCAAGTATTATCTTCTGATATGTTGTAAGCAAGGTAGCAGTACTCATTTTTGCCATTTTCTGGCCACGGCCTTTGTGACAGACGTGATGGTGGGTTCGAACCCCATGCGCTGGGCCCAAAAAAGAAAGGCCCCCATAGCTGGGAGCCTATCAAATCAGTGGTGGGCGATGAGGGATGTCGCGTGCGGCTGACGCCGCCCGCTTTCGCTTCGGGCCTGCGGCCCTCGCGTGCTGCGCTGGAAAACGCTTCGCGTTTCCTCAGCTTCGCGCCCTGTCGGGTTCGAATCCCATGCGCTGGGCCCAAACAAAAACGGTCCCCTTGCGAGGACCGTTTCCAATTCAATGGTGGGCGATGAGGGATTCGAACCCCCAGCCTTGTGCGTGTAAAGCACCTGCGCTAACCGTTGCGCCAATCGCCCGTGCGGAGAGAGTATAGCAAAACAATCGCCTCATTCATCTCATATCCATTAAAGGTAACCGGCGCGTGTCGGCGCGGAGCTGATTCAGTTGAGATTGCCTGAACATTCCGCCCCTCTTTACGCCCTCGGGTATACTCAAAAGCTACTGATTCGATTTGATGCCCAGCAACAGCAGAGGGGATAGTATATGTGCGGTTTTGTCGGTTTTGTCGGTGGGACGGATAATCAATCCGAGGTGCTCACCAAGATGATGGACCGCATCGTCCATCGCGGTCCCGACATGGGCGGTCAGTTTATCGACGGCCGCGTTGCCCTCGGCTTCCGCCGCCTGTCGATCCTCGACCTGACCGAGGCTGGCGCCCAACCTATGGCCAACGAGGACGGTAGCGTCGTTATCGTCTTCAACGGCGAGATCTACAACTTCCAAGAACTCCGTTCCGAGCTCGAGGCCAAGGGCTATAAGTTCCACTGTGGCGCCGACACCGAGAGCCTCCTGCACGGCTACGAGGAGTGGGGCGAGGCAGTACTTGATCGCCTGCGCGGTATGTACGCCTTCGTCATCTGGGACAAGAAGAAGAACAAGCTTTTTGGCGCCCGCGATATCTTTGGCATCAAGCCGCTCTACTACTATCCCATGGCCGATGCGGGCGACGGCGCTCCGGGCGTGCTCTTTGGTTCCGAGATCAAGAGCTTCCTGGACTACCCGCACTTCCACAAGGCGGTCAACAAAAAGGCCCTGCGTCCGTACATGACGCTGCAGTATTCGGCGACTGAGGAGACCTTCTTCGAGGGTGTCTACAAGCTGCCGCCGGCGCATTACTTTACCGTAGACATCCCGACCGGCAAGATGAACATCGAGCGCTATTGGGATTGCGATTACTCTGCCGTCGAGAAGCCGTTCGAGGAGTACGTCGACGAGCTGGACGAGGTCGTGCACGAGAGCGTCGAGGCCCATCGCATCGCCGACGTCAAGGTCGCGTCGTTCCTCTCCGGCGGCGTCGACTCCAGCTACATCGCCGCTTGCCTCATGCCCGACAAGACCTTCTCGGTGGGTTTTGACTACAAGAACTTCAACGAGACCAACTACGCCAAGGAACTTTCTGACAAGCTCGGCGTCGAGAATGTCCGCAAGATGATTACCGCCGACGAGTTCTTCGGTGCGCTCGAGGACATTCAGTATCACATGGACGAGCCGCAGTCCAACCTGTCTTCCGTGCCGCTGTGGTTCTTGGCCGAGATGGCCCGCAAGGACGTCACCGTCGTGCTTTCGGGCGAAGGCGCCGACGAGCTCTTTGGCGGCTACGCCTACTACGAGGACACGGTCCCAGTCCGCAAGTACAAAAAGATGGTGCCGCTGCCCATCCGTCGCGCGCTCGGTAACCTGGCGTTGCATATGCCGTACTTCAAGGGACATAACTTCCTGGTCAAGGGTGCCGAGATCCCCGAGAAGTCGTTCCTGGGACAGGCTCTGGTATGGCCGGAGCGCGAGGTCGACGGCGTGCTCAAGCCCGAGTACAACACCGGCGATGGCGCCTTCGAGCTTGCCGCTCCCATCTATGCGCGCGTGAAGGGTCAGCCCGAGCTGGTCAAGAAGCAGTACCTGGACATGAACATGTGGCTCCCGGGCGACATTCTGCTCAAGGCCGACAAGATGTGCATGGCGCACTCGCTGGAGCTGCGCGTGCCCTTCCTGGACCGCAAAGTCATGGAGTTCGCCGAGCACATTCCCGACCGCTACCGCATCAACGAGAACGGCAACAAACAGGTACTCCGCCACGCTGCCAACAAGTCGCTGCCCGATGAGTGGGCCACCCGTCCCAAGGTGGGCTTCCCGGTGCCGATTGTCTACTGGCTGCGCGAGCAAAAGTGGTACGACTATGTCAAGGAGTACTTCACCGCGCCGTGGGCAAGCGAGTTCTTCGATACCGACGAGCTCATGCACCTGCTTGATCTGCACTTTGCGGGCAAGGGCGATTTCCAGCGCAAGATCTATACGCCGCTCGTGTTCCTGGTGTGGTACAAGCGCTTCTTTATCGACGAGGACCAGCCCGCTGTTCAGGCTGCCTAGCCTCGGCTTACGAACGCCTGCGCGTAACGGCTCCTCCGGGAGCCGTTTTTGCGTGGGTGCGTTTCAGTTACTATAAAAACCGTCCCTGCCAAATGGCTGAGAAAGGCGAAAGATGCACCATTCGGATTCCGCGACCGTGACCACGGTCGATACGCTTGCCAAGCTTCTCGATGTGTGCGGCGAGCTGCGCGCATCAGAGCAGGTTGACGAGCGTGCCGTGACTGGCTGCTCGTTTGATTCGCGCGCGGTCTCGGCAGGTGACGTGTTCTTTTGCAAAGGCGCTGCCTTTAAGCCCGCGTTTTTGAGCATGGCGCTCGATGCGGGCGCCGTCGCATTTGTGTGCGAAGAGTCGCTGGTCGAGTCTCTGGAGCCGCTGGCGCAGGAGAGCGGTGCTGCGATGCTGGTTGTTGATAGCGTTCGCACGGCCATGGCCCTGTTGCCGCCGGAGGTCTACGACCGTCCCGACCACGACGTCAAGATCGTGGGCATCACCGGTACCAAGGGAAAGACCACGGCCGCTTTTATGCTTCAGTCCATCATCAAGGCAGCGGGCGAGTCCTGCGGCATGATCGGCTCGGTGAGTACCGACGATGGTATCGAGTGCTACGAGAGCACCAATACCACGCCAGAGGCCCCCGAGGTCTGGCGCCATATCGCCAACTGCCGTGAGTCCGGTCGCCAGTCCATGGTCATGGAGGTCTCGAGCCAGGCGCTCAAGTACCAACGCGTCGAGAATCTGCCGTTTGACGTGGCGTGCTTCCTCAACATCGGGCGTGACCACATCTCGCCGATCGAACACCCCACGTTTGAGGATTATTTTGAGAGCAAACTCAGGATCTTTGACCAGGCAAAGACCGCCGTGGTGAATCTGGGCACCGAAGAGGTTGACCGTGTGCTGGAGGCAGCGTCGACGGCCGAGCGCTTGGTGACCGTTGGCGTCGAGCATCCCGAGGCAAGCCTGTGGGCGAGCGATGTGCGCATGGTCGGCTTTAACATCGAGTTTAACCTGCATGGCCTGTGTGCCGACGAGTCCGAGGCGGGGGAGAAGGTCCTGCTGGGCATCGCGGGCGACTTTAACGTGGAAAACGCGCTGGTCGCTATCGCCGCTGCGCGCGAGATCGGCATCGGTATCGAGGCTATCAAGAAGGGCCTCTTCAAACTGCGTGTACCGGGCCGTATGGAGGTCGTGGAGTCGAAGGACGGCCGCGTGATCTGCGTCGTTGACTATGCGCACAACCAGCTTTCGTTCCGTTCGCTTTTCTCGTCGGTCAAGCGCGCGTTTCCCGCTAGTCCAGTCATTGCAGTGTTTGGCGCTGCCGGCGGCAAGGCGCAGGAGCGCCGCGAGCAGCTTCCGCGCGAGGCCGCACCATATTCCGACCTGATGATCTTTGCCAACGAGGACCCGGCTCACGAGGACCCGATGAAGGTCTGTCGCGAGCTTGCCGAGCATGTTCCCGACGATACGCCGAACAAGATCATCCTCGACCGCGAAGCCGCTGTGCATGCGGCGTTCAAGGCGGCGCGCGAGGAGTACATCAACCCCGATGTTCCCACCATTGTCTTGCTGCTGGCAAAGGGTGACGAGGAGCTCATGCACGTGGGCGACGAGTTCGTGCCCATCGAGAGCGACCTTTCGCTGGCCAATCGCCTGATCGATGTTACCCAGTTTGACTAATGAACCATGATGGCGGCGGCGCCCTGAGTGCGCTGTCGCCATAAGCGTGTTCCCTCAATCAAAACATGCCGTCCAAGTCCAAACCCTTCTACGTAAACGGAGTAACCATGTCCCACAACACCTTGCCGACCGTTGCCGAGCTTTCGGGCGAGATGCGCGAGCGCTTGGCCAAGGTCAAGTACGTCTTTACCGACCTGGATGCCACGATGCTCGCGCCCGGCTCGTGCGTGCTGCGCGACAACGACGGCAACCCCTCGACCAAACTCGTCGAGGCCGTCGTGGCGCTCGCTCGCGCTGGCATTCAGGTGGTTCCCACCTCGGGCCGCAACCGTACCATGATCCACGAGGACGCGCGCGTGCTCGGCCTCAACTCCTACATTGGTGAGATGGGCGGCCTGGTCATGTACGACCTCAAAGCCAACGATTGGGAGTATCTGACTGGCGACATGCCTTACGACCCCGCCTGCGGCCTTACTCCGCATCAGGTGATCGAGCAGACCGGCGTGTGCGAGAAGATTCTTGCCCGCTGGCCGCACAAGATCGAGTATCACAACGACATGTCGACCGGCTACAAGTACCGCGAGGTCACCGTCGGCATGCGCGGCGATGTGCCCGACAATGAGGTCCAGGCCATCCTGGACGAGGCCGGCTGCGGCCTGGTGTGGGCCTGTAACGGTCACCTGACGCATCTGTCCAAGCCGACGACGCTCGAGCTCGATCGCGTCGAGAACGGTCGCGCGTTTAACATCAATCCCGCCGGCCTCAACAAGGGCGTTGCCATCGCGCGCTTCTGCGAGCACCTGGGGATCGAGCGCGAGGAGACGCTCGCGCTCGGCGATTCCGAGTCCGACTTCTACATGGCCGATCACGTGGGCACGTTCTGCCTGGTCGAGAATGGCCTGACGAGCGCCGGCGCGCCCGAGTTCCTGGCTGCTTGCGAGAACGCTTTCGTTACGCGCGGCAAAATTGTCGACGGTTGGGCGGCGACGGCAGAGCTGCTGGTCGCGGCGCGTTCGTAGCGCGGCGTCGCCGCGCTTGGACATGTCTTTTCGAGAGAGACTGGTGAGGTAATGTCCGATATCGAGAATCCGACAGGCGACACGCGCCCGATTGGCGTGTTCGATTCTGGTTTGGGCGGTCTGACGGTTGCGCGCGCCATCGCGACGGTGCTGCCGCACGAGTCCGTCTACTACTTCGGCGACACCAAACGCTGCCCCTACGGCACCCGCACCGAGGATGAGGTGCGCTCGTTTGCGTTGCAGGCGGGTCGTTGGCTGTCGAAGCACGACGTCAAGATTATGGTCATCGCCTGCAACACGGCAACGGCCGCGGCGTTGCGTCTGGCCCAGCAGGTGCTCGACGTTCCCGTGATCGGTGTGATCGCACCGGGCGCACGCGCGGCAATCAACAGCACCCGCACGCGCCGGGTGGGCGTGCTCGCCACCAACCTCACCATTCGCTCGGGCGCCTACACGCGCGCCATCCAGGATCTAGATGCCGGCGTCGATGTATACGGTTGTCCTGCCTCGAGCTTTGTCGAGGTCGTTGAGCACGAGCTCGCCTCGGGTGCACATCTGCAGGAACAGTGGCTTGAGAACGAGGACATCTTCGATACGCCTGCCGTACGTGCGCTGGTGGGTGCCACGGTTGAGCCGCTGCGCGACCACGGCATCGATACCGTGGTACTCGGCTGCACGCATTTTCCGCTGCTCGTGGGGCCTATTCGCCATACGCTGGGTCCCGGAGTGCGCGTGGTGAGCTCCGCCGAGGAGACCACGCGCGAGCTGACCGATATCCTCACGCGCCGCGAGCAGCTGGCGGGCGACGCAGCCGAGCCGCAGCATCGCTTTGCGACGACGGCCGATAACATTGCCGAGTTTGCGGTGGCGGGCAGCTTTATCTTTGGTCAGCCGCTCAAGAGCATCGAACATATCGATATCGATGAGCTGAAATAGATGTAAGGTCACCGACCAAAGGCTCACGTTCACCTTTTGCCGAAAGGATATTTCTATGGAGTACATGCAGGTCAACCGCGCCAACGGCCGCGCCGCCGATGAGCTGCGCCCCATCAAGCTTACTCGCGGCGTCATGAAGCACGCCCACGGTTCGTGCCTGGCCGAGTTTGGTGATACGCGCGTGCTGTGCGCTGCCACCATCGAGGAGGGCGTGCCGGGCTGGCGCAAGGGCGCCAAGGCCGGTTGGGTAACGGCGGAGTACGCCATGCTGCCGGCATCGACCGGCAAGCGCTGCAAGCGCGAGCACGCCAACCGCAAAGGCCGCTCCATGGAGATCGAGCGCCTCATTGGTCGCAGCCTGCGTACCGTCGTCAACATGAAAGCACTCGGCGAGTACACCGTCACCGTCGACTGCGACGTGATCCAGGCCGATGGCGGTACGCGTACGGCGAGCATTACCGGCGCCTGGGTGGCGCTGCACGACGCCCTCGCCATGTGGGTCGAGGCAGGCAAGATCGAGCGCATCCCGCTTATCGGCCAGGTGGCTGCCATCTCCATGGGCGTTGTCGACGGCAATACACTGCTTGACCTCGATTATTCCGAGGACAGCCACGCCGAGGTCGACATGAACCTCGTCGCCACCGACACCGGTGAGATGATCGAGCTCCAGGGTACTGGCGAGCAGGCGCCCTTCGACCGCAAACGCCTCAACGCCCTGCTCGACCTGGGCGACAAGGGTATCGCCGAGCTCATCGAGCTTCAGCGCCAAGCCATCGCCTAACCTGCCAAAAAGGGACAGGTTTATTTTGGTAGGTTTTATCTGCGGAGACGTCTAGACACAAGACTGCCGTTGATTGAGAGGGGAGGGTAGGGGCCCTCGTCGCCCTCGGCGCGGCATTGCTATAGAGACAAAGGAGGCCAGCTATGGCACTTGAGAAGATCGACATCGACACCCTCGACCCGGCAGCGACCATTGTCGTGGCAACGGGCAACGCCCATAAGCTCACCGAGATCGAGGCCATTTTAGGCAAGGTCATGCCCGAGGTTCGCTTTGTGGCGCTCGGCCAGCTGGGCGATTTTGAGGACCCCGAGGAAAACGGCACGACGTTTTTGGAGAACGCCATCATCAAGGCGCAGGCTGCGGTCGAGGAGACGGGCCTTATGGCCATTGCCGACGATTCTGGCCTGGTCGTTGATGCCCTGGACGGCGAGCCTGGCGTGTATAGCGCGCGCTATGCGGGCGTGCACGGAGACGATGCCGCCAACAACGCCAAGCTTCTCGTGAATCTGGAGGGCGTGGCCGACGAGGACCGCACTGCGCGCTTTATGAGCGTCGTCGCGCTCATCGACACGGACGGTTTGGTCACCTATGGTGAGGGCGCCTGCGAGGGCACTATCGCACACGAGGGCCGCGGCGATCACGGCTTTGGCTACGACCCGCTGTTCCTGCCGGTCGATACGCCGGGCAAGACTATGGCCGAGCTCACGGCGGACGAGAAGAACGCCATCAGCCATCGATTCCATGCGCTCGAGCATCTGTCCGCCAAGCTGACGGGCGAGGAGTAGGCCGTGCGTGCGGTGGTGCAGCGCGTACTCAACGCCGGCGTGACGGTCGACGGCGAGTGCGTGGGAAAGATTGGCCGCGGTTACCTGGTACTGCTGGGCGTGGGCCATGGCGATACACGCGCCGAGGCCGATAAGCTGTGGGGCAAGCTCCGGGGCTTGCGCATTAACGAGGACGAGAACGGCAAGACCAATCTGGCGCTTGCCGACGTCGACGGTGAGGTGCTCGTGGTGTCGCAGTTCACGCTGTTTGCCGATTGCCGTCATGGTCGCCGTCCGTCCTTTACGGATGCCGGCGCCCCCGATGTCGCCAACGAGCTCTACGAGTACTTCCTGACGCTTGTGCGCGAGGACGTCGAGCACGTAGCGCATGGCATCTTCGGCGCCGACATGAAGGTCGACCTCGTCAACGACGGTCCATTCACCATCGTCCTCGATACCGACAATCTGTAAGTAGCCAAATTAGCTACTTGCGCGTGTTTGTAACAGGGTGCTATAGTATTAGAGTTTTGTCTATCTTAGGGGTATTATCCCCTTTTTGAATTGCACCTTCTGGAGGCCCTGTTCATGGAAGAGATGGAAGTCAATCACGTCGACGACATCCACGAGAAGCTGACCGATATGGTGGGCGATCGCGTCAAGGTTAAGGCCAACATGGGCCGCACCCGCGTCGTCGAGCGCATGGGCACCATCAAGAGCGTCCACCCCGCCGTCTTTATCGTCGAGGTTGACGAGCGTCGCGGCCGCAAGTCGCGTCAGTCCTACCAGTATATCGATGTCCTCACCGGTCAGGTCGAACTGTTTGACCCCGAGAGCGGCGAGCATATCTTTACCCCGCTCGGCAATCAGCTCGAGGAGCACTAGCGGTGACCGATCGGTCCCTGACTCTTTCCGCGCCGGCAAAGATTAACCTCTACCTGGGGGTTCATACCGAGCGCGATGACCGCGGCTACCACAGGGTCGATTCCCTGATGGCAGCCGTCGGTCTTTCCGATACCGTGACGGTCGCGCCGGCGCAGGCGCTGACCGTCCAGACGGTTCCGGCATCAGATTTTCCCATGCAAAAGAATACGGCGTATCGGGCTGCGGTTGCTATGGCCGAGCATTATGGTCGCGAGGCAAACATCTGCGTGACGATTGAGAAGCGCATTCCATTGTGCGCCGGCTTGGGCGGCCCCTCGACGGATGCGGCCGCGGTCATTGTCGCCTTGGCGGAGCTCTGGGGAATTGATCGCACCGACCCCGCGCTTGACGACATTGCGCGGGGTATTGGTGCTGACGTCCCGTTCTTTTTGCACGCGAGCCCTGCGTTCTACGTAGGTGGGGGAGACGTGCTGGCAACTGAGTATCCCGCGCTGCCCGCAACGCCCGTCGTGTTGGTCAAGCCGCGCGAGACAAGCGTTTCGACAATTGAAGCCTATCGACGTTTTGACGAGGCTCCGGTGCCTGCAGACAAGCCCGGCGCGATAGCTTCTGCCTTGCATGCTGGTGATGCCGAGACGGCATATGCGCTCATCCATAACAACCTGGGTGTCATTTCCGCACAGATGGAGCCGCAGATTCAAATGGTTCTCGATTGGCTGCGTAAACAGGACGGCACCGTTGCTGTAGATGTGTGCGGATCGGGTGCCTGCTCATTTGCCATTTGCGACACCGCCGCCACGGCCGAAAGGCTTGCCGACGCTGCCCTGCAAAACGGCTGGTGGTCCTGCGCGACGGAGCTCATTCCCAACACGGTTCGCATCGAAGTGCCAAAGAAGTAAAAATTTCTCTAGCACACGACGGAAATCTTTGTTACTATAGTCGAGCTAACGGGTTGTGGCTCAGTTTGGTAGAGCACTGCGTTCGGGACGCAGGGGTCGCTGGTTCAAATCCAGTCAACCCGACCAGAGCATGAGGAGGGACCGCTTCTTGCGGTCCCTTTTTTTAGCTATTGTTGTGATACCGCGATACCCGCGGTATACTCATTCGAGCTTGTCTCGCTGTATTGTGGAGGTCTACATGTTTGGACTGAGGGCTCCTGAGCTCATCATTATTCTCGTCGTTGTCCTGATTATCTTCGGGCCCAAGAACCTGCCGAAGCTCGGCAAGTCCCTCGGCTCTACCGTCAAGAATATCCGTGAGGGTATGGAGGGCGACGATAAGGCCGAGACCAAGCAGGCCGAGGAGGTCGTGGTCGAGCAGTCCGAGGAGGACAAGGAGATCGCTGAGCTCGAGGCCAAGCTCGCTGCTGCCAAGAAGAAGCAGGCAGAGGACAGCGACGCGGACGCAGAGTAGTCCCATCCCTTTGGGGTGAGCACCTGACCGGCTTGCCCGCAGGCTAGCCGGTCTTTTTCGTTTTGTTGACAGTTGATTGTTTGATCAGAGTTGGGGAGATATCCGTATGGACGCAAGCCAGATCGTACTGACCGCTGAGGGCCGCCAGAAGCTCGTCGAGGAGCTCGCTTGGCGTGAGGGCGATTACGCCAAGGAGATCGTCGAGGACATCAAGGAAGCCCGCGCGTTCGGCGACCTTTCGGAGAACTCCGAGTACGATGCCGCTAAGGACAAGCAGGCCCAGAACGCCGCTCGTATTGCCGAGATCCAGGCCATCCTCGCCAACGCTCAGGTTGCTGCCACCACGGGCGATCTGACCGTCTCCATCGGTTCCACCGTTTCTCTGATTGATCCCAACGGTGAGGTCATGGAAGTCACGCTCGTCGGTACCACCGAGACCAACTCGCTCGAGCACAAGATTTCCAACGAGTCTCCGGTCGGCCACGCCATCATCGGTCACGGCGAGGGCGACTCCGTCGAGGTCGTTACGCCTTCCGGCAAGACTCGCGTCTACACCATCGCCAAGATCGCACGCTAGACCACGGTCCCGCGTAAAGGTATGTTTTCGCTCCCTGGGACCGAATCCTGGGGAGCGTTTTAGTTTGAGGAGCTAACTTATGGCAGAGAACCAGAACGCCGCAGATCAGGCATCGACGCTCAACGACGAGCGCGCCACCCGCCTGGCCAAGCGCGCCGCCCTGTTCGAGGCGGGCCAGAATCCCTATCCCGAGCACTCTGAGCTTGAGGACTACGTTGCCGATATCGAGGCTAAGTACGCCGAGCTTGCCGATGGCGAGGACACCGAGGATGTCGTGAAGATCGCCGGCCGTGTGGTCGCCAAGCGCGGTCAGGGCAAGATCATGTTCATCGTCGTGCGCGATGCGACTGCCGAGATTCAACTGTTCTGCCGCATCAACGACATGGACGAGGCTGCCTGGAATACGCTCAAGGCTCTCGACCTGGGCGACATCCTGGGCGTGACCGGCGTGGTTGTGCGCACCCAGCGCGGCCAGCTTTCCGTTGCCCCTAAGAGCGCGACCCTGCTTTCCAAGGCCGTTCGTCCGCTGCCCGAGAAGTTCCACGGTCTTTCCGACAAGGAGACCCGCTATCGCCAGCGCTATGTCGACCTGATCGCCAACGACGACGTTCGCGAGACCTTCCGTAAGCGTTCGCAGATTCTCTCCACCTTCCGTCGCTTTATGGAGTCCGACGGCTACATGGAGGTCGAGACCCCCATCCTGCAGACCATCCAGGGCGGCGCTACTGCCAAGCCGTTCATCACGCACTTCAACGCGCTCGATCAGGAGTGCTACCTGCGTATTGCCACCGAGCTGCACCTCAAGCGCTGCATCGTCGGTGGTTTTGAGCGCGTGTTCGAGATCGGCCGCATCTTCCGTAACGAGGGCATGGACCTTACCCACAACCCCGAGTTCACCACGATGGAGGCCTACCGTGCCTTCTCCGACCTCGAGGGCATGAAGGCGCTCGCCCAGGGCGTCATTAAGGCGGCTAACAAGGCCATCGGCAACCCTGAGGTCATCGAGTACCAGGGCCAGACCATCGACCTTTCTGGTGAGTGGGCCAGCCGTCCCATGACCGACATCGTCTCCGACGTGCTCGGCAAGCAGGTCACCATCGACACGCCGGTCGAGGAGCTTGCTGCCGCCGCACGCGAGAAGGGCCTGGAGATTAAGCCCGAGTGGACCGCCGGCAAGATTATCGCCGAGATCTACGATGAGCTGGGCGAGGACACCATCGTCAACCCCACGTTCGTGTGCGATTACCCCATCGAGGTCAGCCCGCTTGCCAAGCGCTTTGAGGACGACCCGCGCCTGACGCACCGCTTTGAGCTGGTTATTGCCGGTCACGAGTACGCCAACGCATTCTCTGAGCTCAACGACCCGGTCGACCAGGCCGAGCGTTTTGCCGCCCAGATGGCCGAGAAGGCTGGCGGCGACGACGAGGCCATGGAGTACGACGAGGATTACGTGCGCGCCCTCGAGTACGGTATGCCTCCCGCGGGCGGCATCGGCATCGGTATCGACCGCGTGGTCATGCTGCTCACCAACCAGGCTTCCATCCGCGACGTGTTGCTGTTCCCGCACATGAAGCCCGAGAAGGGTTTCCAGTCCGGTGCCGCTGCCGCCAAGGCTGCCGAGGCCGGCAACGCCGCGAGCCCGTTCGTTAAGTCGCTTAAGCCCACGCTCGATTACTCCAAGATCGCCGTTGAGCCGCTGTTCGAGGAGTTCGTCGACTTTGATACCTTCTCCAAGAGCGATTTCCGCGCTGTGAAGGTCAAGGCATGCGAGGCCGTCAAGAAGTCCAAGAAGCTGCTGAACTTTACGCTCGACGACGGCACCGGCACCGACCGCACCATCCTCTCCGGCATTCACGAGTACTACGAGCCCGAGGACCTGGTCGGCAAGACTCTGCTCGCCATCACCAATCTGCCTCCGCGCAAGATGATGGGCATTCCCAGCTGCGGCATGCTCATCAGCGCTATCCACGAGGAGGATGGTGAGGAGCGTCTCAACCTGATCCAGCTTGACGCTTCTATTCCCGCCGGCGCAAAGATGTACTAACTAGTTACGCGGTTCTACGAACCGCGTAACGGCTCGACGCTGCGCGGGCCGAATTTGGACAATCTGACGTTCAACTTCAAGGGCGCGACCAGAAGGTCAGCGCCCTTTCGTTTCACGTCACCTTGTCTCAAATGCGGCCCGCTCGCTGACTTATGCTCAACCTGCGGCGCCATTTTGCTTGAAGGCACCTTGCTCGCTCTGGCGGGCTTTCGCTCATATGACCCAATCCGCTGTCAAGAGCCACAATGGCCCCGCCGACCGC
>CATYIU010000036.1:0-22952 GCA_958407445.1 uncultured Collinsella sp.
CACGAGCGGGGGCTCCTATCTTTTTAGTGCCCTCGGATTGGGTCATAGTGTCTGTTGGTGACGCTTGGCGGTTCCGACTCCGCCCTCAAACCCGTCATGCTCATGGGCCACATGGACGTGGTCCCCGTGGTGCCGGGTACCGAGGCCGACTGGACGCACGCCCCCTTTAGCGGACAGGTGGACGACACCTACATTTGGGGTCGCGGCGCTATCGACATGAAAGACCAGGTCGCAGGTATTCTCGAGGCGGTTGAGTATGCGTTGACGCACGGCTGGGAGCACGAGCGAACCCTGCTGCTGGCTTTTGGCCAGGACGAGGAAACCACGCAGTACGGCGCGCGGGCGATCGGTCGCGTGCTCGAGGAGCGCGGTATTGAACTTGAATACCTGATCGACGAGGGCGATTACCGCATCGCTCCGGCTGCCGAGTACAGCGCGGGCGAGGGTTGGCTCATGCACGCCGACCTGGCTGAGAAAGGTTATGCTGACATTGTGCTCAAGACAAAGAGCGCGGGTGGGCATTCTTCCAACCCCTACGGCGGCACGTCACTCGAGGTGCTGAGCCGCGCCATCGCCGCAATCTGCAATATCGAATGGCCGACGCGTGTGACCGACTTGCTTGCCGCCCAGCTCGTCGAGTTGGGGCTCTACACGGCCGATGAAATTGCCGCCAACAAGGACGCCATCGTGCGCGAGTGCCTCGCCAGCAAGAAGCTCTATCCGCTCGTGACCACCACCTGTGCACCGACCCAAATCGAGGGCGGTAGCACCGGTGCTAACGTGATGCCGCAGGATATGTGGGCCAACATTAACTTTCGCATGCTCGAGGGCACGAGCGTGGCCGACGTTGTGGCGCGCTGCCGTGAGGCGGTTGCCGGGGCGGACCTTGCCGGTCGTGTCGAAGTGGAGCTGGGCCCCGGCAGTTCCGAACCCTCGCCGTCCCCGCGCATCGGTGGTTCCGGCCTCGAGGCGGTTCGCTCCATCGCCGCCCGCTATTTCCGTGATCCAAAGGGGATGGAGGAAAACGGATCATCCGAGCCGTTGACGATTGTCCCCTCGACCGTGATTGGCGCGACCGACGCTGCCAACTACCAGCGTATTTGCCCTGAGTGCATTCGCTTCTCGGCCTTTGTGGTCGACGATGACGAGTGCGACCGCGGCGTCCATGGCACTAACGAGCGCATCACCCGCCGCGCCTACCTCCAGGGCGTGCGCTTCCTCATCGCCCTGCTTCAAACGCTCTAGAATGTGACAAAGCGACGGTCCCTTTGTTAGCCGTTGGGGACGTTCTTAAACGACTAGCCGTTAAGGAACGTCCCCAACGGCTACGTCCACTCATTCCGTGCGGGTTATATGCAGGTTTGCCTGCGCACGCTATCATGTATGGGTTAGACCGCAACTATGTACCCCATACGCGAAGGGATGCGCATGTATCTGAAGATCGACATGCTCTAGCTGGACTTACCCCCGCAGCGGCGCCCCGCGCCCCATCAATTCTGCCGATTTTCGCCTTCACGCATATAAAGGAGTCCGTCATGCGCGACAAGCTCGAAAAGATTATCAAGGCCTACGAGGAGCTCGAGAAGAAGCTTTCCGACCCGGCCGTCGCCTCCGACATCAAGGAGTTCACGCGTCTCAACAAGGAGTACGCGCACCAGTCCGACCTCATTGCCGCTTCGCGCGAGTACATCGGCGCGCTCGATGACATCGAGGCTGCCAAGGAAATGCTCCACGATACTACCGATGCCGATGAGAAAGAGATGCTCCAGATGGACATCTCCGAAAACGAGGCCAAGCTTCCCCAGCTCGAGGAAGACATTAAGTACATGCTCATCCCGAGCGACCCCAACGACGACAAGAACACCATCGTCGAGATTCGCTCCGCCGCCGGTGGCGACGAGGCGGCCATCTTCGCCGGCGACCTGTACAAGATGTACCAGCGCTTCTGCGAGTCGCGTGGCTGGAAGACCACCGTGCTCGATTCCAGCCCCAGCGAGGCCGGCGGCTTTAAGTCCATCGAGTTCAAGGTCGAGGGCGACCGCGTCTACTCCGTCATGAAGTTTGAGTCCGGCGTACACCGTGTCCAGCGCGTTCCCAAGACCGAGTCCCAGGGCCGTATCCAGACCTCCACGGCAACCGTCGCCGTGCTTCCCGAGGCCGAGGAGATTGACGTCCAGATCAACCAGTCCGACCTGCGCATTGACACCTACTGCGCCTCCGGCCCTGGCGGTCAGTGCGTTAACACCACTTATTCTGCCGTGCGCATCACCCACCTGCCCACCAACACCGTGGTGCAGTCGCAGGAACAGCGCTCCCAGATTCAGAACCGCGAAGTCTGCATGCAGATGCTGCGCGCTCGTCTGTACGAGATGGAGCTCGAGAAGCAGCAGGCAGAGCTCGGTGCCGAGCGCCAGAGCCAGATCGGCCACGGCAACCGTTCCGAGAAGATCCGTACCTATAACCAGCCCCAGGACCGCGTGACCGATCACCGCATCGGTTTCAACTCCACCTACAACGGCGTCCTTCTGGGCGATCAGCTCGGCACCGTCATCGAGGCACTCGCCGCCGCCGAGCGAGCCGAGAAGCTGGCACAGGCCGTGTAGGTTACGCGGTTTTACAAACCGCGTAACGACTCGACGCTGCGCGCCGTCCAGAGCGACAATTTGTCATTCAAAAGGCAAGGCATGACCAGAAGGTCTATGCCTTGCCTTTTTCATGCCAACTTGTTCGCTCTGGACGTCGCTCGCTGACATTGCCAAAACATTGGCGTTTCCTTGGTTGTCAAATGATCCGTAGGGAGTCATTGGTGACATTGCCTTGATATTTTATTCAGTCGGCTGTTATGGCATTTGAGCTGCTTACCTGCTTAAGGTAATTGACGGCATAAGTCCGCTATCGAAAATATTGCTCGAAAAATCGTCCAAGAAGTCGCGGGGCGATTTTTGACGCGTCGCGCGTCAAGCGATGTGGCAAGTTTTTGGTTAGATATTGGTCAGTTTTGGGGCAACCTTGCCAAAAACTTGACGGATGCAGATTTAGACGTCGACGAATGAACACTTCAGGTGGGCTCCAAGCAAAAATCTGGGCTGATTCTCGATAATCGCCTTCAATCGTCCCTTGCCAAGCGCTGGCCTCGCGTACAATCTGCTCCGACATTCGCGCGCCGCCCGGCGCTTAAGAGGGGAGGACCCCATGGCAAACGAGATCTGGACCATCAAGCGTTGTCTCGAGTGGACCAAGGAGTACCTGGCCGAGCGCGGCGAGGAGCACCCCCGTCTTTCTGCCGAGTGGCTGCTGTGCGCCGCCACGGGCCTGGCGCGCATTGACCTATATATGCGTATGGACGAGACGCTTAACGCGGCCCAGCTCGAGACCATGCATGCGGCCGTCGTTCGTCGCGCCAAAGGCGAGCCGCTACAGTACATCACCGGCAGCACGCAGTTTCGCATGATTGACGTCGCGTGCGCTCCCGGTGTGCTCATTCCGCGCCCCGAAACCGAGATGCTCGTCGAGGAAGTCCTCAATTATCTGGATGCCGAGGTGCTGAGCCCCGAGGCTGCTGCCCGTCAGCGTGTTGAGCTGCCTTGGAACGATGAGGTCGAGGAGGCACGCAAGGCCGAGGCCGCGCTGGCAGACGAACGGGCGACTGCCGAGCGCCGTGCCGCTAACCTGACGGCTGCCGATGAGGCGGCGCTAGGCGGCGACGTACTGGGCAGTCGTGCCTATGCCGAGGAGCTGGCCGACCGCGAGGCCGAGGAAGCCGCCGCGCAAGCAGCAGAAGTCGAAGCCACGGAAGCCGCCGAGCCCGAGCTCGACGAATACGGCATCGCCATCGAGGGTGCCGACCAGGAGACGGCTTCAGCTCAGGATGTCGCTGCGCCTGCCCCGGCCGAGCCCCGCATCGCCCGCGTCCTCGAGGTCGGTTGCGGCACAGGCTGCATTTCGCTCTCCCTTGCCTGGGAGCGCCGCGGCCATGTTACCTGCACCGCTACCGATATCGAACCGCGCGCCATCGACCTGGCCACCAAAAACCGCGACGCGCTCGGGCTTACGTCCGATGAGGTCGCCTTCAGCCTCACGAACCTGGTGAGCTCTATCCCCCGCAAGGAATGGGGTACGTTCGACGTGCTCGTCTCCAACCCGCCTTACATCCCGACCGACGTCATGCGCTCGCTGCCGCACGAGGTCAAGGACTTTGAGCCCGATTTGGCGCTCGAGGGCGGTGCCGATGGCCTTGATATCTTCCGCCGCCTGCTCAATGCGGCGCCCTATATGCTGCGCGCCGGCGGCCTGTTTGCCTGCGAGCTCTACGAGGGCGCCCTCGACGCCGCCGCCGAGCTCTGCTGCCAGGCGGGCCTTTCGGACGTGCGCATCGTCCGCGACCTTACCGATCGTCCCCGCATCGTTCGAGCCATCGTCACCGAGCCCAAACAGCGCCAGTAATATTTATTAACTGGTTAGCAAAAATTATAAAGTAGTTTATAATTAGGACGGCTGAAAGAGGTCGGCCCATGCAACCTCCTACCTTTCGGGAAATCATTGCCCTACTCAAGCACGATGGATTCGTGAAGGTCGCGCAGGTCGGTAGTCATGCTAAGTATGTTTCTGGTGACCGTGTTGTCACCGTGAACGGCTCTGGTGGCGATCGACCAAAGAAGGGCACGTGGGCAAGTATTCGTCGCTAAGCTGGATGGTAGTTGGAGGCAAAATGAGGCAGCGATTTACCTATGACTGCGTTCTCATAAAAGAAGACGACGGTTACTGCGCTAGCTTCCCGCAGATTCCCGGCGCCTTTGCCGATGGCGATACGCGCGAAGAAGCGATTGCCCATGCCACCGAGGCACTGATGGCGTTTTTGGCTGACGACCTCAACAACGGTTTGACTCCGGCAGGGTACGAACGCTCGGCCGAGGTCGTGGCCCTTTCAGTCGAAATCGACCACGAGGACGCTCGGGAAGCGGCGTGCCGAACATTTAAAGACGCAGCGCTGGACCTCAAAGTCTCCGCTCCGCGGATTACCGCGCTGGTCAAAGCCGGAAAGCTCGATGTTGAACTCGTCGACGGCCGTCGGATGATAACGATAGACAGTATCGAGCGTTACGCCGCCCAAGAACGTCACGCCGGCAGGCCAAAGAAGTTCGTCGCAGTCCAATAACCCCCTCACTTTCACCGACTACTAGAGCCGCTCACCAAACCAACATGCGCTCTGGGCAAATAGGTTGAACGTTTCGTGCGAGAATGCCCCACAGTAAACAAACTTGCACCAGAGCGTAAGGGGCTGGCATACACATGCAGACGGTCTATCGGGTATACGAGGGAACGCGCGAGCCGCATCGGCTTGCCGTCGAGCGCACGGCCGAGGTGCTCGGCCGCGGCGGCCTGGCTTTGATCCCGACCGAGACCGTCTACGGTGTCGCCGTGGCAGTCAACGCCTTCTCGGACGCCGTGCCCCAAGATACAAGCGAATTCCCATCGTGGCCGCGCGATCCGCAGGCTGCCGTCAATGGTGCCGCAGTTCCTGCGCTCGGCACCGGCTATCGCCGTATCTTCACTCTCAAGCAACGTGAACTCACGCAAACCGTCGCTTGGCTGGTCGATGGCGTCGAAGCACTCGACCGCTATGGCGTGGATATCCCGGAAGATGCCCGCATACTCGCGCGACGATGCTGGCCGGGAGCCCTGACTATCGTGGTCAAGGCAGCCCCCTGCGTGCCGACCTTTATGCGCGCTGCCGACGACACGGTGGCACTTCGCGCTTCGGCCTCGCCCGTGGTGCAGGCGCTCATTCGCGCCTGTGGCAGCCCCCTTGCCTGCACCAGCGCCAACACGCATGGCGCGCCCGCGCCGGCAAGTTTTATCACGGTGGAGGGTCGCATCCTAGAGGGGGTCGATGTTGCCGTCGACGCCGGTGAGACCCCGTGTCGCGACGCCTCGACCATCGTGTCGTTCCAGCACGGCGGGCTCCAGATCCTGCGCCAAGGCGCACTTCCCGCATCAGAGATCGAACGGGTCCTGTCCGACCCGATGCAATAGAAAGGTGTAAGCGATGTCGTTGAATCTGGGCAGCCTGGGCATGGAAGATGCCTCGTTTAACTTTGGCGGTTCCTACATCATGGCGCTCGACTGCGGCACCACCTCGGTACTTGTGACCATCGTCGACGAGTACGGATGCATCGTCGCGCAGGCACGTCGCAGCGTCAAAACCAGCTTCCCACGTCCCGGTTGGGTAGAGCAAGACCCCATGGCGGTCCTTGCCAGCCAGATCGCCGTCATGATGGAAGTCCAGTTTAAGAGCGGTATCCACTCCGACCGCATTGCCGCCATCGGCATCTCCAACCAGCGCGAGACCACGGTGGTCTGGGACCGCGTGAGCGGTCAGCCGATCTATAACGCCATCGTATGGCAGTGCCGCCGTACCGCGCCGGCAATCGACGCGTTGGTTGAACAGGGTTGCGAGGAGCTGGTGCGCTCCCGCACGGGACTCACGCTCGACCCGTATTTCTCGGCCTCCAAGGTACAGTGGATTCTCGACAACGTCGACGGCGCACGCGAGAGCGCGGCGGCGGGCGACCTCATGTTTGGCACCATCGACACCTGGCTCATCTACAACCTCACCGGCGGCCAGGTCTTTGCCACCGACTACACCAATGCCAGCCGCACGGCACTCTTTAATATCCATACGCTCGATTGGGACGACGACCTGCTGGCGCTCTTTGACGTTCCACGTTCCATGATGCCCGAGGTTCGCTGGAGCTCGGGTGACTACGGCCGCGTCGCGAGCGACATCATGACCAACATGCCGCCCATCATGGGTGTGGCGGGCGACCAGCAGGCGTCGCTGTTCGGTCACTGCTGCTTCCATCCCGGCCAGACCAAAAACACCTATGGCACGGGCTGCTTTATGCTCATGAACACCGGCGACGAGATCGTCGAATCCAAGAACGGTCTGGTCTCCACCATCGGTATCGCTGCGAACGGGAAGATCAGCTATGCGCTCGAGGGCTCCATCTTTGCTGCCGGTTCTACCATGAACTGGCTTCGCAACAACATGGGCATCATCTCGAGCGTGAGCGAGTCGGCACAACTCGCCGCTTCGATTAGCGACAACGAGGGCTGCTACTTCGTTCCCGCCTTTGCGGGTCTGGGCGCTCCCTGGTGGGACCCGCATGCCCGCGGTATCGTGTGCGGTCTGACCGGCGCCTCGAGCCGTGCGACCATCGTACGTGCCGCCTGCGAATCCATGGCATATCAGAGCTACGACGTGCTGCGCGCCATGGAGCAGGACGTGGGGCTTTCGATCGAGCGCCTGTCTGTCGATGGCGGTGCCTCGCGCAACGAGTTCATCATGCAATTCCAGGCCGACCTGCTGGATATCCCCGTGCTGCAATGCGAGACGGTGGAGACCACGGCAATCGGTGCCGCGTACTTGGCGGGTCTTGCCGTCGGCTATTGGGAAGACCTGGAAGAGCTGGAGCAAAATGCCCAGATCGTTAGGACCTTCCTTCCCCACATGTCCGCCGAGCGCCGCGAACAAAACCTTGCGGGCTGGTGTGATGCAGTCAGGCGCTCGCTCAGTACCGCACAGTAGGGCTGCGATGGGCTGCTCGATACAACAAACCGCTAAACTAATGCATGGCGTGCGGCGGCAACATTGCTGCGCGCCTTGTCAGCAAGGCCGTTTTGCGGCCGCAACGAAAGGGGCAATCAACCCATGACCGTCACCTATGATGCGTCCCGTGTGACGCTTGTCGATCACCCGCTCGTTCAGCACAAGCTGTCGATCCTGCGCGATGAAAACACCGGCACCAACCAGTTCCGCCAGCTCGTGCGCGAGCTTGCGCTCTTTGACGGCTACGAGGCCATGCGCGACCTGCCTATGGAAGACGTCGAGGTCGAGACCCCCATCACTACCGCCACGTTCAAACAGCTTGCCGGCAAGAAACTCGCCATCGTGCCCATCCTGCGTGCGGGCCTTGGCATGGTCGACGGCATCCTCGACCTGGTGCCCTCCGCTCGCGTGGGCCACATCGGCATGGAGCGCGACGAGGTCACCCACGAGCCGCATGAGTATTACTGCAAGATGCCCAAGGATATCGACCAGCGTATCTGCCTGGTTGTCGACCCCATGCTCGCCACGGGCGGTTCGGCCGAGATGGCTATCAGCTACCTGCGCGAGCGCGGTGTCAAGGACATCCGCATGCTGTGCATCGTCGCCGCGCCCGAGGGCCTCAAGTCGCTGACCGAGAAGGATCCTGACGTACATATTTATACGTGCGCCATCGATGACCATCTCAACGAGGCCGCCTACATCGTTCCCGGCCTGGGCGACGCCGGCGACCGCATCTACGGCACGCTCTAGTCGCTGGGCTAAACGGCCGCGGCTGCAAATACGAAGAAACGGTGCGCGCGGACGAACAAAAGGCGACCGCGCGCACTCCTGTTAACGGACGTTTTGCCCTGCAGGGTTCGAGAAAAACGTATTACCGTACCTGCGGCATAAAGAAGGTCTTAAGAAAACGAACAGGTGCGTATTAACCGATGCTTTTTCGGTTGTACTTTAGCGATTGGCTCGTACAATAGTCACCAATGTTTGGCGGGAACTGTTCTGTGAAGCGTTAAAAAGGAAAGTGAGGACGCCAGTGTTTCAGATAGCCGATCTGCTCGCTATCGTTGCAGGCGCCATCGCGGGCGCAATTGCCTTCCTTCCCTTTGTCTTTACGCTCAAGCCGGTTCTTGACGATAAGCAGAATGCGGACATGCTCAAGGGTATGGTGAGTCTGGCGGTCTCGGCAATCGCCCTGCTCGTCTTTACCTTGGTTGTGTTTGTGTTGTTCGGAGAGGCATTTCGCATGTTCCTCCTGGGCGAGGCGATCGGCTTCGTGGCCTTTATGGCCGCCTGCGCGGTTCGCGTCGCCAAGGCGCTGCGAGATCCTCATGAGGTCGAAAGGTAAGTCGTGGAAATTTTTGAAAAGCTGCCTGATGAGATTAATCATCTGGTCAGCGAGTTCAGCTCCACCCCTGTCGTGGGCGATCTGAGCTGCGGCATCACGCAGTACTCGTTTTGGCTGATCGTCTCCACGATCGTGCTCCTGATCGTCCTGGCCGTGTTCAAGAAGAAGCAGACCCTGGTTCCCAAGGGCTTCTTCGTCAACGGTTTCGAGTACATCATCGAGTACGTCGAGAACGATATCGGCAAGGGCGTCGTGGGTGAGAACTGGAAGAAGCACTTCCCGTTCCTGTGCTCGCTTTTCCTGTTCATCCTGATCAATAACATGATCGGCTTGATCCCGGGAATGAAGCCCGGCACCGGCGCAATCGGCTCCACCGCCGCACTCGCCATTTTCGCCTTCGTGTACTTCATCTACTACGGATGCAAGGCTCACGGCGTGATCGGCTACATCAAGAGCCTCGCCCCGCAGGGCGTGAGCTTCCCGATGAACGTGCTCGTGTGGGTCGTCGAGCTTTTCTCGACCTTCCTGCGCCTCATCACGCTCGCCGTCCGTCTGTTCTGCAACATGTTCGCAGGACACGTGGTCATGGGCTCGTTCGCCATCATGGCGAGCATGTTCATGCAGCCGCTGCTTCAGCAGGTTTCCGCGGCGCACGCCGTCGGCGCCCTGCCTTCGCTGGCCTGGCTTGCCATCCTCATCCTGATCTATGCGATCGAGCTTGTGGTCGGCGCTATCCAGGCTTACGTCTTCACGGTCCTTACCGCCGTGTATGTCTCCGAGGCAGAGGAGGTCGCAGAGGAGGAGTAGTCTTCCGTTCGCGCCTTAAAGGTAAGCAATTCGTTAAACCGCCGGTGCCCGTACCCATGGAGCCCGGCAGTTATAAAAAGGTTATCCTGCGTGAAATAAGACACGCACGACAAAGGAGGAATCGTGGGAGTTATCGGTTACGGTCTCGGTGTTATCGGCGCTGGTCTTGCTATCGGCCTGTCTGCTCTGGGTGCTACGGGTGCTATGGCCCGTCAGCCTGAGGTCCAGGGCCGCGTGTTCACCGTCTTCATCATGGGCTCCGCCTTCGGCGAGGCTCTGGCTCTGATCGGCTTCGTTGTCGCGCTGATCGTTAAATAGCACGGAGCGTCAAGTATGAATCTTTCATCCCAGAAGAGCGCGATCGCACTCTCCGCGTCCGCGGCCGCGCTGCTCATGCCGGTTTCCGCGTTCGCCGAGGACGGCGCCGCCGGTGCGGACATCCTCATCCCTAAGATGGCGGAGTTCATCCCGGCGCTTATCGCCTTCCTGATCATCTGGATCGTGCTGGCCAAGGTCGCCCTGCCGGGCATCATGAAAACCATGGAGGAGCGCGGCAAGAAGATCGAGGAGAGCCTCGACGAGGCCGAGAAGACCAAGCAGGAGGCTATCGCCAAGCGCGCTGAGTCCGACTCGATCGTCACCGACGCCCGCCGTCAGGCTGCCGACATCGTCCTCGAGGCCCGTAAGGACGCCGAGTCCGAGCGCGCCCGTATCATCGAGGCTGCTCACAAGGAGGCCGAGGAGATCATCGCCAAGGCCCATACGACCGTCGAGGACGAGCGCAAGTCCATTTACGCCGGTGCCGCGAGCTCCATCGCCGACCTGTCCGTTGCCGTCGCCACCAAGATCGTGGGCGAGGCGCTCGAGGACGATGCCGAGCAGAAGAAGCTCATCGAGCGCTACATCCAGGAAGCAGGTAGCCTGAATGCCGACTAGCCGCTATCAGGACAAGGTGCTCGAGACCTACGCGCGCTCCCTTCTGGAAGCCGCCAAGGCCGAGAACCATGTGTTCGAGGACCTCGAGATGATCGAGCGCTTGGCTTCTGCCAGCCCCGAGATCATCGCCGTGCTCGACACCATGTCCAAGCGCGACCAGCTCGACCTTCTTCCCAAGGTGGCAGCTGCCTTTAAGTATGTTGCCGAGGAAGACGAGGATGTAGTGGGCGTGACCGTCACCACGGCGATCCCGCTCGACGACGAGCTGCGTCAAACCATCACTAAGAAATGCGAGCAGGACTTCGGCCGCAAGGTATTCCTTATCGAGCAGGTCGACCCGTCTATCGTGGGCGGCCTGGTGCTCGAGGCCCGCGGCGAGCGTCGTGACATTTCCGTCAAGACGCAGCTGCGCATCGCGCAGGAGACCCTCGCAAACTCTGCTAATTCGTACGGAGGTGAAGCCTAATGTCCGAAACCCTCAATGCCCAGGATATCGCCAAGAAACTGCAGGAGCAGCTCACGAGCCTCTCCGCGACGGTCGATACGCATGAGGTTTCAACGGTCGACGAGGTAGGCGACGGCATCGCGCGCGTCTCCGGCCTCAAGAGCGCCATGGCAGGCGAGCTTCTGGAGTTCAAGAGCTCCGATACCGGTGAGACCGTCTTCGGCCTTGCCCAGAACCTTGACCGTGACGAGGTCGGCGCCGTTCTGTTCGGTGCCGTCGACTCCATCAAGGAAGGCGACGAGTGCCGCACCACTGGCCGCATTATGGATATCCCCGTGAGCCGTGCCATGCTCGGCCGCGTCGTCAATCCGCTCGGCCAGCCCATCGACGGCCTGGGCGACATCGTCGCCACGCACCGTCGCCCCATCGAGTTCAAGGCTCCCGGCGTCATCGATCGTACCCCGGTGTGCGAGCCGGTTCAGACCGGTCTGCTCGCTATCGACTCCATGGTGCCTATTGGCCGCGGTCAGCGTGAGCTCATCATCGGCGACCGTAAGACCGGTAAGACCGCCATCGCCATCGACGCTATCCTCAACCAGCGCGGCAAGGGCATGGTCTGCATCTATGTCGCCATCGGCCAGAAGGCCTCCACGGTTGCCAACATCCGCGAGACCCTCGCTCAGCACGGTGCGCTCGACTACACCATCATCGTTTCGGCCACCGCTGCCGATTCCGCCCCTATGCAGTACATCGCGCCTATGGCCGGTGCCGCTATCGGCGAGTTCTTCATGTACAACGGCGAGGACGGCAAGCCCGCCAGCGAGACCAACCCCGGCGGCCACGTGCTCGTCATCTACGACGACCTGTCCAAGCAGGCTGTGGCCTACCGTCAGATGTCGCTGACGCTGCATCGTCCGCCCGGACGCGAGGCCTATCCTGGCGACATCTTCTACCTGCACTCTCGTCTGCTCGAGCGTGCCGTCAAGATGTCCAAGAAGAACGGTTACGGCTCCATGACGGCACTGCCGATCATCGAGACCCAGGACGGCGACGTCTCGGCCTACATTCCGACCAACGTCATTTCCATTACCGATGGTCAGATTTACCTGCAGTCCGAGCTCTTCTTCCAGGGTCAGCGCCCGGCAGTCGACGTGGGCATCTCCGTGTCCCGCGTCGGTGGCGATGCGCAGACCAAGGCCATGAAGCAGGTCGCCGGCAACCTCCGTCTGGACCTCGCTTCCTATCAGGAGCTCGCTGGCTTTACGCAGTTCGGCTCCGACCTCGACGAGGCTACTCAGAAGCAGCTGACCCATGGTGCTCGCATGACCGAGCTCCTGAAGCAGCCGCGTTACAAGCCGTTTGAGGTTGGCGAGCAGATCGTTACGCTGTTCGCTGGCAACGAGGGCTTCCTGGATGACCTGGAGATCGCCGACGTGCTGCCCTTCCGTGCCGAGCTCATCGAGTACATGGACAATGGCTTTGGTTCGCTGCTCGACAAGGTTCGCGCCAAGAAGATCGATGATGACACCAAGGCTGAGCTCTTGCGCGTCATCGGCGACTTCAAGCAGCAGTTCATGGCCAAGCACCATTCGGATGTTTCTGGATCAGAGGAGAACTAAGCCCCATGGCCAACCTTCGCGACATTAAGAAGCGAATCTCCTCGGTTACCACGACCAAGCAGATCACGCGCACGATGGAGATGGTCTCTACGGCCAAGATCCGTCGTGCCCTCGATCGCTCCAAGCAGGCCGAGCCCTATAAGGAGGCGCTGACCGACGTCATGTTGACGGTCGCCGGCGACGCCTCCTGTTCGGGCACCGATCCCATGCTGCAGAAGCATGAGAGCGTTAAGCGTGGCCTGATTGTCGTCATTGCTTCTGACCGCGGCCTTGCCGGCGGTTTCAATACGACGGTGGAGCGCACGGCCGAAAAGCTCGCCGCTTCTTGGGCGAACGACGGCATCGAGTGCGAGATCATTGCGTGCGGACGCAAGCCGGCCACGTATTTCCGCGACCGTGCAAACGTTGTCATGCACTTTGAGGGCAATTCCTCCGAGCCCGATTTTAATCAGGCTCGCATGATTTCCTCTCATATCTGCGATGCGTATCGTGCCGGTGAGCTTGACCGTGTCGAGCTTGTCTACCACCACGCCAAGAACCGCGTGGATCAGGAGCTTCGCGTCGAGCATCTGTTGCCGCTCGACCCCGAGATGATCGCTATGGCCCACGGTCCGCGTAAGAACGAGACCGACGCCCCTAAGCGCATCTCGTCCACGTTCGAGTTCGTGCCCTCTCCCGAGCATGTTCTCGGCAAGCTTGTGCCGTCTTATATCCTGACGGTCATCTACCAGGCCCTGATCGATTCGGCGGCTGCCGAGCAGGGTGCACGCCGCAAGGCCATGCACTCCGCGACGGAAAACGCCACCGCGATCATCTCGACCCTTACCCGCACGTATAGTCGCGTGCGCCAGGCTTCGATCACGACCGAGATTAACGAGATCGTCGGCGGAGCCTCAGCATTGGAGGAACAGTAATGGCTAATAACACCGTAAAGCTTGCGGTCGAGGAAGCCACCAAGAAGACGACCGCCGGTGATGGTCGCATTGTGCGTATCATCGGCCCTGTCGTCGACGTCAAGTTTGACGGCGCGGTGCCCCCGATCTACAACGCGCTCACGGTCGAGGCCGAGACCCCGATCGGTCATCTGAGCACGATCCTCGAGGTCGAGAGCCAGCTTCCGGGCGGCGTCGTCCGCACGGTCGCCATGTCCTCGACCGACGGCCTGCAGCGCGGCCTCATCGCTACCGATAGCGGTGAGCCCATGAAGATGCCCGTTGGTCCCAAGACGCTCGGTCGCATTTGGAACGTCATGGGCAAGCCCGTCGACGGCAAGCCCATGCCCGAGGTGGAGGAGTTCTACCCCATCCACCATGCAGCGCCCCGCTTTGACGAGCTCACCACCAAGACCGAGATCTTCGAGACCGGCATCAAGGCCGTCGACCTGCTCGAGCCCTACATCCGTGGCGGCAAGACCGGCCTGTTCGGCGGCGCCGGCGTTGGCAAGACCGTTCTGATTCAGGAGCTCATCAACAACCTCGCCCAGGAGCACGGCGGCACCTCGGTGTTCACCGGCGTCGGCGAGCGTACCCGCGAGGGCACCGACCTTTATCTCGAGATGAGCGAGTCTGGCGTTATCGACAAGACCTGCTTGGTCTATGGTCAGATGAACGAGCCGCCCGGAGCGCGTCTGCGCATCGGTCTGGCCGGCCTTACCACCGCTGAGTACTTCCGCGATCGCGGCCAGGACGTTCTGCTGTTCATCGACAACATCTTCCGCTTCTCCCAGGCGGGTTCCGAGGTTTCCGCACTGCTGGGCCGTATGCCGTCCGCCGTTGGTTACCAGCCCACGCTGGCAACCGAGATGGGCGACCTCCAGGAGCGCATTACCTCGACCAAGACGGGCTCCATTACCTCCGTCCAGGCTGTCTACGTCCCCGCAGACGACCTGACCGACCCGGCGCCTGCCACGACGTTTACTCACCTCGATGCCACCACGGTTCTTTCGCGTAGCATTTCGTCGCTCGGCCTGTTCCCGGCTATCGACCCGCTTGCGTCTTCCTCCGACGCTCTCGATCCCTCGATCGTTGGCGAGGAGCACTACCGTGTCGCCGTCAAGGTCCAGGAGCTCCTGCAGGAGTACTCCGACCTTCAGGACATCATCGCCATTCTGGGTATGGACGAGCTGTCCGAGGAGCAGCGCCTTACGGTCAACCGTGCCCGTAAGATTCAGCAGTTCCTCTCGCAGTCCTTCCACGTCGCCGAGAAGTTCACCGGCAACCCCGGTGTCTACGTCCGCGTCGAGGATACCGTCCGCTCTTTTGCCGAGATTGTCGACGGCAAGGCCGATGACCTGCCCGAGCAGGCTTTCCGCTATGCTTCCACGATTGAGGACGTGCGCGAGCGCGCCCGCAAGATGGGGGAGAAGTAGGTTATGCGTATCCGCATCGTGTGCCCCGTGAGCTGCGCCTATGAGGGCGACGCTGCGTTTGTGTCGATTCCGTCCACGGATGGCGAGTTTGGCGTCCTGCCTGCTCACTCCAGCGAGATTTGCACGATCGACCGCGGTTACGTTCGCGTTTCCGATAAGGCCATGGGCACTGTCGACCACACGTTTGCCGTGGCCGGCGGCTATGCCCAGGTTGCGGACGATGTCGTGACCGTTCTCGCCGAGCGCGCTTGCGATTTGGCGACCGTCGATGCCGACAAGCTTAAAGCTGATATTCAAGGTTTTGAAGAGAAGCTGGGTAATTTGTCGGAGGATGATGCACGCCGCGCCTACCTCTATAATGAAATCGCATGGTGTAAGCTCAAGCTTGCCCAATAGTCAAACGATTTAGCGTTCGACCATTTGCGAACACATCATGCCCGGGATGGCCCAGCCACCCCGGGCATGCTTTTTGAAAGGGTAGACCTTGGATATTATCCGCGTTGAGGGTGGCCACGCCATCGGAGGCTCCGTGCCCGTCTCGGGCGCCAAGAACTCCGCGCTCAAACTCATGGCGGCAACGCTTCTGGCGCCGGGCAAGACGACGCTGCAGAACGTGCCCGATATTTCCGATGTCCACGTGATGGGCAAGGTGCTCAAGGGCATGGGCGCTACGATCGATGTTCTCGACGAGCACACGCTCGAGATTGATACCTCTCAGGTCGATTCATGGGAGGCCCCCTACGAGCTCGTTGCCAAGATGCGCGCTTCCACCGCCGTCATGGGACCCCTGCTGGGCCGCTTCCATCGCGCCAAAATTGCCATGCCGGGCGGCTGCAACCTGGGTGCTCGCAAGATCGATATGCACATTCTTGGTCTTGAGGCCCTGGGCGTTGAGTTCGATACCGCCCACGGTTACATCAACGCTAATGCGCCCCAAGGTCTGCGCGGTACCACCGTCACGCTCGAGTTTGCCAGCGTCGGTGCGACCGAGAACCTCATCATGGCCTCTGTGCGCGCACAGGGCACCACGGTTATCGACAATGCCGCCCGCGAGCCCGAGATCGTCGATCTCGCTAACATGCTCAACGAGATGGGCGCCAAGATTGTTGGCGCCGGTACGCCCGTCGTGACTATCGAGGGCGTGGAAGAGCTGCATCCTGTTACCCATCGCGTGGTGGGTGATCGCATCGAGGCCGGTACCTTTATCGTTGCCGGTGCGTTGATGGCCGACGATCGCGGTGTCGATGTCACGGGCTTTTGCCCCATTCACTTGGGCATGGTGCTCAAGAAGATGGAGCTCATGGGTATCGACTGCGAGCGCGTCGAGGATGGCGTCCATGTGAACCGTGCCGAGCGTATCAAGCCGGTCGACATCCAGACGCTTCCGTTCCCCGGCTTCCCGACGGACATGCAGGCGCAGATTATGGTGCTCTCCGCCCTTGCCGACGGCAGTTCTGTTATTACCGAAAACATCTTCGAGAATCGCTTTATGTTTGCCTCTGAGCTGGTGCGCATGGGTGCCGACATTCGTATCGAGAGCCATCATGCCATGATTCATGGCGTCAAGGGCTTCTCGGGTGCACAGGTTACCTCGCCCGATCTGCGCGGAGGAGCGGCCCTCGTCGTAGCGGGCTTGATCGCCGACGGGACGACCGAGGTTTCGGCTATCCATCACATCAAGCGCGGCTACGAGCAGTTTGTCGAAAAGCTGCAGGCGCTCGGCGCGCATGTCGAGCATGCTACCGTCCCCGATCCCGTCATCTACTAATACAGGTTGCCTATGTTTAATAAAAAGCCCCTCGCAGATACCACCACCCGAAGACCCTCAACTGGTGCGCAGGCCAAGATCTACAGTCGCGATAACGTGGCTCGCTATTCCGAGCGCGCTCGCCAACGTCGTCGTAGCCACACGATTCGTCACGTCGCGCTCATTGTCGTGCTTGGCGTACTGTTGAGTGCCACTACCGCTGCCGGCCTGTGGTTTGCCACCATTATGGGCAAGCTCGGCGATTCTAATGTCATTACCGACAATCTGCGTCGGGTTCTGGTTGACACCGATGAGGCAAAGGATCCGTTCTACGTGCTGCTTCTTGGTACCGACGGCCGTCCGGGCGAGGATACGTATCGTGCCGACTCGATTATCCTGGCACGCATCGACCCCACGCAAAAGCAGGCGACGCTCATTTCCGTTCCGCGCGACACCAAGGTCGAGTACAAGGGCGAGACCATGAAGATCAACGCCTGCCATACCGTTGGCGGCGCCGAGGCCATGGTCGAGGCGGTCAACGAGCTGTGCGGTGTTCAGATTTCCCACTATGCCGAGGTCAGCTTCGACGGTATGCAGGCGCTGATTGATTCGGTTGGCGGTATCGACATTAACGCAACCGATGATGTTGACGACCCCGAGCACCTGGATATTAAGATTACCGCTGGCCAGCAGCATATGGACGGTGCCACCGCCCTTACCTATGCCCGCTGCCGCTACACCTATGCCGACGGCGATTACACGCGCATGCGCCACCAGCGTCAGGTGCTTGGCGCCCTTGCCAACCAGATTCTCAATAACTTCGATGCCACGAAGATCTTTGGCCTGGTTAATTCGCTGTCCGATATGCTCGTAACCGATATGAGCGTTCAGGATATCGTGGCTACGGTCAATGCCATGCGCGGTATGGATGTCGACGGTATCTACTCGGCCAACCTGCCCTCGTACGCCGACGACAGCACCATGATCGACGGTGTGAGCTACGTCTTTGTCTACGAGGACCAGCTTAAGGAAATGATGGCGCGCGTCGACGCCGGCAAGGATCCCAAGGGTCCCAATACCATGGGTATGTCCGATGGTTCCAGCTCTACGATCGGCGACCTGAACAACAACACGTCTGACGACTACGCAAACGGTACCGCAACCTCATCGGTCAGCTCTGACGATTCCGATGACTCAGGCGATTCGAGCGATTCGGACTACTACGAAGAGCCCACCGGCGACGGCAACGGCTACGAAGCCAACTACTAAGTTACGGCGTTTTGCCAAACGCCGTAACGGCTCGACGCTGCGCGGGCCGCATTTGGACAATCTGACGTTCAACTTCAAGGGCGCGACCAGAAGGTCAGCGCCCTTTCGTTTCACGTCACCTTGTCTCAAATGCGACCCGCTCGCTGCCCGTCCTCAACCTGCGACGTTAGTCATTGGGGACGTTCTTAAACGACTGGTCAAAGGGGACACTCTTGATGCACTTGGCACTTGGGGACGTTCCTTTTGTGCCGGCAGTTTGGGACACTCCTTGCGTTAAGAGGCTGGCGTGCGTCAACCTGTTCTCATTGCAGCAAAAAAATCGCCCCGTTCTTGGTTGAGGACGGGGCGATTCGTCTTTTGGACTTGTGCAGCCAGGCTTATGCAAAGCGGGCGACGAGCTCCTGGAGCACGTCGGTCATCTTGACGAGCGAACTGACCGGGACGAACTCGTTGACGCCGTGGTAGCAATAGCCGCCGGTGGAAAGGTTGGGGCAGGGCAGACCGCGGAACGACAGCTGCGCGCCGTCGGTGCCGCCGCGAATCGGCAGCACTTGGGGCTCAACGCCGCAGGCAAGGTAGGCTTCCTTGGCAACATCAATAAGCTCGGGATAGTCACGAACGATCTCGGCCATATTTCGATACTGCTGCTTAATCTCCACGGTCACGCGCTCCTCGCCCAAACGCTGGTTGAGCATGGCGGCGGCGGAATCAATCAGATCGAGTTTCTGCTGGAACTTCGCCGCGTCGTGGTCGCGGACGATATAGCGCGCCGTAGCGTGGTCGACGGTAGCAGACACGCCCTCAAGGTGACAGAAGCCCTCGTAGCCCTCGGTGTATTCCGGACGCTGCTCGTAGGGGAGCAACGCGTTGAAGTCGCAGAACAGATTGCCTGCGTTGACCATACGACCCTTGGCGTCGCCCGGGTGGATGGACTGGCCCTCAAAGCAGACGGTCGCCTCGGCGGCGTTAAAGCACTCCCACTCCAGCTCGCCGATGGGGCCGCCGTCGACCGTGTAGGCGTACTTGCAGCCAAAGGTATCGATATCCAGCAGCTCGGCTCCGTGGCCGATCTCCTCGTCAGGGCAGAAGCAAATGCCGAGTGCGGGATGGGGCAGAGAAGGGTCCTGAGCGATACGCGCGACAAGCGACATGATCTCGGCGACGCCTGCCTTGTCGTCCGCGCCCAGCAGCGTGGTGCCATCGCTGCAGACCAGGTCCTCACCCGCGAGGTCGTTCAGGGCGGGAAGCTTGGCGGTGCTCATGGCAACGGGCTTACCGTCAACCGTGCCGCAGACCAGGTCGCCGCCCTCGTAGTGTACGATGTGCGGCTTCACGCCGGCGCCCGGTGCAACTTCGGTGGTGTCGAGATGGGCGATCAGGCCCAGGGCGGGCTTGTCCTCAGCGCCCGCACTTGCGGGGATATGCGCGCAGACATAGGCATGTTCGGTCACGTGGGCATCTTCCGCACCAAGCTCGCGCAGCTCTTCAGCCAGCACGTTGGCAAGATCAAACTGAACGGCGCTCGAGGGTACCTGGTCGCAGTTTGCATCCTCGGACTGCGTGTTGATCTGGACGTAGCGCAAAAAGCGCTCGAGGACATCGGGGTTTGTGGTGGTGTTTTCCATAAAGATCGCTCCAATCTTGGTCGTCGTGTGCAACAAGAACTCTAGCACGGTATGCCACGGCATACCGCGACGCTTGGATGGGGTAGAATCAGCCATTGAATGCAGAAGGGACGGAAGATCATGGATACGACAAATAGCTCGCGCGAACTACATCTGACGGTGGCGAACGAAGACTACTTGGAGTGCATGGTTCGCATTGAAAGCGAAGAGGGGGAAACCAACGGCGTGCGATCGGTCGACATCGCGCAGCGCCTTGGCGTCTCCAAGGCATCGGTCAATAAAGCGGTTTCGGCGCTCAAGGCATCCGAGCTTGTCGAGCAATCGCACTATGGCAAGGTAATCCTGACCGATCGCGGCCGCGAGGTTGGCACGGCTATCTGGTACCGTCATCGCCTCATCCGCACGTTTTTGGTTCAGGAGCTCGGTGTCGAATTTGAGCGAGCCGATTCCGAGGCCTGCATGATGGAGCATGCGCTATCCGAGGACACGATGAGCCGCTGGCTCGCCTATCTCGAAAAGCAGGGAATCAGCGTCGAGGAATAGCGGGATATATATGGATACGAGTTATTACAACCGCTTTGGTGCCGAGGAACTTACGCGCCGCTTGTCGAGCGAGACCTTGTTGGCGCAGGGCCCCATGGGCAGTGTTCTGTTGAGTGAGTACGATGCCGCCGACATTCCACCGGCGTTTTGGAATCTGGCAGAGCCGCAGACCGTTTCTCGTATTCATCGCCTGTATGTCGCCGCCGGCGCGCAGGTGCTCATTACCAACACCTTTCAGGCATCAAGCTATGCCCTCAAGCACGATCAGATTGCGCCGTCCGTGGCGGAGGTCAATCGCGGGGCCGTCGACGATGCCCGCCAGGCGCACCCTCAGCTGCTACTGGGCTCGATGGGCCCGATCGGTATTGAGTGGTTTGCCGAAGACTCTGTCGAGTATCGTGAAATCCGAGGCATTGCGCGCGAACAGGCGCACGCCTTGCTCAATGCTGGTGTTGACGGTCTGCTGATCGAGACGGTGACGTCTATCCGTAATTTGCAGCCCATGCTTGCCGGCGCCCGAGATGCCGCCGACGGCATGCCTGTCCTGGTGAGTTTTGTCGTTGACGATAAAGGCGACCTGTTGGGCGATGGCCTCAACATCGAGGCAGCCGTTTTGTACGCCGAAAAACACGGCGCAAACTCGGTTGGTGTTAATTGCTGTTCGCTTGCGGCCGCGAATGCGGCGGTGCCCAGAATGGTTGCATCGGCGACTACTCCCGTCACGGTGCGTCCCAACGTAGGCGATCCGGTCCAGACTCAGGATGGCCCCGTATGGCACGAGAACCCTGAAGCTTTCGCGCGCGCATGCATCGAATGGAGACATGCCGGTGCCGCAATGGTGGGCAGTTGCTGTGGAACCACGGCAATCACTACGGCAGCGATGGCCGAGGCGCTCGATATATAAAGGGCAAAACCGCTCCATACGGGGCGGTTTTTTTATTGCCTGCATGTCCTCGGCAGCATTTGCCCAAATGGTGAATGCTGGTGCCGGCAGGTTGCCGAGTGCATGTTGCGGGTATACCCCATGCGTAACATGATCCAAACACTGTGAGGTGTCTGCGCGTGTGCGCGATAATTCATTTTGGAACTGACGGTTGGCGCGCTCGCGTCGATGAGGACTTCACTGCCGATAACGTTGCCCGTATCGCCGATGCCGTCGGCGAGTTGTGGCAAAAGACCAATCCGGGCAAAACGGTATATATAGGGTTCGACACCCGGCCCCTGGCGCGCGAGTTCGCTGAGCTTGCGGCGGGCGTGCTAGCAGCGCACGGGCTGGACACCGTGCTCGCTTCGCGACCTGTTCCGACCCCTGCCCTTACGTGGGCGGCGGCTTATGACGGTGAGGCGTGCGGCGCACTCATGGTGACGGGGTCCCATCATCCGCAGGGTTATCTGTGCCTCAAGATTCGCATGGGTGACGGCTCAACCGCCAACCAGGATGTCATCGAAGAGCTCGAAGAGACCATGGCTCCCGAGCCAATGGAGATCGAGGGGCAATATCGCACCGCGGATATCATTCCTGACTATATGCAGGCGGTGGCATCGTTTGTCGATGGCGAAGCCATCCGCGCCGCGCACCTGCGCGTGGTTGTCGATCCCATGGGCGGCGCAGCCCAGGGCTATCTAGCCGACTTGCTGCGCGAGCTTGGCGTTGAGGTGCACGAGATTCACGCCGGGCAGGCGTCTGACCAAGAAGATATCTGCCCCGACCCCGTTGAGCCTTGGGTGGACGCTTGCGAGCATACGGTTATCGAGGACGGAGCTTGCGCTGGCCTGGTGACCGACGGCGACGCCGACCGTATCGGCGCGGTTGACGAACGCGGCAGATATATACATCCGCATCAGATCATGGCGCTCGTTTTGGGCGACTTGGTTCAATTTCGTAATTTGGAGGGGCGCGTCGTCGTCAATCTTTCATGCTCGACGCTCGTGCGTCGCATTGCCGAGGCGCTTGGCTGCCGCGTGACCGTCAAACCAGTCGGTTTCAAATATATAGCGGCGGAGATGAAGAAGGGCGGCGTCCTCATGGGCGGCGAAGAAGCCGGCGGTATCGGCATCGCCGCGCATATGCCCGAGCGCGATGGAATCCTCGCCTGTCTGATTCTGTGTGAGCTTATGGCAAAGACGGACGCGCCTTTGGGCGTTCTGGTCGACCAACTCGAGGACAGATTTGGTAAGACGAGTTACGGTCGACGCGATTTACGCCTTGAGGCCGAAGATGCCGAAACGTTACGAACCCTGCTACCGGGCGTAAACCCCAAGTCGATTTGTGGCAAGGTGCCGCAAAACGTTAGTCATATGGACGGCTTGCGTTTAGCATTCGAGGATGACACGTGGCTGCTGGTCCGTCCTAGCGGGACCGAACCAGTGGTGCGCGTCTACGCCGAGGGGTTCTCGGTGGAAGAACGTGATGAGTTGCTCGATGCTGGCTGTGCTTTAGCTAGGGGGACGTATCCGCTTTAACCATGAGACTGCCTTATATAAAGAGATGCTCGGTGAGCGGTAGGTAACGGCTGGCAAACGTTAGTCGGATCACAAGATATGTAGGAAATGTGTACGCCCAGATTCCCGCCCCCGGCGCCCCTCGGGTCTGGCAATATATCTCCTTGCCGCGCGGCCCGGTCGGACCGGATCAGCCGCCA
>CATYIU010000037.1:0-22482 GCA_958407445.1 uncultured Collinsella sp.
AACCCTGGACCTTGGGATTAAGAGTCCCCTGCTCTACCAACTGAGCTAACGACCCGATATCAACACGAAGCAAGAACTGGGGTGGGTAAAGGGACTCGAACCCTCGACCTACGGGACCACAACCCGTCGCTCTAGCCAACTGAGCTACACCCACCGTGTCCTGTGCGCTTCGCGCTCGACTATTATTGCAAGGAACGCTACGCGATGCAAGCCCCAATTTTCAAGATTTTTGAAAAGAGTTTTTCGAGACCATTTCAAGCAAATCCCACCGGTTTCATAGGAGTAAACTTGCTCCACTGCAAATCCTCGAAAGGACCGGCATGAAAGAACTCTCCAACCGCACGGCATTATTTACCGATTCCGTCATCCGTCGCATGACGCGCATCTCCAATACGTACGGCGCCGTCAACCTGTCGCAGGGCTTCCCCGACTTCGATCCCCCGGCGCAGCTGCTCGATAGCCTATGCACCATCGCCACCGACCCCAAGCCGCTTTACCACCAGTACTCCATCACCTGGGGCTCCCAGGCCATGCGTGAGGCGCTTGCCGCCAAGCAGGAGCATTTTATGGGCATGCCGGTTGACCCCAACCAGAACATCGTAGTCACCTGCGGCTCCACCGAGGCCATGATGGCCGCCATGATGACGGTCACGAACCCCGGCGACAAGGTCGTAATCTTCTCGCCGTTCTACGAGAACTACGGCGCTGACACCATTCTCTCGGGGGCTGCGCCCATCTATGTGCCGCTCAACCCGCCCACCTATGACTTCGACCGTGAAGTCCTCGAGGCGGCCTTCCGCGACAACGATCCCAAAGCAATCGTCCTGTGCAACCCGTCCAACCCCTGCGGCAAGGTCTTTACCCGCGAGGAGCTCACCTTTATCGCCAACCTCTGCAAAAAGTACGACGCCTACTGCATCACCGACGAAGTCTACGAGCACATCGTCTACGCGCCCCACGAGCACGTGTACATGGCCACGCTGCCCGGCATGTTTGAGCGCACCATCAGCTGCAGCTCACTGTCTAAGACCTACTCCATCACCGGCTGGCGTCTGGGCTACACCATTGCCCCAGCCCAGATCACCGAGCGCATCAAGAAGGTCCACGACTTCCTCACCGTGGGTGCCGCCGCTCCCCTGCAGGAAGCCGTCGTCACCGCCCTCAACTTCGACGACAGCTATTACGATGAGGTCCTTGACCTCTATACCGCCAAGCGCGACCTGTTCTGCCAGGGACTCGACAGCATCGGTCTTGAGCATAACGTGCCGCAGGGCGCCTACTACGTGATGATGGATATCTCGGAGTTTGGCTATGACAGCGACCTTGACTTCTGTGAGGACCTTGCGTCTAAGGTGGGCGTGGGCGCTGTCCCCGGATCGAGCTTCTTCCGCGAGCCCGTCAACCATCTGATTCGTTTCCACTTTGCCAAGCGTGACGAGACGCTCAACGCGGCGCTGGAGAACCTCAAGTCGCTGCGTGATAAAATCAAGCCGCGCGGGTAAGAACGACCCGGCAGTTAAGGCAAGCATAGAAACCTCGCACCGTCCGTAACGTTGCGAGGTTTCTTTTTATAGCGATTTATTAATAGTTTTATAGCGCTATACTTTAGACAAAGAGCAACTTATCCTGGAAAGGGGATCACTATGGCAGAGCAGCAGCTTATCGGAGCGCTCGAGGCCGGCGGCACCAAGATGGTGTGCGCCACGGGCTATGCAGACGGTACGGTCCTGGAGCACGAGCAGATCGCGACCACGACCCCGCAGGAGACCGTCAAGGCCGTCAACGCATGGTTTGCCGACAAGGGCATCGACGCGCTGGGCATCGGCGCCTTTGGCCCCACCGCGGTCAACCCCGCCTCCCCTCAGTACGGCAAGATCTTGGAGACGCCCAAGACCGCATGGCGCTACTTTGACCTGCTGGGCACCATCCAAAACGAGCTCAATATTCCCTGCGGCTACGATACCGACGTCAACGTCGCCTGCCTGGGCGAGGTCACCTTTGGCTGCGCGCAGGGCCTTACCGACGTGGTGTACCTGACGATCGGTACCGGCGTGGGTGCCGGCGTGCTCTCGGGCGGTCAGCTCGTCCACGGCATGATGCACCCCGAGGCCGGTCACATCCTTGTCACCCGCGACCCGCGTGACACCATCGGCGAGCACAGCGGCTGCCCCTTCCATGACAACTGCCTCGAGGGTCTCATCGCAGGCCCCGGCGTTAAAAAGCGCTGGGATGGCAAGAGCGCGGGAGACATGGCCGACGACCCGGAGGCCATGGACCTGCTCGCCGGCTACCTGGCGCAGGCGCTCATGACCTACACGCTGTGCTATGCCCCGCAAAAGATCATCGTCGGCGGTGGCGTTGCCGATCACACCCCTATCGTGCCGCTCGCCCGCAAAAAGTGCGCCGAGATGCTCAACGGCTACATCGTCACGCCCGAGGTCAACGATATCGACACCTACATTGTCAACAATAGTCTCGAGGGCAAGCAGGGCATCATGGGCTGCCTGGCCCTGGGTGCACAGGCGCTTCAGCAGTAAGCACGCTTGCCAGCCGTGACGGCGTCCTGCTGCCCCGGCGAAACGCCGCCACGCCCCGTATAAGCCCCCAAACAAAGAAAGGCCGCCTAGGACCAAGCAATGTGTCCTAGGCGGCCTTTTTGGCACATATGAGCGATCGTAGAAGATATCGAAGCACAACGCCCGTTGCCGTTCCGCAGCAGTCGATCATCACGTCGGTGATCATACCGGCGCGACCGGGCACAAAGAGCTGAATCGTCTCGTCAATCGAGGGAATCAGCAGCAGGAACACCGCCGTGGGAAGCAGCACGTCAAAGGTACGACGGCCCTCGATATCGAAAGCGTGCGTCGCCAGAATGCCGAGCACCATGTACTCGGTAAAATGCGCGCACTTGCGAACGACGAAGTTGGTCACCCACTCATACGGAAGCCCTATGCCGTGCAGAAAGCCGCGTACGGCCTCCATAATCGACAGGCTCAATGAACCGGACCCCGTGCCGGGAACCATCGAATTGCCCCAGATGAGCAGCACCATCAGGCAGGTCGCGACCGCCCATTTTCGATCGAGTTTAAGCATGCAGAAGTTATGCCTCCGCACAGAGCGGCTCAAAGCTGGCGGTGCCACCCTCGATAACACTCAGATAGGCACGGCCCGTGCGCCTCACCGCTGCAGACTGCAGGCGGTCGATCTCCTCCTCGAGAATCTGATTGACGCGCTCGTGACGACGGTTCTCCATGATGCCGGCAGCAATGGCCTCGGCACGCTCGATACCTTCGCGCGAGATGCGCGCGGTGTCCTCGGGGAACACGGCGCTGTGGCGACCAACGTAAGCGGGGGCAGCGGACTGAGGAGCGCTCGTAAACACCGGAGCGGCAACGGGAGCAGGCTCGACGACCTCGTCCAAAATTGCGGCAGCGGCTGCCCACATGCCCTCGTGGCCCGAATAATCGGCCATGGGGACGTCTTCCTCGGGAGTCGCATCGACATGCTCATCGGCAGCGACGGACTGGGACGCGGAGGCCGGGGCATCGACCGGGGCGGCGACCACATACGGCATGTCGTTCGAGATGACCGGCTCGTCAAGGTCATCGAGATCGATAGCCGCAGCAGAGGCGTCGCTGATGATCGGCATGTTGGCAAGGTTCGCGTTGTACGGCACCGCCTCCGCCGCCTGCTGCTGTGCAGGAGCGCCCCACAGCGAGCTTTCGGCAGCACGACGGGCGGCAATAGTCTCCTCGTCGACGGCCAGCGGCTCGTCGGCGTAGGGGTCAACGGCAGTGGCGGCAGCCGGAGTCACGGGCACGGCAGTGTCATACGTAACGGATTGAGCCGTGGCGGCGTTGTTGGCGGCGTTAGCCACGAGCGCCACAAAGGCAGCCGTGCTGCCCGCAGGGGCGGCATGAGAGCCCGAGACGGCGCGCGCAGCGGCAGCGATGTCATCGCGGTTATAGGATCCGGTCTTACCGCCGTAGGTAAGCTCGTCGATAGCGACCTGGTAGACGTCGCGTGAGCGCGTGGGATCGCAGCTGACCGGCGAATCGTCGTCGAGCATGCTATCGATCATGGACCAGGCGTCGGCCTCGCTCATGGCGTCTGCGGCGCGGGCGATGGTGGGGACGCCATCGTCGGCACGACGGCGCTGGAAGGCACCGGTCAGGCCGGAGAAAACCGAAGAGGGCTGCGCGGCGTTTGCCTCAACGGCAGGAGCCGCAGTAGCAACGCCCTGAGGGGCAGCCCACTGCTGCTGGGCGGGCATCGAGGCGGTCTGGAACTCATTTTGATGCTGGTTGACGTTCGCGGCGCCACCCATGGCGTCGGGCTGGAACAGGCGCTCGGCATGCTGCGCGCGATATTCAGAAATGCCGAGCGAGGCGGCATAGATACCCACGCCCGCCACCGCACCCACGGCAAAGGGAACAGCGCCCGCGACGACCGTCTCGTTCACCGACGAAAACGGCAGCGTGGCAGCATACATCACTACGGGAGCGGCAAGGCCGATTCCGCAGGAAAGTCCAGCAAGGACTGCTCGTTGTGTTGCATCAGAAGAAGCCATGAGCTCTCCCCATCTTCCAGCACCAAAATCGCATCATTCAGTTGGCTGCGCGAGAGGAGATGAAGCGGGGCTATGCCCCAAAGCAACGGTATAAGGTTCGTTTCATCTGCGTTTTCCGTCGCGAAGCTTAACAGCTATTATGCGAAACCCCCTTGGGGATTGCAAGCGACGAAGCGGGATTGAAACGGGAAAATCGCTGCTTGCCGGTCGTGAGGTCAATAATCGTTGGCGAGCGGCTATACGAAAAGGGCCAGGATCTAAACCCGGCCCTTCTGGCATGTCTATGGTTGTTGTCGCGTGCAGCGGACGGCCTAGAACGTCTGCTCGTAATCGCTGTGCTTCTTTGCCGAACGCACCAGGAACTCCTGGTTGGTATTGGTGCCCTTGAGGCCCTTGATAAACGACGCGGCCGCGCGCTCGGTATTGTTCATGCCGGCGAGGATGCGGCGCAGGCCAAAGACAAACGGGCGCATCTGCTCGTCGACCAGCAGGTCCTCGTTACGCGTACCGGAGGCAACGGGGTCGATAGCCGGGAAGATGCGGCGGTCGGCCAGGTCGCGGTCGAGTTTGAGCTCCATGTTGCCGGTGCCCTTGAACTCCTCAAAGATGACCTCGTCCATCTTGGAGCCGGTATCGATAAGGGCGGAAGCCAGGATGGTGAGCGAGCCGCCGTTCTCGATATTGCGGGCTGCGCCCAGGAAACGCTTGGGCGGATAAAGAGCCGCCGAATCGACGCCGCCCGACAGGATACGGCCCGAGGCGGGAGCGGCCAAGTTGTAGGCGCGGGCAAGGCGCGTGATGGAGTCGAGCACCACCACGACGTCGCCACCCAGTTCCACGATGCGTTTGGCACGCTCGATCACGAGCTCTGCCACGCGAGTATGGTTATCGGCGGGCATGTCGAAGGTCGAGGCCACGACCTCGCCCTTAATGGAGCGCTGCATATCGGTGACCTCTTCGGGGCGCTCGTCGACGAGCAGGCAGATGAGGTGCACTTCGGGGTTGTTGATCGAGATAGACTGGCAAATCTTCTTGAGAATCGTGGTCTTGCCGGCCTTGGGCGGAGACACGATCAGGCCGCGCTGGCCCTTGCCGATCGGCGACACGATATCGATGGCGCGACCGGTGATGGAATCCTTGCCGTGCTCCATACGCAAAGGCTCATTGGGATAGACCGGGGTAAGATCGCCAAACTTGGGGCGGTTACGGGCCTGCTCGGGATCAAGGCCGTTGACGGTCGTGATCTTGGCAAGGCCGGCGCGCTTGTCGCCGCCGCGCGAGGGACGAAGAGAGCCCTCGATCACATCACCCGTACGCAGGCGTGCGGAGCGGATGAGGTAGGCGGGCACGAAGGCATCTTCGTTGGACTTCATGTAACCGTGGGCATGGACGATGCCGGAGCTATCCGGGCGAATCTGCAGGATGCCCTTGATGTCGCGGAAGCCCTCGGCCTTCGCGGCGGTGGTGTAGATCTCTTCGACGAGCTCGGCCTTCTTCTTGCCGGTCGTCTCGATCTCGAACTCCTTGGCCTTCTCGCGCAGCTCGGCGACCTTCATGGCCGCGAGCTCCTCGCGCGAAAGCGTGGGCTCAGTCGGAGCGGCATTGCGCTCCTTATTACGCTGCTTGCGGTCGCGCTGACGGTTGCGGCGATCGTTGCTGCGCTCGTCTTTGCGCTCGTTGCGCTCGTCGTTGCGCTTGTGCTGACGGCGATTGGGGCGGGCGTTCTCGTCGGTCTCGGCGGTCGTGGCGCCCTCGGCCGCCGGAGTTGCCGTGTCGGTGTCGGCCGGGACTTCGTTATCGGCATTGGTATCGGCATCGGCGTTGGGCTCAGCATCGGCCTGCTGCTCGACGGCCTTAGCCTTTGCAGACTTCTTGCGCGTACGCTTGGGCTTCTCGGCTGCCGGCTGACCAGCGTTCTCGGCATCGGAAGCGGAGTCGACAGTTGCCTCGGCGACCTCGTTGCCAGAATCCTCGAACGCGTCCTTTTTCGAACCCTTGGCCTTGGACGAGCGCTTAACGGCCGTGCGACGGCTGCGACCGGGGCGAACATCGGCGGGCTCGCCCTCGGCGGGCGCGCCGGCCTCGGTGGCAGCGGCTCCCTGCGCAGGAGCGTCGGCGACGGGCGCGGGCACGGCGGTCATCGCGGCGTCCTGAGCTGCGGCTGCTGCAGCGGCGGCAGCCTTCTCGGCCTCGACGAAGGCCTTGGGCTTGCGGCCGCGACGGTGCGGGCGAAGAGTGGGATCGACGACGGGAACCTCGGTGGCCTCGGCAGATGTTGCAGACTCAGAGGGCTGCGCACCCTCCCCTATCGCAGAACGAGCCGGAGCTTCACCGGACTCTTGAGCCGCCTGCTCAGCATCCTGCTGGGACTTGGCCACACGACGACGCGTGCGCGGAGCCGGCTTCTCGGCCGACTGGTCGGTTACGCGTGCCTCGGCGGTCGCACTCGCCTCGGGTACGCCCGGAGCCACCAGCTCGGTCAGTGCCGCGGCCTCGCGCTCGGCAGCACGGCGACGGGCGCGCACAACCTGAGCCTCGCTGATTTGTGCCAGCGCGCGGGCCTGTGCAACCTCATCGGAAATGGGGGCCGAAGCATCGGTGGCAGCGGGCCGCTTCGCGCGCGTGGTGCGCGTCGTGCGACGCTTGGGCTTTGCAGCCTCCTCGCCGTCAGCGGCGGGCTTAGGCGCACGGCGTGTGCGCTTGGGCTTTACGGGCACGGCATCCTCTTCGGCGGCAGGGGCAACTCCCTCGCCAGCGGCAGGCGCGACCTTCTCAGCCGATGCGGGCGCAGGCGTCAAAGCAGCCTTGGGGGCCTCGGGAACCGAGGCCTGCACCGGCGCGGGCATCGCGACCTGGTCCGACGCAACCGGTGCAACGGGAGCGGTTTGCGCCGTCGATATTTCGCTTTCTTGCTGTTGATCAGACACAGTGTTTGCTCAACTTTCTTTTCAAGCCCTGTGATCACATGCTCCCTGCATATACCTTCAGGGCGGCTAAACAGTCTAGCTCCGTACAAAAACGACGGACATCATTGATCTGTATCGAGATGATTGCGTTATTTACGCAAAGTAAGTGTAGCACAACCGCAACCACCTGCAACTTAGTCATCGGACGTTCTTAAACGCCTAGTCATCAGGGACACTCTTCCTCAAAAGCGTCTTGATCAAAAGCGCCTTGAAATGTCGCGCTAGAGGAGTGAAACCGTGGCATCCGGAATAGCCACGCCACGAATCGCGCTAATCTACTACGTTTGCCCCCGGGTCCCTGACCATACCCTTGTTTTTTTCGAAAGCAACGAGTCTACTACCTGCGGTTTTAACATCGCACTTTTCGGCATGGTTCGGGATATGCGTCCAAACGTAGGAGATGAGCCCAATTCGTGGCGGACGGTATCGCTTCACCCCTCCTCGAGACAAATTAATCCGTTTTCCTCCGTCCTCAAGGGACAATTTTCAAAACTATGCCGGATTACGGGGCCAGAATGATGCGAGCCAACCATACCCAGCATTTTCAAGAAACAATAAACCGTCTACCTGCGGTTTTAATTTCGCTATTGGCGCCATGGTCGCCAGTTGGCGATTCAGCCCCGTAAACCGGTATAGTTGCGATTTGGTAGCATTTTCCAGCACGCCAAAAAGCCCCGCCAAAAGCAAAAAACCCGACCTCCACGATGGAGATCGGGCTTACAAGGCTCAGTTAAACCAAGTCTGTACGGTCAAACGACCCGTAGATTACATCTGCTCGGGTGCGGAAACGCCAACGAGGGTAAGCACCAGAGCGAGTGTCACGCGGACGGCGTCGCAAGCGGCCAGACGGGCGCGCGAAAGCTCGGGGTCGACGGGACGACCCTCGCTCGGCAGCACCTGGCAGGCAGCGTAGAAGCTGTGGAAGTCGCCGGCAAGCTCCTCGGCAAAGTGCGTCAGACGGAACGGAGCGCGGTCGCGAGCGCAGCTGGCAATCAGGTCGGTGAGCTCGTTGAGCTTACGCGAAAGGGCGAGCTCGGTCGGGTCAGTCAGCAGCGAGTAATCGACGTTCTCACCGATGGCCTTGGCGGCGACGGCCTTCATGCCCATCTCGTCAGCCTGCTCGGCGGTAACGTCGGCGGCGCGACGCAGGATGGAACACACGCGGGCGTGAGCGTACTGCACGTAGTACACCGGGTTGGAGTTGTCGCGCTTCTTAACGGCCTCGATGTCGAAGTCGACCATCTGGTTGGAGCTCTTGGAGATGAGCGTGTAGCGGGCGGCGTCAGAGCCGACCTCGTCGACGAGCTCCTGCAGGGTCACCATGGTGCCCTTGCGCTTGGACATACGAACGGGCTTGCCGTTGCGCAGCAGGTTGACGAGCTGGCCCAGCAGAACCTCAAACTTGCCGGGGTAACCCAAGGCATCGCAGACGCAGCGGACGCGCTCAATGTAGCCGTGGTGGTCGGCGCCCCAGATGTCAATGACGTGGTCGACGCGCTGGAACTTGTCCCAGTGATAGGCAACGTCGGAGGCGAAGTAGGTGTACTCGCCGTCGGACTTAATCAGGACGCGGTCCTTGTCGTCGCCCAGATCGGTGGAGCGGAACCACAGGGCGCCGTCCTTGGTGTAGAGGTAGCCCATCTTGTAGAGCTTCTCGAAAGCGCGGTCGACGGCGGAAGTGCCGGCGGTCTCGCCCTCGGTGTCCTTCACATACAGCGAGCGCTCGGAGTACCAGCGGTCGAAGTCGCAGTTGACGGCGTGGCAGAGGTCGCGCATGTTGTCGACCATCTTTACGTAGCCGCGCTCGCGGAAGCTCTCCATGCGCTCCTGCGGATCGGCCTCGACCCACTTGTCGCCGTCAGTGCGCCAGAACTCGGCAGCCTCGTCGATGATGTAGTCGCCGCCATAGGAGTCCTTGCCCAGAGTCTCGGCAAAGTTGTCCTGGTAGGGATGGGTCTCGGGGTGCTCGTCGTTCTCGTCGGCAACGAAGGCATCGCGGTCGGCGATCAGAATCTTGTGAGCCTCATCGATGTCCACGCCCTGCTTGGCGATGATGTCGGCAAGCTGCATATAGCGCGTGCTGATGGAGTTGCCAAAGGTGTTCATCTGAGAGCCGTGGTCGTTGATGTAGAACTCACGCTGAATCTCGTAGCCGGCGTGGTCCATAACGCGGCAGAGGGAGTCGCCCAGCGCGGCCCAGCGGCCATGGCCGATGTGCATGGGGCCGACGGGGTTGGCGGAGACGAACTCGACCTGGGTCTTCAGGCCGCCACCGACGTTGGACTTAGCAAAGTCCATGCCCTTCTCGCGGGCCTCGCCAAAGATGGCGTTCTTGACGGCAACGGAGAGGTAGAAGTTGATGAAGCCAGGGCCGGCGATCTCGACCTTCTCGATTGCGGGGTCCTCGGGCATATGGGCAACGACGGCCTCGGCGATCTTGCGCGGGGCGCAGTGAGCCAGCTTGGCGGACTTCAGGGCCATGGTGGAGGTCCACTCGCCATGAGAAGTATCAGCCGGTCGCTCGATGGCGCAATCGTCAAGTTCAAATGCGGAAAGGTCGCCGGCCTCCTGGGCCGCAGCAAGCGCAGCGCGTACCAGCTCTTCAATCTTCTCGGGCATAGATCCTCCTTGTGTTAAAGCCCCCGAGCTCTTGGTCACTCGTAGGGCAAAAGCCAGAGTTTGTAGCACTCTATCACAAGCGATAGCTACTGTCGCAGGGTAAAGCTAATAGATATTGCATATGCACAAAAATGACTACTGCCTACGATGAGCCACTCAAAGATGACGGTCTGCCTGCAGATTATGCACGCGTTGGAACTGCATAAACATGTGAATGAGCGGTGCGTCATATCGAATACTCTTACCTATCGGAGTTGTGTGCTTTTCCTGCATAAAGTCAGGGTTTGCGCACGTCAACGTGGTATTCTAGACATACGCAAATTCGTATAAGTTGGAGGTAGCATGTTCTCAATCGGTCAACACGTCATTCATCCGGGTCAGGGAGTCTGCACCGTCGTCGGTTTTAGAGACGACACGCCGCAGCCCATGTTGTTGCTCGAGACCAAGCAGGGACATGCGCAGACGATCCTCATGTACCCCGTGGCGCAGGCCGACCGTTTGCACGCCGCCATCTCTGAGCAAGATGCCGAGCACCTGCTGAGCCATTACGACGAGCTGGAGTACGACACCTTTACCGAGCGCAACAGCTCGCTGGAGGAGACGCACTTTAAGCAGCAGCTCAAGCTGGGTGCGCCCGAGACGGTCCGCGTGGCAAAGACCATGATGCACCGCATTCGCCAGGCCGAGGAAGCCGATAAAAAGCCCAGCTCTTACTATATGCGTGTACTCAAGGAAGCCAAGCGCCGCTCCATCGAGGAGTTCGCCGTGGCATTGGGCGTCACCGAGGAGGCCGCCGAAGCCCGCCTAGCCCAAGCCGCCCTCAACTAACCCATCCGCGCCAAAAACCACCACAAAGGGGACAGGCACCTTTGTGGTGGTTTTTTCGTTCTAGTCGTTCTAGTAGTATTCATTCTTAGCGATACCTGCGAGCACAAGGAGTCTTTTATGGCAGAGCCACTTTCCGCCGGAATCACCCGCGACCGTGCGTTCGAATTGCTCAACGAGCACAATAAGGACCCGTTCCACATCACCCACGGCGAAACGGTCGAGGGCACCATGCGCTACTTTGCGCGCGAGTTCGACCCCGAGAACGAGGAGTTTTGGGGCATCGTCGGTCTGCTGCACGACCTAGATTGGGAGGAGCATGAGGACGACCCCATGAACCACACCATCTATGCGGCCGAGATCCTTGAAGGCGAGGGCGCCTCTCCCGATCTCATTCGCGCCATTCAGACGCACACGTCGGACTTCAACACCTCGCTGCCCAAGCCCGAGCTGCAGATGGAAAAGATCCTGTTTGCCTGCGACGAGCTCACCGGCTTGATCGGTACTGCCGTCATCATGCGTCCGAGTAAGAGCGTCATGGACTTTACGACCAAGTCGCTCAAGAAAAAGTTCAAGGACAAGCGCTTTGCCGCCGGGTGCTCTCGCGACGTGATTACGCAGGGTGCCGAGATGCTGGGCTGGGAGCTCCCCGAGCTCTTCGACCGTACCATCGCGGCCATGCAGTCCTTCGCCCCCGACCGCGACACCTTTCAGGCTTAATTCCAAAACCATCACAAAGGGGACAGGCACCTTTGTGGTGGTTTTTGTTTGCGCGGGCGTTAGGGGCGGACCTGGCCGGTGCCTCGGAGCTTGTATTTGTAGGTGGTGAGGGCCTCGGCGGCAAAGGGGCCGCGGGCGTGGAGCTTTTGGGTCGAGATGCCAATCTCGGCGCCCAGGCCAAACTCGCCGCCGTCGGTAAAGCGCGTGCTGGCGTTGGCATACACGGCCGAGGCATCGACCTCGTCCAGGAAGCGCTCGCAAGCATCCGTGTCCTCTGCAACGATGGCCTCGGAGTGCATCGTGCCGTAGCGGTTGATGTGCGCGATGGCCTCGTCCTCGTTCGCCACGACCTTCACGCTCATCTCGAGCGCCAGATACTCGCGACCCCAGTCCTCCTCAGTCGCGGCAACGTAGTCATCGCCCTCGGCAAGCCCGGCGTCGGCGCATGCGGCGCACGTGGCCTCGTCGCCGTGAATGAGCACGCCGTGGTCATGCAGCACGGCCACGACCGCGGGCAAAAACGCATCGGCCACGGCACGGTCGACCAGCAGCGACTCGGCGGCATTGCACACGCCCACGCGCTGCGTCTTAGCGTTGATGATAATATTGAGCGCTTTATCGAAGTCGGCGGATTCATGCACGTAGATGTGGCAGTTACCCGTGCCCGTCTCGATCACCGGAACGAGCGACTCGCGCACGCAGCGCTGGATCAGGCCCGCACCGCCACGCGGAATGAGCACATCGACGACGCCGCGGAGCTTCATGAGCTCGCCGGTGGCCTCGCGGTCGGTAGACTCGATCATCGACACGGCCTCGCGCGGGAAGCCCTTGGCCTCGAGCGCATCGGCCAGCAGTTCGGCAATCATGGCACACGAGTGATAGGCCAGCGAGCCGCCGCGCAGAATGCAGGCGTTGCCGGTGCGGATGCAGATGCCCGCGGCGTCGGCCGTCACGTTGGGGCGCGCCTCGTACACCATGGCGACCAGGCCCAACGGCACGCTCACGCGGGTGAGGTCCACGCCGCTTGCGAGCACGCGGTGGTCGAGCACGCGGCCGACAGAATCGGGCAGCTCGGCGAGCTTCTCCAGGCCGGCGACCATACCCTCAACGCGCTCGGGCGTCAGCAGCAGACGGTCGAGGAGCCCCGCCGAGGTCCCCGCATCGCGCGCGGCGGACATATCGAGCTCGTTGGCGGCGACGATGGAGTCGATACCGTTGCGCAGCGCTGCGGCCATGGCGCGCACGGCCTCCTGGCGCTGCTCGTCGCTCGCCGTGGCAAGCGAGGCCGACGCTGCCTTAGCGGCAACGGCAAGATCGTGAACATACGTGGCTATATCGACCGACATGGGCGGCCCTTTCTCCTAGAAGTTTGCAACCATGGTAGCCGATTTGCGCATGGCCTCGCCCGCGGCGGTAGAATTGGTCAACCCGAAACACCGCAACGAACGGAAGACTCACATGGCCCTCATCACTTCGTACCACGTCCCCGGCCTGTATGTCGAGGACCACAGCATCGACGTCCCCCTCGACTGGCGCGGCCTGGAGCCGATGCTCCTGGCCGTCGGCAGCACCATGCGCCGCGGCGCCATGCCGGCGCCCATCGCAGGTGCGCCCGAGAGCATCAAGCTCTTCTACCGCGTGGTTTGCGCACCCGACCGCATCAACGACGACCTGCCGCTCCTTCTCTTTTTGCAGGGTGGCCCCGGTGGCGAGAGCCCGCGTCCGCTGTCGCCCACAAGCGATGGCTGGATCGAAGAGGCCGTCAAGCATTTCCGCGTCGTGCTGCCCGACCAGCGCGGTACCGGGCGCAGCAGCTGTGTAGATGGGCGCACGATTGCCGCACTGGGCGAGCGCGCCGAGGCGGCCGGCTCCGATGCTGCCCGCTCGCAGGCGGACTTCCTCAAGCGCCACCTCGCCAGCTCCATCGTGCGCGATTTTGAGTACCTGCGCCTGGTGGGCTTTGGCGGCAGGCCCTGGGTCACGCTCGGGCAGAGCTACGGCGGCTTTTTGACGCTGAGCTACCTGTCGCTCTTCCCCGAGGGCGTGGCGGCAAGCTTTACCTGCGGCGGCATCCCCCACGTACCGGCGAGCGCAAGCGAGGTCTACGCGCACACCTTCCCGCGCATGGCCGCCAAGACGCAGCAGTATTACAACCGCTACCCCGCCGACGTCGAGCGCGTGGCGGCCCTGGCAGATGCCCTCGAGGAGCAAAAGCCCGTGCTACCCGACGGCTCGCCGATGACGGTCGAACGCCTACAGCTCATGGGCAGCGACTTTGGCATGAAGCCGAGCTTTGAGCGCATGCATTGGATTATCGATCATGCTTTTGTTGACGGCGACGGCACGCTGGCCTGCGGCGCCTCGGTATCTGACAGCTTTTTGATGCGCGCCTTCGAGCGCACCAACACGCGCACGAATCCGCTGTACTGGACGCTTCAGGAGTTCATCTACGCCGACGGCGACACCATGCCCATTCGCTGGGCCGCGGCAGAAGAGAAGGCCCGTCGTGCCGAGTTCGACACGCTCACGCGACCGCTCATGTTTACCGGCGAGGCCATGTTCCCGTGGATGTTTGAGCAGATGCCCGAACTTAAGCCCTTCAAGCCGGCGATGGATCTGCTTATGGAAGACACAAGCTGGGACAAGATCTACGACCCGCAGCGCCTGGCGTGCAACGAGGTGCCCCTGCAGGCCGCGGTGTACTTCGATGACATGTACGTGGACTCGGGCATGCAGCTCGATACGCTCAGTCGCGTGGGCAACTCGCATGCCTGGGTGACCAACGAGTTCGAGCACGACGGCTTGCACGGCAGCGTGGTGTTCAAGCACCTCTTCGACGAAGCCCTCAACCGCGGAGACCTGCGCCAGATCTTCTAGCAAAGGAGTGTCCCAAAGTGCCGGCACATAAGGAACGTCCCCAAGTGCCGGAAAAGGAGAGGCAGCACTGCTGGCAAAACGAGCCGCAGCGCTGCCTCTCTTTATGCAAACACTATCAAGTTGTCCCTATGGATCGCGGGCTTCTCGGCCAGGTCTGCGAGCAGGCGGTTGCTGGCAATCTGGTCCTGGCGGCGGCCGGCGGCAAGCTCCAGCACGTCCGAATCGGCCTCGGCGATACCACGGGCGACAACCATGCCGCTCGGGTCGCACACGTCGAGCACATCGCCCTCGGAAAACACGCCATCGACCTCGCGAATACCCACCGCGAGCAGCGACGAACCGCGGCTGACCAGCGCCTTCGCGGCGCCGTCATCGACCGTCACCGAGCCGTGCGCCTTGTCGCCCAGTGCGATCCACAGCTTGCGCGGCGCAATGTCCAGGCGCTCCGCCGGCGGATCGAACAGCGTACCCACGCTCTCGCAGCGGGCCAGACGCACGAGCGCATCGGGCTCCTCGCCCGAGCAAATCACGCTCTGAATGCCCGCCGTCATGAGAATGCGGCTCGCGCGGATCTTGGTGATCATGCCGCCCGTGCCCACCGATGTGGAAGAATCGCCCGCCGAGGCGATGATCTTGGCGTCGATCTTATGCACGACCGGGACGAACTCGGCCGTGGGATCCTCGTGCGGATTGGCGGTGTAGAGGCCATCGATGTCCGAGAGCGTCACGCACAGATCGGCAGAAACCAGGCAGCTCACAAGCGCCGCCAGCGTATCGTTGTCGCCAAACTTGATCTCATCGACGGTGACGGTATCGTTCTCGTTGACGACCGGCACCACACCCAGCTCCACAAGGCGCAGCAGGGCGTCGCGCGCGTGCAGGTAGGACGTGCGGCGCGCCGTGTCGTGACGCGTGAGCAGCACGAGCGAGGTGAGCAGGTCGCGCGCATGGAACTCCTCGTCGTAGGCCGACGAGATGATGCACTGACCGGCCGAGGCGCAGGCCTGCAGGCTCGGCAGGTCACCGACCGGCTTACGGTCGAAGCCCAGCACGGGATAGCCGCAGGCAATGGCGCCCGAGCTCACCACGACCAGGCGCCAGCCAAGCTCGCGCAGCGCTGCGGCCTGATCGGCAAGCCCGCCGATAAAGGCACGGTTGACCTTGCCGTCGGCGCCCACCACCGTGGACGAACCGATCTTTACCACCATCGTTTTATAAGAAGTCGTCATACGTCAAACCAATCAACTGTTCAGCGAACGGCCGAGCCGGCGGCAAGGGAAGCGTAACTCGCCCCTACCGCCCAAGGAATTAGTGAGCCCAGGGAAAGGCAGAGGCCGCGGCCATGTTCTTGCGCACGAGCTCGTCGCGCACCTGAGCCAGGCCCTGCTCCATACCCACCACATAGGTCTGCGGGTACAAGAAGCGCTTGAAAGCTGCGTCCAGATGGTCGAGCGCCCAAGCACAGCGCTCGCGCGCGTCCTGGATGCTCTCACGTGGAGCCACCGCACTGCCATCGCGCACGATCGGCACCAGCAGCTCGCGATACTCAAGTTCGGACACGTCGGTCACCAGGGCGGCATCGTTCACGGCCACAAGGGTATTGCCGCGCGCGGCGCCCTCCCCTGCCAGATGGTCCTCGTCATAAATCATGTCGCAGACCGGGCCGCCAAAGCCGTCGTAATAACGGCGCACGCGTTGCACACCCGGGATCGTGCGCTTGTATGGCTGCTCAGAGAGCTTGACCACCGGCGTCCATGGATCTGCCTCGCTCGCACGGCGGGCGGAAAGCTTGTACACGCCGCCCAGCGCCGGCTGGTCATAGCAGGTCGCAAGCTTGGTACCCACGCCAAAGCTGTCGATGGGCGCGCCCTGGTCGAGCAGCGACTGAATCGTGTACTCATCCAAATCGTTAGAAACCGAGATCCCCACATAGGGCAGGCCCTCGGCATCAAAACGGCCGCGCACATACTTGGAGAGCTTGGCGAGGTCGCCGGAGTCGATGCGAATGGCCGACAGGCGCTCGCCCACCGCTTCCATCTCCTTGGCAACCGTAATGGCATGCTCGCAACCCTCGCGTACGTCGTAGGTGTCGATGAGCAGCGTGCAGTTCTTGGGACTCGACTTAGCAAAAGCCCGGAATGCCTCGAGCTCGGAGTCGAAGCTCATGACCCAGCTGTGCGCATGCGTGCCAAAGACGGGAATACCGTAGCGGCGGCCGGCGAGCACATTGGACGTAGAGGAGCAGCCGGCAACGTAGCTCGCGCGCGCGACGGCCAGCCCGCCATCGGGACCCTGGGCGCGGCGCAGGCCAAACTCGGCAACGGGACGGCCGTCCGCCGCCAGCACCACGCGCGCCGTCTTGGTGGCGACAAGCGTCTGGAAGCCGACGATGTTGAGCAGCGCCGTTTCGAGCAGCTGGCACTCCAGCGCGGGACCGGTGACGCGAACCATGGGTTCGCGCGGAAAGACGAGCTCGCCCTCGGGGACGGCGTCGATGTTTACATGTGCACGAAAATCGCGCAGGTAGTCGAGGAATGCAGGCTTGAACATCGCGCCGCCGGCCGGGGCCTGGAGTGAGGCGAGGTAGTCGATATCCTCGGGCGTAAAGCGCAGGTTCTCGACCAGCTCGGGCAGCTCGGCGGTGCCGCACATGACGGCATAGGCGCTGCCAAAGGGATGGTCGCGGTAAAACGCGGTAAAACAACCCTGCTCATTGGCCTTGCCGCTCTCCCACAGGCCCTGGGCCATAGTGAGCTCGTACAGATCGGTGAGCATTGCAATGTCGGTGGGATGAGAGATATCGGTCAAAGCCATGGGGCGACCTTTCGGATGCGTTGTGCAGAGGTTGAGGGTTGGCGAGGCGGGCGTGCGGGCATGGAGCCCAGCGCGAACAGGCTAGTGCAGACCCATGCTGGTCAGGATCGTGTAGCCCATAAAGATGACAAACGCGATGAGGGCAAGGACAATGATGATTTTTTGAGCCGGCGCCATACCGGGGATCTCGTTCTCGCCCGTGGGCTCCTTGGAGGTGACCATGCGCTGGGCAAAGGTCATCTCGTCACGGCTCGGTTTGGGCTCGACGGGCTTGGGACGAGCGGCCCTTTTAGGCTGAGGTTTGGGTGCGGCGGGCGCGGGCTTCGCGGCGGCGGGCCTGGGCGCGGGGGCGACGTTCGCGGCGACCTCCTCGGCCTTCGCACGCTCGGCGCGCAGGGCAGCCAGCTCCTCACGCTCGCGACGGGCCTCTTCCCGAGCCTCGCGGCGGGCCTTCTCAGCGCGGAGCTCTTCCAACTCAGCGCGCTCCTCGTCGGACAATGGTTGGGACTCAAGCTCGGCCATGGTATAGCCCTTTCTTTTAAAAAAAGCCGCCGACACAATGTCAGCGGCTTATCAAATCCAAGGGTGGAGACGAAGGGAGTCGAACCCTCGGCCTCTGCCATGCGACGGCAGCGCTCTCCCAACTGAGCTACGTCCCCAGGACAAGTCGATATTTTACCTACGGCTCGCCAACTGTCAACGCCCAATAACCAGTCTTTTTGGGGCGCGGCTATTTTGGCAACTTTTCGAACAGGCGATCCTCTCGATGATTTTTTATCCCCGTCCCAGAAAAATCATCGACGAACGCACTACTTTGCGCTGGTAAGAACACCGGTGGTGTCGAAGGCCGGGGTGAAGCTCTCGTCTACCGCGCCGCCCTCTTGCCAGAACATCGTCGTAAAACCCAGGTCGTCGGCATGGTCGAGCACCTGCTCGTACTCCTCACGCGTCACGGCGCGTGCCAGGTCGCCGCCCTGCTCGCGCATGAGCGCATTGGGCGTGTACTGGTTCATAACCGAGATCGGCACGTCGCCCACCGTCTGCCACACCAGGTCCAGCACGCGACACGAATCGTCTGCATGCCCCGGAAGCACCAGGTGACGCACGATCATGCCACGCTTCATAAGCCCGTCCTCGTCCACCAACTCTCCCCCGCGGCGCTCGATCTCGCGCGCCATCTGGGCCAGACCCGACACGGCCACACGCGGGTAATCCTTTATATGGGAGAGCGACTGCGCAAGCCCGGCATCGGCATATTTTAAGTCGGTGAGCCACACATCGACCAGGTCGCCCAGCGCCGCCACGGCACTCGCGCGCTCGTAACCACTCGTGTTGTAGACGATTGGGATAACCAGTCCGCGCGCCCGTGCCGCGGCAATCGCGGCAGGCAACAGGTGCGCATAGTGCGTCGCCGTCACCAAATTGATGTTGTTGGCACCCTGGTCCTGCAGTTCCAGCATAATCTCGACCAGGCGCTCAGGCGAAATCTCAAGGCCAAAATTGCCGGTCGAGATCTCGTGGTTCTGGCAGTAGATACATTTGAGCGAGCAGCCGCTAAAGAAGATCGTGCCCGAACCGGCCTCGCCCGAGATAGGCGGCTCCTCCCACATATGAAGCGCGGCGCGGGCCACCCTGAGCGTGTCGTTAGCACCGCAGACGCCGTGCACGCCCTCATCGCGCGCCGCACCGCAACGGCGCGGACACAAATGGCAGGCGGGCGAAAAAAGTTCGGTCAACGACGTCGGCATAAAACCATGCTCCAAAACAACGATTCAGCAGCTCAAACGTAAAGGAATCAACCCCACAGACGGCTCGAGCCCAAGGCGCCGTAATCGTCCGACACGATTTTTGTAATGTCAAGACTGGAATCGATAAAGTGCCGCTTTATGATGTAGGTATTCCGCCCCCCGCGGAGCAACTGGGTGAACCGTCGCGTTTATTTAGGGAGCCCACACAGTCGTACCTAGTACAGGTATCCTTCGTTGTTAAGGACGCTGGAACAGTCGATGAGGGCACCCACCTGTTTTAGGTGGGTTCATTTTCGTAACGTGGGGGGTGGTTTTCTTTTGCCGAAAATCATCATTACAGTCCATATGGATCCCCGCCGGCATCCCGACAAGCCATCGACAACATCCCAATATCTGGTAAGCGCGTGATTATCGCTGCGTGCAATTCCATGCACCCCCCTTGGTCGAGTATTATGGTTCGGCTATGCCCTTTGCGCATGGCGTTCTTCTGACCTTTTCCTTCGACGCTTGGCGGTTTTTAGATTCATGGCTTCATCCCCGAGCTACATACCGTACCTATGCGTGGCAGCGGCGGCCTTTATCACGACCTTCCTCGCGGTGCCCCTGGTCAAGCGCTTGGCAATTAAGCTCGATGCCGTCGACTATCCTTCTAAGCGCCGCATCAACACCAAGCCCATCCCACGTTTGGGCGGAGCGGCGGTGTTTTTGGGCCTGGTCGTTGCCTGCATTGTGCAAATCCTAGGCACCTGGTACCTAGGCTGGCCACCCGTCCTGGTGCCGCACCCGCGCCTTCACATTAGCTATCCCATGCTGGCGCTCTCCTTTACCGTCATCTTTGCGACCGGCGCTATCGACGACGTCTTCCAGCTCACGCCCAAGCAAAAGCTGGCCGGACAAGTCCTCGCCGCGCTTATCGCCTGCATGGGCGGCCTGCGGATCGGCGTCATCGTCAACCCGTTTGCCCCCGGCGAGATCGTGCTCGGATGGCTCGCCTACCCCATCACCGTAATCTATCTGGTGGCATTCACCAACATCATTAACCTCATCGACGGCCTCGACGGCTTGGCCACGGGCATCTGCGGCATCGCGTCGTTCACCATGTTTTCGATGGCCGTTCTCTCGGGCCGCATCGACGCCGCCGCGCTCTCCATTGCGCTCTTTGGCGCCTGTCTGGCCTTTTTGCGCTACAACTTCAACCCCGCAAGCATCTTCTTGGGCGACTCGGGGTCGCTGCTTCTGGGCTTTGCGCTAGGCTCCATCTCGCTGCTCAACGTGAGCCGCACCGCCGCACTCACCTCGCTTATCATCCCGCTCATCGTTGCCGGCGTGCCCATCATCGACACGTTTAGCGCCATTGTGCGCCGCAAGCGCGCCCACATTAGCATCGGGCAGGCCGACAAGGGCCACATCCACCACCGCCTGATCCAAGAGGGCTACAACCAAAAGCAGGCAGTGCTCCTCATCTACGCCTGGTGCATCATGCTTTCGGCCGGCGCCGCCGCGATCAACCAGGTCGAGGTGCCCATGCGCGTGCTCATCTTTACCGTGCTCGCCATTGGCTCGGCGGCCTTTGCCAAGCATCTACATCTGTTTGAGCCCGTGTTGCGTCACCATTACAACAAACGCACGCACGAGGACGAGCTCGTCACCCCCGACGATCCCGCCTTTAAGCAAGAGGAGCAGGCGGCAGAAGAACGCAAGGAGGAGCGCCACCACAGGCGCTAGGGTAAGCTGCCGAGGATGCGCCCAGGCGCCGCCGGCCAAACGTGCAGCCACGCCGCACCCATCGCACAAGCCGCCGCTCTCCCGCCCCTCGCCTACTTACGACCCGCCCCTCCAATAAACGCGTTATCATCTTGACCCATGAACATACGTTAGGAGCAATCATGCCAAACGAGAATAGCTACGAAGTCGCGCTGCAAAAGAGCAACGCCATTCGCGAGGGCCTGACCAAGACGCCCGAAAAGTTCACCATGCTTACCGGCGACCGCCCCACCGGACGCTTGCACCTTGGCCACTACTTTGGCACCCTCAAGGGCCGCGTGGAGCTGCAGAACATGGGCGCCAAGACCAACGTGCTCATCGCCGACTACCAAGTCATCACTGACCGCGACACGACCGAGCACATCCAGGACAACGTGTACAACATGGTCATGGACTACCTCGCCTGCGGCATCGACCCCGACAAGACCATGATCTACGCGCACTCCGCCGTGCCCGCCGCCAACCAGCTCATGCTGCCGTTCCTGTCGCTGGTCTCCGAGGCCGAGCTGGCACGCAACCCCACCGTCAAGGCCGAGATGGAGGCCTCGGGCCACGAGCTTACCGGTCTTCTGCTCACCTACCCGGTGCACCAGGCCTGCGACATCCTGTTCTGCAAGGGCAATGTGGTGCCGGTCGGTCGCGACCAGCTGCCGCACATCGAGCTCACCCGCACCATCGCCCGTCGCTTTAACAACCGCTACGGCAAGGTGTTCCCCGAAGTCGACGCGCTGCTGTCCGAGACCCCGCTGCTGCCCGGCCTGGACGGTCGCAAGATGAGCAAGAGCTACGGCAACGCCATCAACATCTCGATGACCGCCGAGGAGACGGCCAAGCGCATCAAGAAGAGCCAGACCGACTCCGAGCGCATGATCACGTTTGATCCCGAGAACCGCCCCGGCGTGTCCGGCCTGCTTTCGACGGCCGCCATCTGCACCGGCCGCTCCGAGGTCGAGATTGCCGAGGAAATCGGCATGGGCGGCTCCGGCCAGCTCAAGAAGTACGTGACCGAGGCCGTCAACGAGTACTTCGCGCCGATCCGTGAGCGTCGCCAGCGCTACGAGAACGACCAGGATTACGTTAAGGACGTGCTGCACGAGGGCAACCGTCGCGCTAACGAGATTGCTGAGCAGACTCTGGCCGAGGTTCGGGACGCCATGGGCATGGTGTACTAGTTCGATCTGCTGGCTAGAACTTTCGATTGCTATAGGGCGGGCGCTACGGCGTCCGCCTTTTTTGGTGCCCGACCGGTTCGGCTCTGCCCATTGCACTCCCTCGACAAACAGGAACAGGCCCGCTGGCAGATAGTTGCCAGCGGGCCTGTTCCCGAAGTACACCGTTGAATCGCACAGAGGGGAGGAATGCGAATCAAACTCAACAGGGCAGGCTTTTTCATCGCCTATTGCCTGCTCCGTTGCTGAAAACAATATAGTTCACCGTGGTTTACTTTGCTGCGACAAACCGCGCCGCCATACCTTCTCCATAAGTTAACCTCGGTAAACCTGCCAAAACCACCACAAAGGGGATAGTGAACTGCGCCCCGAAACTTGGACTGAATAAATAGCGACTACGCCGCAAGGGC
>CATYIU010000038.1:0-22123 GCA_958407445.1 uncultured Collinsella sp.
CTATTTATTCAGTCCAAGTTTCGGGGCGCAGTTCACTGGCCCCTTTGTGGTGGTTGGGGCGTTAGGGGAGGAGCTTCATGGCGGCGTCGTGGGCGGCGTGCTCGTAGGTGTCGTCGAGGGGTTTGAGCGGCAGCAGAGCGTTGGCCTGTGCGTCGCCGCGGCGCTCGAGGGCGTGGGCGATCAGCCAGTCGGCGAGCTCGGGGTTCTTGGGCAGTGCCGGTCCATGCAGGTACGTGCCGATGACGCCCTTGTAGATGAGGCCCTCAAAGCCATCGTCGCCGTTGTTGCCGGTACCCGTGACGACGGACGTTCCGAGCGGCGTGGCCTCTGCATCGAGCAGGGTACGGCCGCCGTGGTTCTCGAATCCCACAAAGGGCTCGGGTGCCAGGTCGGTCTTGACGGCGACGTTGCCGATCAGGCGGTCGGAGCCGCGCACGGTCTCGGCGGCAATGACGCCCAGGCCATCGATGCGATTCTCGCCCATATAGTACGAACGGCTGAGCAGCTGATAGCTGCCGCAGATTGCGAGCAGCGAGCCGCCGTCCTCAACATAGGCCGCGACCTTGTCTTTTTGAGCGAGCAATTCATGTGCCACAGCCAACTGGTCGCGGTCGGAGCCACCGCCCATCATGACGATATCGGCGTCGGTGAGATCGAGCGTCTCGCCCATGCGGACCTCCTCCACGCGCACGGGAATGCCACGCCAGGCGCAGCGGCGCTCGAGGGCGATGACGTTGCCGCCGTCGCCATAGAGGTTGAGGGCATCGGGATACAGGTAGACGATGCGCAGCGGGCGCGAGAGCACGACCGGCGCAATATCGGTGGGGACAGCGCTACCATCGGCGCGCGTTACGGCGTGGGAGGCAACCGAGCTCGCATCGGTGCCCTTAAGCCCGTCGAGCTCCTTGACCAGCGGCGGGAAGGCCGTGTAGTTGGCGACGGCATAGAAAGTGTCACCAGCCTCCTCGTCTGCCACGGCGCCGATCGCCTGCTCGATATTCGAGATGATGGCGGCGTTGATGCCGGCGTACTTCAGGCGTACCTGCATATCGTGCGCGCGCGTGCCACCGGCAAAGGCGACAAGCCCTGGGGTATCGGCGATGCGCTCGAAATCGACGTCGTAGATCCACGAGACATCGTGACCGTCGGCGTCGTTGTCGTTCAGGAAGAAGGCGCAGAGCCTGCCGCCTGCCGTTTTAATGGACTGAATCTGGCGATCGAAGCCCACGGGATTTTTGGCCAGGTTTGCCTCGACGGTACGGCCGGCGATCTCCCAGCGGCCCATGCGTCCGCCGGCAGGGACGTAGGCATCGAGCGTTGGCTGCAGATGTGCCACGTCCACGCCCAGCTCGCGCGCCGCAAAGAAGGCAGCGGCAACGTTGTAGACCATGTACAGGCCGTTGTAGCGCGTGACGATGTGCGTTGCAGGTGCGTCGGTATCGGGTCCAAAGTTCAGGTCAAAGCCGTAGCCACTGCAGGTGAGCTCAACGCCTGTCACGCGACGGACCAGCGCGGGACGACCCCAACCGCACGAAGGACAATGATAGGCGCCGAGCTGGCCGTACTGCACATAGTCGTACTCCAGCGGCGCGTTGCACTGTGAGCAAAAACGCGAGTCGCTAATGCGATCGGACTCGGTGCCCGTGGCACCGTCGATGCCAAAGGCGATGCTCGTGTTGGGGACGCGTGCGGCGATCGAGGCGCACAGCGGATCGTCGGCGTTGTAGATGAGCGTCGTTGCCGGCGAAAGCTCCAGCGCGTGGGCGATGACGTCCTGGGTGTGGTCGATCTCGCCGTAGCGGTCCAGCTGGTCGCGGAACAGGTTGAGCAGCACAAAGTAGGTCGGCTTGAGCTTGGGCAGGACGCGCACCGTGTAGAGCTCGTCGCACTCAAAGATGCCTACGCGCTTGCTGCTGGCTGTTCGCTTAAGGTTGCCGCGCGCCTCGAGCAACGCGCCCACCACGCCCGGCTCCATGTTGTTGCCGGCGCGGTTGCATACCACGGTGGCGCCGCCGGCGGCAACGGCATCGGCGATGAGGTTGGAGGTGGTGGTCTTGCCGTTGGTGCCGGTGATCACCACGCTACGGTCAACAAGACTCGCGAGGTCGCTTAGCAGCTCGGGGTTGATCTTCATGGCGATGCGGCCGGGGAGTACGCCGCCCTGGCGTTTGAGGACAGAGCGCAGCCCCCAGCGGGCGATATCGCTCGAGGTGCAGGCGAGAGATGAGCGGAAGTTCATGAAGTCGTTCCTAACGTAAATGACATGGTCGTGGCGATTGTGCCGTTAAAAGCCGTAACGGCGCGCAAATTCCTGGGCAAGCTGCGATACGTCTTCGCAAGCGTTGGCCCAGGGGGCAAAGTCGGGAGTATCCGAGATGATGCCGTCGGCCTCCCAAACCGCCTGGTGCGAAAGGTCCCAGGGGTCGTGCGGTTCGGGCCGGCAGGGAAGGTAGGGCGTCTGATACATGGGGTTCAGCAAAAAGAACGCGCCGCCCTCGCAGCGGTTTGCAAACTCGCGCAGCGCGCGTGTCGCCGGGCGCATCTTGTTGGTTTTGAACAACAGGATTGTGCGGGCGAGCAGATACCAGGGGGAGTTCTCGAGGGCATCGGCTCCCATCTGCTCTTCGAGCTGGTGGGCCAAGGCAAAAAAGCCATCTTGGTCTTCCAGGCGAGCGAGGGCGAACAGTACGGTGCCTGCGGCTCGGGTGGGATAGCCTTCCGCCTTAAGAACGCGGTGGGCATAGTTGGCGGCAGCACGGTAACGAGCGCTCGCCATGCACAGCTGCGAGATGGCCTCGAGCGTGTGGAGCCACCCGATGAGAGCCGGCTCGCTTACGGTGAGGTCGGCAGCCGTCACACCGTCTGCCAGCACTCTGTTGGCCCAGTAGTGCGGGGTCTCCATGTCAAACCCGGGCACGCTTTGCTGCAGATAGTCGGCCGTGGTCGCCTCGAGCTTCATCAGGTCGCCCAGACAGGCGTCGACGGGTGTGTCCGCCAAAATGATGGCGAGCAGCTGGGCATCGACAGCCAACCCATCGACGCGGACGATCTTGAGCAGCTCATCGCGCATGTCATCGAACAGGCGGTTGCGCGTCTGCTCAAACTCCTCGTCGCTGCCCATGTCCTCGATGCGATGGAGCTCGTCGAGCAGGTGGTGATGAACACCGGCATAGGACAGCAGCGCCTGAGCATGCTCGGACTGCGCATACTTTTGGGGATTCGCACTAATGTCGTTATGGACAAGCTCGCGTGCTGCATCGGTGAGCTCGGGGTGCGACGCCAGATAGGTGCGCTCCAGGTAGGCGGGGATGTAGACGCTCGGATCCATTAGAGGTCTCCTCCCTTAAACGGCAAGCCCTGCTCGGCCGCCCGCAGTATGCGCTCGTCGATCTGGGAGCGCACGATGTCGTTGGTGGCGACCCAGGCGGCAAAGCTGGCGTTGTCGGGCGCGCCCAGGCCCTCCTGCAGTACCGGCGTCGCCTCGGAGAGTGCAAGGACGAGCTCGTCGGTGGAGCCTGCACCCACGTTGACGCGGGCATAGACGCCATCGGGAAACTCGGTTTGGAAGTAGAGCGCCTCGGCTGCGTGCGGGCACGAGCGCGCAAGGATACGCAGGTAGTGCTCGGCACCCTCGTAGTCCAGCTCGCGCCAGGCTGCGCTCATCAGCGCGATGAGCGTCCACGGGTCCAAGTCACGCTCCGCGTCCTTGGGACGACGGCGCAGCGGCGTGTTAGCGAGATAGGGGACGGAGTGGGCAGAGCGAAAGCGCTTGAGCTCCTCGGCGGGGTATTCGAGCTTTGCCATGGCAAGCATCGCAGTATGGCGGACGCCGGCGGGGTCGTTGGGGGCAAAGTCGAGGCTGCGGTTTGCGGCTTCGAGCGACATGCGGTAGCGGCCGCTAATGAGCGCGCGCGATGCCAAGGCGGCAAGCCAGCGCAGGTAGGGGCGGCGCATAAGGTCGCCTGCGGCCTCGCGCTCGTAGGGGTCCTGCGCCGAGGCGATCTTGAGCGCCAGGTCGTGTTCGACTTCATCGCGCTTAGATACCAAGTACTGTACGTACTCCTCGTTGGAGTTGGCGGTGAGGGCGGTCAGCATGCGCTGGGCGTCCCAGTTGGTGGGGTCGAGCGCGGCTGCCTCGCGAAGCATGTTCTCGGCAGCGCCCTCTTCTTGCTCTGCCTGGGTATCGTCAGGGATAAAGGGAATGCGGTAGTCGACAGCCTCGACCACCTTGGCAATGAGATGCCCGGCGCGGTCGCGGTCGTGCACGATGAGCGGCGCGGGGTTGCGGGTGAATTGCTCCATCAGACGCTCGACGGCGGGGCCGTCGGTGAGCGGGATATTGTCGCGGCGCAAGGCCTCAAGAACGAGGCGATGGCAATCCTCTTGAATGGGATCGAATGCCATGGGGCCTCCTTTGCTGCGGTTAGGGTTCAAATGTCTCTATATAAAGTTCTAGTTTACCCGCATGTGGCACACCGGGGGTGCCGCACTTGGACTTGCACCTTTGCACCACGAAGACGGATGTCGCACAAATGTCGGCACCTTGGACGACCGAGTGGTATCACGGTGCCGCAAACGGTCGATTTTTGGCGGCGAACGGGGCACATTTTGGAGGAGCACCGTCCTGCCCGGGATATGTGGTCAACCTTGATAAAACGTTTTCCCAGCTTGGGAGTATGAATGCCCCACAAGGGCCTTCAGGGATAGAAAAAACGTTTCATCATTGTCGGCTTTAGGTGAATAACTGACCAACCAGAACGGTAGAATAGTGTTTGTCTGAGCGTTGAGACGTTTAGATATCGCGCATTGTCATCGCCGGCAACGCGCAAAACGGTCCTAACGGAGCCAATCGGGTGCTCCGTTATATACGCAAGTCTAAGAGGGGCTTGTTTAGGAGGCACAGTATGGGACGTTTTACCAATCCTCGCGATCTGTACTTTGGTGAGGGCGCTCGCCACGAGGTGAAGAACCTCAAGGGCAAGAAGGCCATCATCGTTTCTGGCGGCAGCTCTATGCGCCGCGGCGGGTTCCTGCAGGACGTCGAGAACGACCTTAAGGAAGGCGGTTTCGAGGTCAAGCTGTTCGAGGGCGTCGAGTCCGACCCGTCCATCGAGACGGTCATGAAGGGCGCCGAGGCCATGCGCGAGTTCGAGCCCGACTGGATTATCGCCATCGGTGGCGGCTCGCCCATCGATGCCGCTAAGGCCATGTGGGTCTTCTACGAGTATCCCGAGGAGTCCTTCGATAACATCATCCAGCCGTTCAGCTTCCCCGAGCTGCGTCAGAAGGCTCATTTCTGCGCCATCTCCTCTACCTCCGGCACCGCTACCGAGGTCACCGCGTTCTCCGTCATTACCGACTACGCCAAGGGCATCAAGTACCCGCTGGCCGACTTCAACATCACCCCTGATGTCGCCATCGTCGACCCCGAGCTCACCTACACCATGCCCGCCAAGCTGTGCGCTCACACCGGCATGGATGCTCTGACCCACTGCATGGAGGCCTACGTTTCCACCTGCGCCTCTATGTTCACCGACGCCAACGCCCTGCACGGCATCCGCGAGATCGTCGAGTGGCTGCCCAAGTCCTATGCTGGCGACCATGAGGCCCGTCAGCACATGCACGAGGCTCAGTGCATCGCCGGTATCGCCTTCTCCTCGGGCCTGCTCGGCATCGTTCACTCCATGGCTCACAAGACCGGTGCAGCCTTTGAGAACGGCCACATCATCCACGGTGCTGCTAACGCTATGTACCTTGGCAAGGTCATCCAGTGGAACTCCAAGGATCCGCGCGCTGCCGAGCGTTACGCTTACGTGGCCAAGGAGATCCTGCACCTTCCCGGCGAGACCAACGAGGAGCTTATCGCTGCGCTCGTCCAGAAGATCCGCGACCTCAACGACCAGCTCAACATTCCGCAGTCCATCAAGGATTACGCGAATGGTGGCGTGAAGGTCGACGCCGAGAACCCGCAGATGGTTTCCGAGGAGGAGTTCCTCGCCAAGCTCCCCGAGATCGCCGCGAACGCCGAGCAGGACGCCTGCACGCCCGAGAACCCGCGTGAGACCAAGGCTGCCGACTTCGAGAAGATTCTCAAGGCCTGCTACTACGACACCGACATCGATTTCTAATCGACTCTTGTTATCGTAACGAGGGGCTCCGCACGTATCTGTACGGAGCCCCTTTCTTTTTTCTTTTAGAGAATGGGATAGTTATGGCTGCAATTTTCAATAGCCCCAGCAAGTACATCCAGGGTCCGGACGAGCTCGCCAAGCTCGGCTCCTATGTCGAGCCGCTCGGCGCTAAGGCCCTCGTCATCGTGACGCCTTCGGGCAAGAAGCGCGTCGGTGCCAAGATCGAGGGCGGTTTTGCCGAGGCTAAGGCCGAGCTGCTGTTTGAGGACTTTAACGGCGAGTGCTCCAAGGGTGAGGTCGATCGCCTGGTCGCGCTCGCTCGCGACAACGGTTGCGACATCATCGTCGGCGTCGGTGGCGGCAAGATCCTCGACACCGCGAAGGCCGTCGCCTATTACCTGGAGTTCCCGGTTATCATTTGCCCCACCATTGCTTCGACCGATGCCCCGTGTTCGGCGCTTTCGGTGCTCTACACCGACGATGGCCAGTTCGATAAATATCTCTTCCTTAAGGCAAACCCCAACATTGTCCTGATGGATACGACGGTTATCGCGGCGAGCCCGGTGCGCCTGACGGTTTCCGGTATGGGCGATGCGCTCGCAACCTACTTTGAGGCCCAGGCGACGCATGATGCCGACGGTGGCACCTGCGCTGGCGGCAAGGGCGGCATGGCCGGTCTGGCGCTCGCCAAGCTTTGCTACGAGACGCTTATGGCCGATGGCGTCAAGGCCAAGGTCGCGCTGGAGAAGGGTGCGCTCACGCCTGCAGTCGAGCATATCATCGAGGCCAATACGCTGCTTTCGGGCATTGGCTTTGAGAGCTCGGGCCTTGCTGCTGCTCATGCCATCCACAATGGCCTGACGATGCTGCCCGAGTGCCACGGCATGTATCACGGCGAGAAGGTCGCCTTTGGCACCATCGTCCAGCTGGTACTCGAGGATGCTCCGACTGAGAAACTCGAGGAAGTCCTGGGCTTCTGCATTGAGCTGGGCCTGCCGGTCACGATGAAGGAACTTGGCGTTGCTGAGCTTACGCGCGAGAAGGCCATGATTGTTGCCGAGGCTGCGTGCGCGCCCAATGACACCATGTGCAACATGCCGTTTGAGGTGACGCCTGAGATGGTCGCCAACGCCATCCTGGGTGCCGACGCACTGGGTCACTACTACCTTATGGATGAGTAAACTAAGGTAAGGAAGGGGCAAAGCCGACAGATGGCTTTGCCCCTTTTTGCTATGGTGCAAAGGGGTCAGGTTAGTTTGTACCAATCGTTGTTTGATGAAGGGCGGATTCTCGTATGGCGCTTCCTATGGTTTACGGCGGTCCCGGCCGGTATGTTCAGGGGCCGGGCGAACTTTCGCGTCAGGGCAGGTATTTGTCATGGTTGGGCTGCGCTGCCTATGTCTTGTTTGACCAGGGCACCGAGGATCGGCTGTGCAGGCAGATCGTCGATGGATTTCTGGATGAAGATCTAAGCGAGCCGTTCTTTAAGATTTACAACGGTCCGTGTACGGAAGATGCCGTTGTCGAAATGGCCAAGGAAGCCCAGGCCGAGTATTGCGACATGGTGGTGGGCATTGGCGGCGGCAAGATGCTCGATATCGCAAAGGCCGTTGCGTTTTATGCTGAGCTGCCGTTGTGTGTATGCCCCACGGCGGCCTCAATGGATGGTCCGTGCAGCGCGATTTCGGTGTTGTATCACGAGGATGGGTCGTTCGACCGCTACCTGATGCTCGAGAAGAATCCAGACCTGGTCGTGGTCGATACCAACGTGGTCGCGGCGGCCCCACTGCGTATGACGGTCGCTGGTATGGGCGATGCGCTGGCAACGTACTTCGAGGCGCGTTCGTGCGCCGCGGCGCACGGCGCCAACGAGCACGGTGGCGCGCCGGGGCACTTGGCACTGGTCGCGGCACGTGCCTGCTACGACACGCTTATGGAATGTGGCATCGCCGCTAAGCGTGACCTCAAGAAGGGTCGAATAACGCCGGCGGTTGAGCGCCTGATCGAGTGCAATATTCTGCTTTCGGGTGTCGGCTTTGAGAGCGGTGGTTTGGCGTTGGCTCATGCCATCGCCAACGGTCTGACGATTCTGCCCGAGTGCAAGGCCATGCATGGTGAGGCCGTGGCATTTGGCCTGGTGGTTCAGCTTCGTTTGGAGCGTGCTCCCGAGCTTGAACAGGTGCTCGAGTTTTGCCAGCGCGTCGGCCTGCCGACGACGCTCGAGGATCTGGGCCTTGGCGAGATTTCCGATGCCGACCTGCAGAGTGTTGCAAATGCGGCCTTTAGAAACGAGCGTAATATGGCCAACGAGCAGGCCAAGGTGACCAAACAAAAGCTCGTGCAGCTCATGTGCGAGGCATAGTTTGGCGCTTGATTGACCTTGTGCAATCGAGGCGGCGATAGGCCATAGGCTATTTGTCCCAAAGGTGCTCCGCGTGTAATTTGCTCGAGGCACGGGCCGATGGCGTATCATTATCTCTTGCTTGTTTGCACTGCTCAGGGAGGGGCCGCGCATGGCGCAGGAACACGATCTGTTTGATGACATTATCGAAATCAGCAAGGGTTTCGACTTTCTTAAAAACCCGCTTGGCGGTGTGACCGACGCACTCGATCCGTCGGCGCCGCAGTGGAATCCTGCCGACTACAAGGAGCGTCCGCGCGGCAACACCATTCCGTGCCTGACCTGCAAAAACGAAAAGAGCGGCTGCACCGCGTGCATGGATGTGTGCCCGGTCAACGCTATCGAGGTCGAGGAAGACGCCATCGAGATCCTCGACTCCTGTCGCAAGTGCGGCCTGTGCGCCGCTGCCTGTCCGACCGAGGCGATCATCTCGCCGCGCCTGGCGCCCAAAAACCTTTACGACGACATTGTCTCTGCAGCTACGAGCCACGAGACCGCCTACGTCACTTGCACGCGCGCCCTCAAGCGCATGCCGCGCGAAAACGAGGTCGTCGTTGCCTGCGTGGGCGATATTACGGCCGAGACCTGGTTCTCGGTACTTGCCGATTATCCCAACGTGAGCGTGTACCTGCCGCTGGGCGTGTGCGATAAATGCCGCAACACCGGTGGCGAGGACATCTTGGGCGAGGCGATTGCGAAGGCCGAGGAATGGGCCGGTATGGGCATGGGTCTTGAGGTCGACCCCAAGAGCCTCAAATGCCATAAGCGCCGCGAGTACGAGCGCAAGGAGTACATGGAAAAGATCGCCCGCACCACGGGCCTGACCGTGACTAAGCTCAACCCGGCGACGGCGGCGCTAGCTTCGGTGACACAGAAGCTCAAAGCCCATCGTCATCAGATTACCCAGCTGGAGCGCACACTCAACACCATGTGCGGTACCACGACGACCAAGCGTCGCCGTTCGCTTACGCACGGGCGACAGCTGGTGCTCTCAACGCTGCAAAACCACCCCGAGCTTGCCCAGAACATGCAGGTGAGCACGCCGGAGTGCGATTTTGACAAGTGCACGTCGTGTGGCGAGTGTGTCAATGTATGTCCCACGTTCGCCTGCGATTTGGTGGGAAGCGGCCACTTTGCGCTGGAGTCCACGTATTGCTTGGGCTGCGGCGCCTGCGTCAAGGTGTGTCCCGAGCATGCGCTCAAGCTGGTCGAGCACGACGCGTCCAACCTGGTCGTCGTCGATCCCGAGGCCGAGGAAAAGGCCGCCCAGAAGGCGAAGGCCCACGAAGAAGCCCAGAAGGTCAAGGCCGAGGCAAAGGCCAAGCTCGATAAGATGCTCGATCAGGTGGAAAAGCTCGCAGACTAGTCAGCGACCCCTATCTCTGCTTCATTCGTGCCGCCGTGGCGTCCGGGTTAGCCCAGATGCTGCGGCGGCGCTATACTTATGCAGTTTGAAATGCTTGTACCAAAAGGAGCTGTCGTGTCCCTTTCCATCGGTATCGTGGGCCTGCCCAACGTAGGCAAGTCGACGCTGTTCACCGCGCTTACCAAAAAGACCGGCCTTGCCGCCAACTATCCGTTCGCCACGATCGACCCCAACGTGGGTATCGTCGACGTGCCCGATAGCCGCCTGCAAAAGCTCGCCGACATCGTTAACCCGGGTCGCATTGTGCCGGCGACGGTCGAGTTCGTCGACATCGCAGGTTTGGTGAAGGGCGCCAACGAGGGCGAGGGCTTGGGCAACCAGTTCCTGGCCAACATTCGCGAGACCGACGCCATCTGCGAGGTCGTGCGCTACTTTAAGGACCCCAACGTCATGCGCGAGGTGGGCCGTACGGGCGAGTTCGTCGATCCCGCCGGCGATGCCGACACCATCATGACCGAGCTCATCCTGGCCGACATGGGTACGCTCGAGAAGCAGCTGCCCAAGCTCGAGAAGGAGGCCAAGCGCGACAAGGAGCTCATGCCCAAGTTCGAGGTCGCCAAGCGTCTGCTTGCCTGGCTCAACGAGGGCAAGCGCGCTGCGTCTATGGAGATGACCGACGAGGAGCGCGCCGCTGCCAAGGGCCTGTTCCTGCTCACTATGAAGCCCATCCTGTATGTGGCCAACGTGGACGAGGATATGCTCAACGACGATCTGGCGCCCATCGATGGTGTTAAGCCGCTGCCCATCTGCGCCAAGATCGAGGCCGAGCTTTCCGAGCTCGATCCCGAGGACGCCGCCGACTACCTGGAGAGCTTGGGCTTGGAGCAGCCCGGCCTGGACGTGCTCGCACAGGCGGCCTATAAGCTGCTTGGCCTGCAGTCGTTCTTTACGGCCGGCGAGATGGAGGTCAAGGCCTGGACGGTTCGTCAGGGCGCGACCGCCCCGCAGGCCGCCGGCGTTATCCACACCGACTTTGAGCGCGGCTTTATTAAGGCCGAGGTCATTGGCTATGACGACTACATCGAGCTCGGCGGTGAGCAGGGCGCCAAGGCCGCCGGCAAGCTGCGTATTGAGGGCAAGGACTATGTCATGGCCGATGGCGACGTCGTGCACTTCCGCTTTAACGTGTAAGGACGACGCACATGTTTAAATATGGCAAAAAAGCCGGCTACATGGGTATCGCGCTGCTCGTACTTGCGGTGCTTCCGCTGGTGGTAGCGGCGTTTGTGATCCCCAACATTGGTCCCGAGGTGGCAACGAAGTTTAATGCCGCCGGCGAGGTGACGCGCTGGGGCAAGAGCTACGAGTTGCTGGCACTGCCGGTGCTCAACCTGCTGCTGAGCGTGGCGACGTACTTTACGGCAGGACGCCAGGCTAAAAACAATGATGACTCCGCCGCCATGGCGCGCATCGTGTGCGAGCGCTACCTGCGTAATGGTTGCATCACGGGTGTGTTCCTCAACGTGGTCAACGTTTACTTTATGTACTCGGCGATTACCGGAACGGGCTTTGGCTTTGGTTTCTAGCCTGTCCTTTTAGGCAACGAGCCTGCACGCATATTCAAGGGCTGCTGCGAGGCCGCCGCTCGATCGTGGTTTAAAGACCATGTCGGCGGCGGCCTCGTTTTCGTATCCGGCGCCGCGAAGGGCGAGTGCGATACCGGCTTCCAGGAGAAGGGGCAGACCACGTTGGCTGGTTGCGATTACGGCAGCCTGATTGAGCGAGCAGCTGTGCGCTTGGCATTGGATGGCAAGTTCACCTTGCGCCGGGCAAGGGACCAGAACGGCGGCGACGCGACTTGATAGCAATGCAAATGCTGTGCGCTCATCGGGCGAAAGGCATTCGGCTTCAACGACGACGAGCTTGGGCGGTGCGCTGTTTGTGCGAAGCATGGCTCGGTACATGCGGACCGAAGAACCCGACATAGAAAACTCCTGTGTATTCGTTTAAACGTAAACTATAGTTTACGTTTTTGTTCAGCTCCATTTCAAACTCGGCTGCATGGACGAACGTGCGAAACAGATTCTTGGCAAGCGAGTCGAGCAGACGCGCAGGGACCTTGGTATCTCCAAGGTCGATTTTTGTGTGGCGACAGGAATCAGCCGACCCTACCTCGACCGAATCGAAGATGGGACGGCAAATTTCACGCTCAAGGTTCTATTTAAGATCGCGCCCGCACTCGGCATGACGGTATCAGAGCTTCTCGAGGGCATCGAATAGGGGATACCCGTCGACAACTGAATTACGCCATCGGGATGCGGTCGTGGTTGACTTGGCTGTAGAACAGGCGCTGGATCTCGGCGGCATCGCGTGACTGGCCGAGCGCCCACATGGTCTTGGCCACGAGCGTCTCGGTGGTCATGTCGTCGCCGCGCAAAATGCCCGGATGATCGGCGTAGGCACGGCCGACCTCATAAACACCCAGGTCAAGGCCCTCTTCGGGGACCTGCGTGGTCATAACGACGGTGCGGCCCGAATCGACCCAGCGGAAAATCGCCTCTTGGAACGACTCGCCCGACTCGCCAAACTCGGGGATACCGCCAATGCCAAAGGTCTCAAGGATTACAGCGTCGTAGCTATCGGCAAGGGCGTCGAGGATGCCCGGGTTTACGCCGGGCGTGAGCTTGAGTACAAATACGCGCGGGTCGATGCTGTCGTAGAAACGCACCGGGTTTTCGCCCTGATGCGTGCCGTGAAGCCCGTTGCGCACGATGCGGACGTTGCGGATATAGGCGATGGGCGGATAGTTGACGCTAATGAACGCGTTAAAGCTCATGGTGCGCTGTTTGCGGGCGCGCGTACCGGCAATGGCTACGCCGCCAAACACGATTGAGACGTCGTGCGAGTGCTCGTCGAGCGCATAGAGCAGGCTCTGGTACAGGTTGAGCTTGGCATCGGTAAAGGGATTGCCCATGGGCTTTTGCGAGCCGGTGAGTACGATAGGCTTGGGGCTGTCCTGAATCAGATAGGAAAGCGCCGCCGCGGTGTAGCTCATGGTGTCGGTGCCGTGCAGAATCACGAAGCCGTCGTGGTCGGCATAACCCTCGACGATGACGTCGCGGATACGCATCCAGTCACTGGGGCGCATATTGGTGCTGTCGATGTTCATGGGCTGCACGACGTCGAGCTCGCAGAGGCCCGAGATCTCGGGGACGCTCTGGGCGAGCTCCTCACCGGTCAGGGCGGGGGAGAGGCCGTTGCCGTCCTCGGTCGATGCGATGGTGCCGCCCGTGGCGATGAGAAGGATGCGCTTCATGCTGGTATTCCTATCGGTTTTGTCGCCGCAAGGGCGGAGTCGTTCGGCAGTATTGTGGCACAGGGCGTCCAATGTTCAAACGTAATACATCATCTGTAATGTTTAGTAATACTTCAATTGCCGTCAAATAAGGGCCCAGGTCGTGCGTTTGCCGTGCGCTGATGGCCGCGAGGGACGAGAAACCCCATATAACGTGTACACTATGGAAGTTATTTTCGTTCATTCACGCGGGTGGGCACCGGCTCCCCGCCAACAAGAGGGGGAAACCATGGATCAAAAGGCTTCCGCAAAGGTCCTCGTACTCGACTTTGGTGCGCAGTACGGTCAGCTCATTGCCCGTCGCGTCCGCGACCTCAACGTGTATTCCGAGATCGTTCCCTGCGACATCTCGGCCGATGAGATTCGCGAGATGAACGCCTCTGCGCTCATCCTTTCCGGCGGCCCGGCCTCCGTGTACGCCGAGGACGCTCCGTCCATCGATCCCGCCATCTTTGACCTTGGCCTTCCCGTCCTGGGCTTTTGCTACGGCCATCAGATCACGGCCGTGACGCTCGGCGGCAAGGTCGGCCACTCCGAGGTGGGCGAGTACGGCCGCGCCACCATCACGCGCACGGCTGGCGCCAAGCTCTTTAACTCCACGCCCATGGAGCAGACCGTGTGGATGAGCCACCGCGACGCCGTGTCCGAGGTGCCCGAGGGCTTTACCGTTACCGCCAGCACCGACGTATGCCCGGTTGCCGCCATGGAGTGCGTCGAGCGCAAGATTTTCACCACGCAGTTCCACCCCGAGGTCAAGCACTCCGAGTACGGTCAGCAGCTGCTGAGCAACTTCCTGTTTGAGATCTGCGGCCTGGAGCCCAACTGGAGCATGGACAACCTGGTCGAGACCATGACGGCCGAGTTCCGCGAGAAGGTCGGCGACGACCGCGTGATTCTGGCCCTGTCCGGTGGCGTCGACTCCTCCGTCGTGGCTGCGCTGGGCGCTCGCGCCGTGGGCAAGCAGATGACCTGCGTGTTCATCAACCACGGCCTGCTGCGCAAGGGCGAGCCCGAGCAGGTGGAGGAGGTCTTCACCAAGCAGTTCGACGTCGACTTTATCCACGTCCACGCCGAGGACCGCTACGCCGAGCTTCTGGCCGGCGTGACCGAGCCCGAGGAGAAGCGCCGCATCATCGGCACGCAGTTCTGGAAAGAGTTCTTCGCCGTGGCGCAGCAGCTCGAGACCGATGGCAAGCCGGTCAAGTACTTGGCTCAGGGCACCATCTACCCCGACATCATTGAGTCCGGCGCTCGCAAGACGGGCGGCAAGACGGCTACCATCAAGAGCCATCACAATCTGATCCCGTTCCCCGAGGGCGTGCACTTCGACCTTATTGAGCCGCTCGACCACTTCTTTAAGGACGAGGTCCGCGCGCTTGGTCTGGCGCTCGGTCTGCCGGGTCATATCGTGTTCCGCCAGCCTTTCCCGGGCCCGGGTCTGGCCATCCGCATCATCGGTGCGGTCGACAAGGAGAAGCTCGAGATCCTCAAGAATGCCGACGCCATCGTGCGCGAGGAGCTCGACGCCTATAACCAGCGTCTGTTTGAGCAGACCGGCGAGCGCAACTCCGAGCATAGCTGCTGGCAGTATTTCGCCGTCCTGCCCGACATTAAGTCCGTCGGCGTTATGGGCGACGAGCGCACCTACCAGCGCCCAATTATCCTGCGTGCCGTCGAGTCCAGCGATGCCATGACCGCCGACTGGGCCAAGCTGCCCTACGACGTCCTGGCCCGCATCTCCGGCCGCATCGTGGCCGAGGTTCCCGGCGCCAACCGCGTGTGCTACGACATCACGTCCAAGCCGCCCGCGACGATTGAGTGGGAATAGAACATACGTTCGATAAAATAATATAGTATCAGATAGCGGGCACGGTTTCAATTGAATCCGTGCCCGCTGCTGTATGCGTGTCCTTGCACGCCCAATATGCGCCGTAAAAGCCGTCTTCTTCGACGTCAAAGTGAATGCGCTTCGTTTTCGCCTCTCAAAATCTTATTTTCACGATTTGCATTTTCATCCCGTTGTCACCGACCCTTGCGAGAAACCGGAAAAAGCAGCTGACAGAAGAGTCTCTCAAATCGTTGTAGCCCAGCATATAGCCGCGACTTGTGACCTGCAGACGGCTGTCCCACGTGCCGATTTCCTTGGCGGCATCCGAAACCGCAAAATATGCCCCCACATCCTTGATTTTTGCAGTCTTAAGCCATGTTTTTGCGATCATCTTTACCGCCGTCCGATTGGCAGCATCAAAGACCAGCACACTGCCGGGGAAAGCGTCCGCCATCCCCCGCACCAGTTCCCGGACCTGCTGGGTCAGAAAGTAATAGAACACCCCGGAGGCAAAGAACACCGCCCCGCCGGATGCATCGATTTTGTCAAACCATGCGGGGTCTTTCAGGTCGCAGGGGATGTTTTGCTCCCGCTCCCCGGCGGGCAGCAGCTGCTGCCGCAAGGCAATCACATCCGGGAAGTCCAGATTGTAGATCTTGCATCTACCGTTGTCGCAGGTTCTGCCGGTGTTGTCCAGCCCGCAGCCCAGATTGACCACCGCCGCATTGGGGTGGCCTTTCAGGTAATCCCGCACCTCGAAAGCAAGATCACTCTGCCGTGTGGCCACCTCCAACGCACCAAAGCGCTGTATCAGGCTGCGGGAGTTTTTCTCTGCCTCTGAAAAGTCGTAGTCGATCTGGTCGATCAGACGAACCGCTGTTTCATCCCTGTAAAGGTTCGGGTACAACTCCGTACACAGCTTCCGGGAATACAGCGGGAGGATCAGCGTCTCCTGCACGGTGTTTTTCTCAATTTTACATTTCATAGGTTTCTTCCTCAGTGAATAAAAACTGTCATAATTGCCGCCAGCATAGCCGCTATGACCGTCATGCCTATCGCCATGTGCAGGATGGATGCAAAAATGCCCGTGCTTGATACCCCTACTTCCGCGCCGTGACGCAGAGCCACTTTTTCTTTTTGTGTATCTGCACCTCGTGAAAACCCGCCTGCTCCAGACATGCCTTTAATTCAATGTCCTTGTAGATGGTCATGCCGCCGATGATCTGCGTCCACCTCTCGTCCTTGTCCGTATCGCCATTGCTCTCGTTGCAGATAAGAATTGTCCCGCCTGGCTTCAGCGTCCGCCAGACCTCACGGAAGCATCGGGGCAAATCAGGCCAAAAATAGACGGTCTCAAAGGCCGTGGCGGCATCGAAGTAGCTATCCTCAAACACCATATCCGCCACACTGCCTTGCAGAACGGCGCAACGCCCCTCCTGAATTGCAATTCGGTTGAGCTTTCTAGTCTTCTCCACGCTGACGGGCGAATAGTCGACGCCCTTGACGACGCCATGCGGGCATTTTTTCAGCAGCCGTTTTATGTTCGCCCCGCCGCCGCAGCCGCAATCCAGCACCTTGGCATTTGGCGCAAGTCGTAGAAATCGAAGTCCCCACCGCGCCACAGGGCTGTGGCCCAGATTCATCATGGCAACCATAAGTTTTCCGCCGAGGCCCACGGGCTTGCGGGTGTTTTCAAAGAACGACATCTGGCCCCTCCGATTTCGTGCATTCCGCATAGGTCAATGGGAACGAGGCCTTCAGCACCGCGCTTTTCTGCACCGCCCAGCCGTTTTGACGCAGGAAACGCAGGTATTCCTCGCTTGTCCACCTGCTGTGGAGGGGGAATCCCGCCATACTCATGAAAAAGGCTTTTGCCTTGCCGGAAACCGAGTTCCCCGCGTGGGTGAAGGTTGGCGCGATGAGCACGCCGTCGTCCTTCAGTACCCGCCTGATTTCTTGCAGCGCCTTTTCCGGATGCGGCACTATGTGAAGCGCGTTGGACGCGATCACCACTTCGAAGGACTTCTGTGCATAGGGCAGGCGGAACATATCTTGTACGGAAAAGTGCAGCTTTGCGGATTGATTGTCCCGCTTTGCTTCAAGGATCATCTGTGCAGAAGCGTCCGTAGCCTCGATGTGCACCGCCGCATCCACGATGCTCTTTGCGATAAGCCCCGTGCCGGTGGCAACCTCCAGTACGGTTTTTGCTTTCACCACCGGCCTGATCAGCTCATACATCTTCTCATACGCCGCCCGGTCCTTTCGCATGAAACGGTCGTACCGACCGGCATTCTTGTCCCAGAAGCCCTTGCGTTCGTGCATGGCTATCGCCCCCCAAACAGTTAGAGCCATCTAACTATAACACACGAATCATGCAGTAAGATGAGGCTAACCTTCTTTTCTTGGCTAAGACGCATCTCTTCGGTTTTCGCTTATAGCGGCGCGAGTCAGATACTAGGCTGGAGCTGAAGAAGGAACTTGGCGGACAGGTAGGTCGATACCGGTTCCCGGAACGGTGATCCAGCCAATTACACCAGGGCTCTAGTCATTGAGTGGGAATAGAAAATTCTTTAGCTATGGAGGTATAAATTTGATTTCCTTTAGGATACACCCCCATAACTATATGAATTGACCTGCTGACTCCAATGAAGATTGGAGGGCAACTGCCAGGGGTGACGGCCCAGCGAGTGTTATTTTGCGAGCTATGCGCGTTGAAAGCGACCTTTCGTGGTATAAACTACTTGCCGGAAGCCGCGGCTTTCAGAGTACGGCTTACGTGTACGTTTAACCTCCGTGGGCGACGGGGTGCCGCAAGGCGTAGAATATCGCCCACCTGTAGGGGCCTGCAGCGATGCGGGCCCCGCTTCGTATGAGGGGGCGCAACCGATGAAGATCGTATCCATCTCCCAGGACTTCTTCGACCTCGTCGAGGGCGACCGCGAGCTCATGCTTAAGCACAATCGCCCCTGCATCGTGGTGGTGAGGCTACGTTTTCGCGGAAAGCGCAGGGACTTCGCTGTGCCGCTGCGCTCCAACATCGCCCCCAACGTGCCCAAAGACCAGTACTTCGCGCTACCGCCCCGCCCCACGACACGTCCCGGCTGCCGCCACGGCATCCACTACGTCAAGATGTTTCCCATAACCAAGGCCTACCAGCGTCGCTTTAGGACCGAGGGTTCGGCCTACTATGAGACGCTCCAGCGCATTATCGACAGCAACACCAAGCGCATTGTCTCCGAGTGCCAGGCGTACCTCGACCGCTACGAGCGCGAGGGAAGGCCCCGCTTTGCCGTCGACATCGACCGTATCGTGGGGCTGCTGGAGGGCGAGAAGTAGGGTGCCTCGGCTCAGTCTCGAGCCATGCGGAGTCGCTCCGCATTTCTGAACGCCGCGTGTGCACCCCAAATACGTGAGAAACAAGCTGTGAAGTGCGGCGGCGCGCCCGTACCCGTGCATAGCCATCACCATCAGCGTCTTCGGTGTGCTACGACATCACGTCCAAGTCGGCAGAGGCCATCGCATGGGAATAGAACAGGCGTTCGATTCTATGTTACAATGCCTGCCAACGGGAGGTTTCTTCCAAAGATGAGCCCGTTGCTGTATTTGAGCCGATATCGGCGGAAACCCAAGCTCAGGGAGGGCTGTTGCGATGGCATACGATTTCAAGAAGGAGTTCAGAGAGCTCCACAGGCCGTCCGGCAAGCCGAGCGTTGTAACCGTTCCACCTATGAGCTACATCGCCGTGCGGGGCAAGGGCAATCCCAATGCCGAAGGCGGCGAGTACCAGAACGCGTTGCCGCTGCTCTACGGCGTCGCCTATACCATCAAGATGTCGAAGAAGGGCCCGCGAGAGATCGAAGGCTATTTCGACTTCGTCGTGCCTCCGCTCGAGGGCTTCTGGTGGCAAGACCGCACCGATGGCGAGATCGATTATGCGCGGAAGGACGACTTCAACTTCATCTCATGCATCCGCCTGCCCGATTTCGTCACTCGCGAGGACTTCGACTGGGCCGTCTCGGAAGCTGCCGCCAAAAAGAAGTTGGACTTCTCGGCGGTCGAGCTGCTGAGGGTCGACGAGGGCCTTTGCGTTCAGTGCGTGCATACCGGGCCTTATGACGGCGAGCCGGCGACCGTAGACGCCATGCGCACATTTGCAGCGGAACAGGGCTACGCCCCCGACTTCTCCGAAGCCCGTCTGCACCACGAAATTTACCTCTCCGACCCGCGCAAGTGCGCGCCGGAGAAGCTCAAGACCGTGATCCGCCATCCCATAAAGTTGATTTAGCGAAACGGGCGACGTCGCGCGGTCCAGGCTCCCGCAATTGCGGGCTGGAAGGTGCATCGCCTTATCGGCTTCATTGTTTTTCAGGGGCGCGCACATAAAGACTTGTGCCTCATCGTCCCTTTCGTCTACCAGTCCGACGGAGGAACCCGGTCATCGCGATGGGCCTCGCCCCAAAGACAGAGCTCATCAAGCACTGGCATGAGCGACAGGCCGCGCTCGGTCAAGCTGTACTCCACCTTCGGTGGTACCTGGGGGTACTCAACGCGCTTGACAAGACCATCGGCGACCAGACCCCTCAGCGCAGAGGTGAGCGACTTGTAAGTAGCAGGCGCAAGCTTGCGTTTGAGCTCGTTGTAGCGCGTCGTGCCGTCCAGGTACAGGCAGAACAGAACTGGCAGCTTGTACTTGCCTTCTATCAGGGAGAACGCGTACGCAAAGCCAGTGTTCTCGATGCCGTTGCGCGCGAACACAACCCCCTCTTTTGCCCCTGCCATGTGGTCTCCTTTACGCTCTACTTCAGTAATGTACCTATCTTTAAGGTGTGTACTCGTATCTTCGACCGGCATCAAGCATACTACTTCACAATTTAAGAGAAAGGCGGAGCCACCGTGAAGCACCAGGTGAAAATGACGGTAATCGATAAGAAACTGTTCCCCGAGCTGCAGGAGCGCTACTGCGCGGACAAGCAGGCGGGAGCGTGCCCGTGCTACAACGTGGGCGACGAGTTCCTGTTCGAGCGCGACGGCGACAAGGACCATTTCTGGCAAGGCGGCCTCGGCACGCTGACGAGAACCGACGCCGACCCCGACACCGTCGCCGGCGGCCCAAGGCGCCCTCACTGCTCCGAGGCGTGGGATGCCGTCTCGCGCTACATCTACACGGGCCTGCAGGGCGGATCGATTATGCGGGGATGGATGGAGCGGGAGAACGAGATGATCTGCTGCTGCAACGATGGTACGCGCCCGGTAATCTTCAAGCTCGAGCGCATCGACATCCCCGAAGAGGACGAATAGCGTGATAGCCGCCGTTCTTTCCGCTACTCGGACAGTTTGCGAAATTGCAGGAATGACCGCCTTCGGACCTTTTGGTTCGGAGGCTTTCTTTTTGCACTCCTACCCCGAACAAGACTCCTCGCCGAAGCCCCTTGAGCATCGGGCGCCACTATCGAGCGTGCGCGTTCTCGTAGGCCTCTTTAATCTCTGCCGGCAAACCGTCTGGAATCAGTGCCTTCAGCTCAGCCTCGTTGTCGCCTTGATTCAGCTGCTCGTAGTACCAGCATTTGAACTTCAGCATATCGAGCGCACGGTTCATGTTCGCGATCTCCGATTCCATGTGGGCCTTCCGCTCCTCGAACATAGCCTTTCGCTGGGGGTATGTTGATGGGCCCTCTGCGCACCATTCCATGAACAGCCGGATATCCCTGATCTCCATCCCCGCCTTCTTTAGGCATTCGATGACTCGAAGCGCCTCGAGTTCCTTGTCGCCAAATCGGCGAATGCCGGACGCCCGCTCCAATCCCGGGAACAATCCCTGCTTGTCGTAATATCGCAGCGTTGAAGCGGGCAAACCGAACATTTCCGCCACCTGTCCGATTGTGTACATGGCTCGTCCGAAACAATGTCGAATTCATTCCTTGACCTAAAGTCAGGTTTAGGTACTACCTTTATTCTCGTCAATGCAAATCGGAGGTGCAAGAGGTGTCCGTAATCGCCGGGCATTCCGCACTGGAGCAGGCGCGACGAATGGGTATGCGAATCTAGCTGGGCCGATTGGCGCGCGAAAGCAGATTTGCACCTAATACCATCGACAGGAGGAAGTAAATTATGGCAATTAAACAGACGGCAGGCAGGGATGCCCTGGGGGACTTTGCCCCCAAATTTGCACAGCTCAATGACGATGTGCTGTTCGGCGAGGTGTGGAGCCGAGAAGACGGGCTTTCCCTTCGAGACCGCAGCGTGGTGACGGTGGTGGCCCTGATGGCGCAGGGACTGACGGACTCTTCGTTCCAATATCATCTGATGTCCGCAAAGAACAATGGAGTGACCAGGACGGAGATAGCGGAAATCCTTACGCACGCGGCGTTTTATGCGGGTTGGCCCAAGGCGTGGGCTGCCTTCCGCATGGCGAAGGAGGTCTGGGCGGCCGACGATGCCGCCGACGCAAGGGCTCAGCACCAAAACGAGATGGTTTTCCCCATCGGTGCCCCCAACGACGCCTTCGCGAAGTACTTTATCGGGCAAAGCTACCTCGCGCCCCTTTCCACCGAGCAGGTCGGTGTCCACAACGTGACGTTCGAGCCCGGCTGCCGCAACAACTGGCACGTCCATCACGCCAAAAGCGGCGGTGGGCAGATCCTCGTCTGCGTGGCTGGTCGAGGGTTTTACCAGGAGTGGGGAAAGCCGGCACAGGAGCTGCGCCCCGGCGACGTGGTCAACATCGCCCCGGGGGTGAAGCACTGGCACGGCGCCGCGCCCGACAGCTGGTTCTCGCATCTCGCGTTGGAGGTTCCGGGCGAGGAGACCTCCAACGAGTGGCTGGAGCCCGTGGGCGACGATGCATACCTTAAAGCGACCAACAAGGAGGCTTAAGCACCGTCGCCCGTCCGCGCCGCCGAGAGCAGCGCGCCCAAATCTGCCTGAATCGCCTCTGCCTTGCTTCCGAGCTGCAGCGGAGCCGAGCCGTTCGAGATGTTGACGCTCAACAGGTGCGCATCCGGCAGCTTCGCGGTCATGCTCCAGAACGGGAGCGTGATGATGC
>CATYIU010000039.1:0-21608 GCA_958407445.1 uncultured Collinsella sp.
GGGAAACTCAGCCCCCTCCGCCCCGGCCGGCCAGTTCAACCTACACCGTATGCTGCGGCAGGTCCTGCAGGGCGATGACGTCCATGCCCATGTCGTTGGCGCTGCCGTGACCCTGCTGGTCCTCACGCACCGCCTCGATGGCACTCACGTACGTGTTGGCGGCAGACATCGCGGTCACGCAGGTCACACCGCGTCGCACTGCCTCGGTGCGCAGCAGATAGCCGTCGCCGCGCGAGCCCGGACCGTACGGCGTGTTGATGATCACCGCGATCTTGCCATCGGCGATGAGGTCGCCGATGTTGGGGCGCTCGCCGTCGTGCGGGCCGCTTATCTTCTCCACGATCTCGCACGTCACGTTGCCTCCACGCAGCACGCGCGCCGTACCCTCGGTAGAGCAGATGTCAAAGCCCAGATAGCGCAGGATACGGGCGACCGAAAGGATATGGCGCTTGTCGCGGTCGCACACGCTAATGAACACCTTGCCGCAACTCGGGTCGGGCAGCTTGTAGTCGATCGCCAGCTGCGTCTTGGCGTATGCCTCGGGATAGCTCTTAGCGATACCCATGACCTCGCCCGTCGACTTCATCTCAGGCCCCAGGATGACGTCGGCGCCCGGGAAACGACCCCAGGGCATGACGGCTTCCTTCATGCAGAACCAGTCCAGTTGACGTTCGTCGCTCGGCAGGCCCAAGCTCGCGATGGAATCGCCTGCCATGATGCGCGCCGCGCATTTGGCCAGCGGCACACCGGTGGCCTTGGAGATAAACGGCGCGGTACGGCTGGCGCGCGGGTTGGCCTCGATTACGTAGACGGTCTCGCCCTTGATGGCATATTGCACGTTGACCAGACCGCGGACTCCCAGCGCCATCGCGATGCGGCGCGTGGTCTCGCGGAGCTTCGCCTGCAGGCTCTCGCTAAAGCTGAACGGCGGGATGCAGGTCGCGGAGTCGCCGGAGTGAATACCGGCTTCCTCGATATGCTCCAGGATGCCGCCGATGTATACCTCTTCGCCATCGCACAGGGCGTCGACGTCGGACTCGATCGCACCCTCCAGGAAGCGGTCCAGGTACACCGGGTAGTCGGGGCTAATGCGCGCAGCCTCGGCCATGTAATCGCGCAGATGCTCGGCATCGTAGGCGATCATCATGCCGCGGCCGCCCAGCACATAGCTCGGGCGCACCAGCAGCGGATAGCCGATGTGCGCGGCCACGGCCTCGGCCTCCTCAAACGAGGTGGCCTGGCCCGCCGGCGGGTACATGATGCCCAGCTTGTCGAGCAGAGCGGCGAAGCGCTCGCGGTCCTCGGCAAAGTCGATGGCATCGGGCTTGGTGCCCATAATGTTCACGCCGCTCTCCTCGAGCATGCGCGCCAGCTTAAGCGGGGTCTGGCCGCCGAGCGTCACCACGACGCCGTCGGGGCGCTCGACATCGATAACGTCCATGACGTCCTCGTAGGTGAGCGGCTCAAAGTACAGACGGTCGGACGTGTCATAGTCGGTCGAGACGGTCTCGGGGTTGCAGTTGACCATGATAGTCTCGAAGCCGCGGGCCGCCAGCGCATAGCTCGCATGCACGCAGCAGTAGTCAAACTCGATGCCCTGGCCGATACGGTTGGGGCCGGCGCCCAGGATCATCGCCTTGGGCTTGTCCGCCGGCGTGGTCTCGTCGGGAGCCACGCACTTCTTGACATCCGGGCTCGTGCGGTAGATGTTCTCGTACGTCTTGTAGTGGTACTCCGTGGCGCTCGAGAACTCCGCAGCGCAGGTATCGACCGTCTTCATGCTGGGAACCACGCCCAGACCCTTGCGATAGGCGCGCACAAAGCGCTCGTCCGAGCCGGTCAGCGCGGCAATCTCGGCGTCGCTCGTGCCGTACTGCTTGAGCAGGCGCATCGCGTCGGCGTCGATATCCTCCACACGCAGGCCGCGGATGCTCTCCTGGACCTGCACCATGTCGTTGATACGGTTGAGGTACCACGGATCGATACCGCAGATGGCATGGATATGGGCGATGTCCCAGCCACGGCGCAGGGCCTCGACCACAAAGAAGATGCGGTGCTCGGTCGGGGTTGCCACGGCCTGAGCGAGCTCATCGTCGCTCAGCTTGTCGGCACCCTCCTTGCCACCGGCGCAGATGCCCTGGTGACCGTCCTCCAGCGAGCGCATGGCCTTGCCGAAGGCCTCCTCAAAGGTGCGACCGATCGCCATGATCTCGCCCACGGCCTTCATGCGCGTGGTGAGCGTGGGATCGGTGCCCTTGAACTTCTCGAAGGCAAAGCGCGGCACCTTGACCACGCAGTAGTCGATCGTGGGCTCAAAGCAGGCAGGCGTTGCCTTGGTGATGTCGTTGACGATCTCGTCGAGCGTGTAGCCCACGGCTAGGCGAGCGGCGGCCTTGGCGATGGGGAAGCCCGTGGCCTTGGAGGCCAGTGCGGACGAACGGCTCACGCGCGGGTTCATCTCGATGACGATCAGGCGGCCGGTCTGGGGGTTCACGGCAAACTGCACGTTGGAGCCGCCGGTCTCGACGCCAATCTTCTCCAGAATGGCGAGCGACGCGACACGCATGCGCTGGTACTCAAGGTCACTTAGTGTCTGCGCCGGCGCCACGGTGATGGAGTCGCCGGTGTGCACGCCCATGGGGTCGAGATTCTCGATGGAGCACACGATGATGCCGTTGCCGGCGTGGTCGCGCATGACCTCCATCTCATACTCTTTCCAACCCTCGATGGACTCCTCGACCAGCACCTCATGGGCAGGCGAGAGCTCAAGGCCCTGGCTCACGATGGAGACGAGCTCCTCGTGGGTATGCGCGATGCCGCCGCCGGCGCCACCGAGGGTAAAGCTCGGGCGCAGTACGCAGGGATATCCCACGCGCTCGGCGATAGCCTCGGCGTCGGCCACGCTGTAGGCATAGCCCGAGCGCGCGACCTCCAGGCCGATCTCGGCCATGGCCTCGTTAAAGAGTTTGCGGTCCTCGCCGCGCTCGATAGCGGCCAGGTCGCAGCCGATCATCTCGACGCCGTACTTGTCGAGCGTGCCGTCCTTTGCCAGCTCGACGGCGGCGTTCAGACCGGTCTGGCCGCCCAGCGTGGGCAGCAGCGCGTCCGGGCGCTCTTTCTTGATCACGCGCTCGATAAACTCGGCGGTGATAGGCTCAACATAGGTGCGGTCGGCCAAGCCCGGGTCGGTCATGATGGTCGCCGGATTGGAGTTGACCAGGATGGCCTCAAAGCCATCCTCCTTGAGCACCTTGCAGGCCTGGGCGCCGGAGTAGTCGAACTCGCAGGCCTGGCCAATAACGATGGGGCCCGAACCAATAACGAGGATGCGCTTGATGTCAGTACGTTTAGGCATGTTAGTTCTCCTCGGTCGCAGCGTTCTCGGACTCGGCGAAATTCCAGCCGGCGAGGCGGTCCTTCGCGGTGTCGATGTCCAGGTAGTTCTCCTCGCCGTCCATGAGTCGCGTAAAGGCGGTAAAGAGATAGTGGGCATCGGTGGGGCCAGGCGAAGCCTCGGGGTGGTACTGGACCGAGAAACACGGGGCGTCGAGCAGCTGGATGCCCTCGGCGGTGCCGTCGTTGAGGTTCACATGTGTCAGGCGAATGCGACCAAAGCGCTCGTTCATCACGACCGGCGCGATGCCGCGACGCACCCAGGCGCGCAGGTCACCGTCGGCCGCATGCTCGGTTTCGCCGCCGGAAAGCTCCGGAATCAGTTTGCCCAGACTGGGGAACAGCAGGCCAAAGCCGTGGTTTTGCGCGGTGATCTCCACGCGACGGCTCACCAGATTCATAACCGGCTGGTTACCGCCACGGTGACCGAATTTAAGCTTTTCCATTTGGGCGCCGCAGGCCAGGCTGATCATCTGGTGACCGAGGCAAATGCCAAAGACCGGCACCTTGCCGATCAGCTGCTGTACCTGCTCATAGGTCTCCACCACGGCATCGGGGTCGCCGGGGCCGTTGGACAAAAAGACGCCATCGGGATTCATGTCGAGTACCTGCTGGGCGGGCGTATCCCACGGCACGACGGTGAGATCGCAGCCGGCACGGACCAGGCCCTCCAGAATACCGCGCTTCACACCGCAGTCGTAGGCGACCACTTTGTGACGGGCAGGAGCGGCAGCCGCAAGCGCAAAGTCATGCGTGGCAGGCAGGTCGGCGGCCACAAACTCGTGAGGCGCGGGGCAACTTACGGTCTTGACCAGGTTCTCGCCTACCAGCGTGGGCGCAGCGGACAAGCGCTCGGCAAGCTCGTCGACGTCGAAGATCTCGGTCGAGATAATGCCCATCTTGGAACCATTGTCGCGCAGATGGCGCACCAGAGCGCGGGTGTCGACGCCCTCGATAGCGACGATGCCGTGAGCGCGCAGGTACCCCGGCACGCTGACGGCCGAGCGCCAGTTAGAAGGCGTGGCGCACATGTCGCGAACGATCATGCCACGCATGGCCGGAGCGCTCGCAGGGCGCACGGCGCCGCCGGGGAAGGCCGACTGGACATCGGTCTCGTCGATACCGTAGTTGCCGATCTGCGGATAGGTCATGGTTACGATTTGGCCGGCATAGCTCGGGTCGGTCATGACCTCAAAGTAGCCCTCAAGCGAGGTGTTGAAGCAGACCTCGCCGGTTGCGGTACCCTCGGCACCACATGCACGGCCATAAAAAATGGTCCCATCCTCAAGATACAGGATGCAGGGACCGCAGGTGCGCTTGCTGGTTTTTGCCAGCATACGCTGGCACAACTCGCTGGGCGCGATGGTGCGGGCGGCAGCGCCCGCGGTATGGTTGTTCGCCATAATTCTCCTTCCCGGTCTCACAGGACCGGCTTAAAGGTGTGTAGTTAGGCCTCGCGGTATTGTAACCGCAAGCATGCCTCATGGCGTTAATTTCATCGAAATGTTTACGAAATGATAATTATGACTTTCTATGCATAATAATTTTTCTGGGACGAGGATTAAAAAAATCATCCCGCGGGGCTTGTGGCTCACGCGGGATGATGGCGTCTTACTTTTTCTTGTCCTGTTCCAGCAGATCGGACGGCGTTCGGTCGGGCTTGCCGCCGCGGAAAATCTCGCGACCATGCAGACGATGTTCCAGGTCACGTTCGGCCTTTTCCTCGTCAATCTTGGTCTGGCTCACCACCGGGTCCTCGATCAGCGACGAAACCGAGTTCACCTGTTTTTGAATGCGCTCGGCAATGGTGTCGTCCATGCTTACGATACGCATCTTCCAGTCGATACTCGTGGCGTTGGATGAGCTCTTGGTCCACACGAACGTCAAAATGGCGCTCTGATGACCCCGCGCGGGAAACATGCCAAAAAAGGAATCGTGCTGAATGTTGCTATCCTCGTCGATATAGACGTGAACGTTATACACCACGCGGTCAATTTTGTCGTTGAGCAGGGCGTTGGTCGCAAGCGCCGCGGCCTGGATCTGCCCGTTGGACAGCAGCTCGAGCTCATTGGCAGACGACGTGTCCAACACCGTCACCTCAACCGTGCCCGTGCGCTCATCGGCCTCGTCGACAGAAAAATCGAGCGGGAACTGCGTAAAGCCGTTGTCCCATTCGAGTCCACCCTTGAGCGCGGTCGAGACGGTATCCACCGAAACGCTCTCGGACAGGTTGGCGGTATTCAGACGGCGCATCACGCCGTAGCCGATCTGCATGCCCACGATCAGCACCAGAATACCGATGACCACGGCCATCGCGGTCTTCGTAATGGTATGGCTCACCTGCGAGCCCGAAGGATCGTCCTCGGACAGCGGGTCGATATGTTTTGCCTGGCTCGCGCGGTCCTCGCTGCGCAGCTGCGCTAGCGCCGCTTTGTCACCGCGCTTGGCCGCAGCCTCCTTCTCACGCATGCGCTCGGTTCGCTTTTTGGCAAGCGTGGGATCCAAGACGCCGGATGCATCGATTTCGGAGAATAACTCCGTCACTTCTTCCGGAGTCAAAGGGTTCTTGTCAGCCATAAACTTCCTGTCATATCAATCAGTCGAGCTCGTGCGCACGCGCACCTTCGAACTGCATTCGATAGTAACGGGCATAGGTGCCGCCACGGGCGAGAAGCTCCTCGTGCGTGCCACGCTCCACAACGCGACCATGCTCAACGGTCGCAATCTCATCGGCATGCTTAATGGTCGAAAGACGATGGGCGATGATAATCGTGGTGCGGCCGCGTGCCAGCTCTTCGAGTGACTCCTGCACCGCCTCCTCGCTCTCGTTATCCAAAGCACTCGTCGCCTCGTCCAAAATCAGGATCTTGGGGTTCTTGAGAAACACGCGCGCGATGGCAACGCGCTGTTTCTGTCCGCCCGAAAGACGGCTGCCGCGCTCGCCCACGACCGTGTCATAGCCCTGTGGAAGCGACTCGATAAAGGCATCGATGTTGGCGCGACGGGCGGCCTCGGCGATCTCTTCTGCCGTAGCGCCCGGCTTGCCGTAGGCGATGTTCTCGCCGATTGTTCCGTCAAACAGGTAGACATCCTGTTGCACCAGGCCGATGGCGCGGCGCAGGCTCTGCTGCGTCACATCGCGCACGTCCTGGCCGTCGATGCTAATGGATCCGGCAGCCACGTCATAAAAGCGCGGCAGCAGCGAACAGGTCGTGGACTTGCCACCGCCCGAAGGGCCAACCAAAGCGATGGTCTGCCCGGGCTTGATGGACAGATTCATATGGTCGATAACGGGACGCTCTTCGGCATCGCCCTCGCCCAGCTCAACGTCCTCGTAGTTAAAGCACACGTCGTGATAATCCACGGCGCCGGCGGTCACCTGCAGATCCGTGGCGCCCGGCTTGTCCTGGATATCCGGCGCGGTCGAGAGTACCTCGTCCATGCGCTTAAAGCCGGCGATGGCCTTCTGATACGTTTCGGCCGAATTGACGAGTGTCTCGAGCGGCGTGCAGAACAGCGAAATATAGAGTGCAAAGGTCGCCATATCGACCGCCTGCAGCTGTCCCTGGGCGACCAGCCAGCCGCCCAGCAGTACCACGATCACATAGAGCACACCCGAGAGCAGGCCATACGTCGCAGTATAGACGCCCATGGCGTGATACATGTTCTCCTTGGACGAAAGATAGCGATTGTTGGAGGCGCGGAACTTAGAGCGCTCGGTCTCCTCATTGGCAAAGCTCTTGACCACGCGCATGCCCGCCAGCGAATCCTGCAGCTGCGCATTGATGCCGCTGATCTTTTTGCGGTTGTCGCTAAAGACCTCGCGCATGCGCATGTTCTGCCAAAACATGATGACCGAAAACGCTGCTGTCACCGCAGCCATGGCAAGCGCCAGCACCGGGGCGATGGTAAAGAGGATCACAAACGAGCCGATAATCTCGATGCCGCAGATGATGATCCACTCGGGCACGTGGTGCGCCGCCTCGCAGATATCGAACAGGTCGTTGACCACGCGGCTCATCATGTCGCCCGAGCTGTTACGGTCGAAGTACGCAAAGCTAAAGCGCTCATACTGGTCGAACAGGTCCTCGCGCATCTTGGACTCCATGCGCGCACCCATCACGTGACCCCAATAGCTCACAAAATAGCGGCAGGCGCAGCGGACGGCATACATCAGCACCAAGCCCACCGCAATCATGCCGAGCGCCTGCATAATGACAGCCTGACCCTGAGTAAAGAGCCCACCGGTCAAATTGCGCAGGATAATGGGGAACGCCAGGTCAATGGCGGCAAGCACCAGAGCACAAACAGTATCGGCAACAAAAAGCCCCATCTGGGGCTCGTAATACGAGAGAAACCTTTTAAACATGCAATCCTCGAAGAGAAATAAATAGCGTGAGAAATCCGGTTGAACCGGTCAGGCTGAAAACAAAGCGTCCCAACAAGCATAACGCCGATGTTCTGGCAGCGTCAGCGAAAACGTCCCTAAGCGAGCAAGGTGCCTTGAAAGAGGAGCGACGCGTACTTCGGTACGCGAGCGACGATTGAAAGGCAGATTGCCGCTTAGGGGCGTTTGCAGCGTCGACTCGTTACGCGGTTTGGTAAAACCGCGTAACCTAGAGCTCGGCCCCGCCCAAGCGGTGCGCGATGCTATCGCAGGCCAAGGCGCCCACGACGGTCTTGGCGTCTTCGATCTTGCCGTCGAGTACGGCGTCGATCAGCTCGTGCAGCGGCACCAGGTCCACGTTGACAAACTCGTCATCGTCGGGGTTGGGCGCGTCGAACTCGAGCTTGGTGGCCAGGTAGATATGAATGATCTCATCGCAGAAGCCGCAGGACGTGACAATCGACGTCAAAAAGCGAATGCGACCTGCCCTAAAGCCCGTCTCCTCATGCAGCTCGCGTTTGGCGCAATCGAGCGGGTCCTCGCCTGGATCGAGCTTGCCGGCGGGAATCTCGACCGTCACGCGGTCGATGGCGGTGCGGTACTGACGCACCAGTACGATCTTGCCGCTCTCGGTCAGCGCCACAACGGCCGCCGCACCCGGATGGCGAACGATATCGCGGGCGCTGCGGCGACCGTTGGGCAGCTCAACCTCAAGACGGTGGACGTCGAGGATCTTGCCCTTCCAGGCGCACTCCTCCGAAAGAATCTTCTCGTGCAGCTCGGCATCGTGCGGGTCGTCGTCGCCCAGCACCAGCGCCGGCTCGTCAGCGACCTCGCCGCCAGGCTCGCCCTCGGCGTGCCCATACATGCGGCTGTCCTCTTCAACGATCTGCGCATCCACGAGCTCTTCGTTCTTCTCGTCCATCCGTCTCATTCCTCTCGGATTTTAGGCATCCCAGGCGTCGCGGCCGCGCAGTGCGCGCAGGCCGATGTCGTGGCGCAGGGTCTTGCCTTCAAAATCAATCTTCTCGCAGGCCTCGTAGGCAAGGTTGCGAGCGTTCTCGAACGTGTCACCCAGAGCGGTCACGGCAAGCACGCGGCCACCATTGGTCACGAGCTGGCCGTCCACCACGGCAGTGCCCGCGTGGTACACGGTCACGTTCTCCATGACCTCGGCATCGGCGATACCGGTGATGACCTTGCCCTTCTCGTAGCTGCCGGGATAGCCCGCGCTCGTCAGGACAACGGCCACAGCCCACTCGTCACGCCAGTCGAGCTCAATCTGATCGAGCTCGCAGTTGGCGCAGGCGAGCATGACCTCAACCAGGTCGTTCTTAAGGCGCGGCAGCACGACCTGCGTCTCGGGGTCGCCAAAGCGGGCATTGAACTCCAGCACCTTGGGGCCGGCAGGCGTGAGCATAAAGCCGCCATACAGGCAGCCGCGGTAGTCGATGCCCTCGGCGGCAAGCTCAGCCACGGTCTGCTCCATGACCGCCACCATGGTGGCGTGCTCCTCGTCGGTCACGATGGGCACCGGGCTGTAGACGCCCATGCCGCCGGTGTTGGGGCCCTTGTCGCCCTCGAGGGCGCGCTTGTGGTCCTGCGAGGTGGCCATGGGGCGCACGGTCTTGCCGTCGGTAAAGGCGAGCAGTGAGCACTCGGGACCAACGAGCATCTCCTCGATAACCACGGTGTTGCCGGCATCGCCAAAGGTGCCGCCAAAGCACTCGCGCACGGCCTCCTCGGCCTGCTCAAGTTCGGTCGCCACGATAACGCCCTTGCCCGCGGCAAGGCCGTCGGCCTTCACGACCAGCGGAGCGCCCTGCTCGCGCACGTAGGCGAGAGCCGAAGCCTCGTCGGTAAACGAACCATAGGCTGCCGTCGGAATGCCCGCACGCTCCATGAGCTGCTTGGAGAACAGCTTGGAACCCTCCATCTGGGCACCCTCGGCACCCGGGCCAAAGCAGGGAATACCTGCCGCGCGCACGGCGTCGGCCACGCCCGCCACGAGCGGAGCCTCGGGGCCAATTACCACGAGTCCGCATCCGTGGCTCTGCGCAAACGCCGCCACGGCCGCAGGATCGCAGTCGTCGAGAACAACGTTCTCGCCGCAGCTCGCGGTGCCGCCGTTACCCGGCGCGATGTAGAGCTTGCCGGCGCGCGGTGATGCTGCGAGCTTAGCTGCCAAAGCATGCTCGCGGCCGCCGCTGCCCAACAACAGGATGTCGATGGTTTGAGTGTCCGCCTTCAAGGGTGCCTCCTCTATGGATGAATGGCTCGCTCCGCGCGAGCCCTTTGCAAGCAAATATACCCCTCGGCCGCCCGCTTGGGCTGCAAAGGGGTATATCGCAATAACCAAATAGTCCCGATTACTTCCAGAATCGGTTGATGATCTGCTCGCGACCAGCGCCAACGCCAATGAACGTCACGCGGGTGTGTGCCAGATCCTCGATAAACGCCACGTAGTCCTGCGCCTCCTGCGGCAGCTCGTCAAAGCTGCGGCAGCCGGTAATGTCGCACTTCCAGCCGGGGAGCTCCTCGTAGATGGGCTTGGCATGCTCAAAGCGCACCTGATGCTCGGGCACGCTGGTGTAGCGCTCGCCATCGACGTCGTAGGCCACGCACACCTTGATGGTGTCGAAGGCCGAAAGCACGTCGAGCTTGGTCAGGGCGATATCGGTGAGGCCGTTGACGCGCGAGGCGTAGTTGGCGATGGGGCCGTCGAACCAGCCGCAGCGACGACGGCGACCGGTGGTCACGCCGTACTCATAGCCCTCCTCGGTCAGCGTGTGACCGGCCTCGGACTCATAGGAAAGCTCGGTGGGCATGGGGCCCGAACCGACGCGGGTGATATAGGCCTTCATGACGCCCAGCACGCGGTCGACGTTCTTCATGCCCACGCCGGAGCCGGTGATGGCGCCGCCGGCGGTGCAGTTGGAAGACGTCACGTACGGATAGGTGCCGTGATCGATGTCGAGCAGCGTCGCCTGGGCGCCCTCAAACAGCAGGTCCTTGCCCTCATCGATCATGTTGTTGAGCAGCAGGCTCGTCTCGGTGATGTAGGGGCGCAGACGCTCGGCCATGGGCAGGTACTCGTCGCAAATCTGGTCCACGGTGTAGGTGGGCAGGTTGTAGATGAGCTCGAGCTCGGGGTTCACGCGGGCGAGAGCGGTCTCCAGCTTGTCGCGGAACAGTGCCTCGTCCAGCATGTCCTGCATGCGCAGGCCAATGCGGGCCATCTTGTCCTGATAGCACGGACCGATACCGCGCTTGGTGGTACCGATGTTCTTCTTGCCGAGCTTCTGCTCAAAGGCGCCATCCAGATCGATGTGGTACGGCATGATGACATGCGCGTTGCCGCTAATCTTGAGGTTCTTGGTGGTGATGCCGTCGGCCTCGAACATGTCGATCTCCTCAAGGACAACCTTGGGGTTGACGACACAGCCGTTACCGATCACCGACACGTGGTCGGAATACATGATGCCGGAGGGCACCTGGTGCAGGCCGTACTTCTTGCCGTTGACGACGATGGTGTGGCCGGCGTTGTTGCCGCCCGAGTAACGCACGACGGCATCGAAGTCGCCGGCGACCAGGTCGCAGATCTTACCCTTGCCCTCATCGCCCCACTGGGCACCGACCAAAACGGTTGACGGCATGTTTACTCCTTACATTCATGGACTGTCTACGCGCCACGCCGGCACGCAGAAGCACAAAACATTCCCAGTATACCCGTGCAACGGGCGCCTGTCCTACTCCTCGGCATGTGCCCCATCAAGCTCATAGAACTTGGTGGATGCCGGCAGGAACATCAGGTCGACGTCGCCGATCGGGCCCGAACGGTTCTTGGCCACGACAATACGCGTAACGCCCTCGTCGGGTCGATCGTCGCGCGAGGCTTCGGCCTCGTCGGCGGAGCGGTCCAAGAACATAACGATATCGGCGTCCTGCTCGATGGAGCCCGATTCACGAAGGTCGGAAAGCTGCGGGCGCTTGCCGGTACGGGATTCGACCTGACGCGAGAGCTGCGACAGCGCGATGAGCGGGATCTTGAGTTCCTTGGCCATGATCTTCAGACCACGCGACATCTCGGAGACCTCGACGGTACGGCTCTCGGAGCGGCGTCCCGGCGGAGGACTCACCAGCTGCAGGTAGTCCAGGATGATGATGGCCTTCTCCTTGTTGTGGAGCATGCGGCGGCTCTTGGCGCGAATCTCGGTCACTGTGGTGCCGGGCGTATCGTCAATCAGAATATCGAGCTTGGACAAGGTCTGCGTGGCCTCGTTGATATTGGCCCACTGCTCGGGGCTAATGCGGCCCATGCGGAAGTCACTGATCGAGATCATGGCGTAGGCGCAAATCAGACGCTGGGCAATTTCCTTGCCCGACATCTCCAGCGAGAAGAAGCCGACGGTATAACCGGCAGCGGCAGCGTTGAGCGCCAGATTCAGGGCGAACGACGTCTTACCCACAGCAGGGCGGGCGCCGATGATGATGAGCTGGCCCTCGCGAAAACCCATGAGCATGCGGTCGAGCGACGGGAAGCCCGTGGGTACGCCCGCAGCCTGGCCGCCGGCCTGGCACACTTCCTCGGCCTCGTTATAGGCCTCGACCATAAACTCGGTCAGCGTCTTGTAGCTCGACTTGACCTCGCGCGCCGTGACCTTGAGCAACTTGCTCTCGGCCAGCTCCACGACCTCTTTGGTATCGGTGGGAGCGTTATAGGCCAGCGCGTTGATCTCGTTGGTGGCGCCGATCAGCTCACGCAGCATCGAATCGCGGCGAACGATAGCGGCATGGTGCTGCCAGTTGACGAGCGACAGGGTCTGACCCATCAACTCCAAAATGTAGGCCTCGCCGCCCACGGCATCGAGCTTATTGATGCTTCGCAGGTAATCGATCAGCGAGATGGAGTCGATGGGAATGCGGCTGTTGTACATATCGACCATCGCGGTATAGATGGTCTTGTGAATGGGCCGGTAGAAGTCATCGGGCTGCAGCTCGACCTGGGCTTCTTCGACCACCTCGGGCGATAGCAGCATAGCGGCCAGTACATTGGCCTCTGCATCTTGGTTTTGGGGAAGACCCAACTTTGAGCCGCGGTCCTCAACCGTCAGCCCGGTCTCCCTATCGTCATATGCCATGAGCATCCTCATTCATATCGCTTGCGAGCATCCATAGTATCAGCCACGGTCCCAAAACGCGCCGCGCGCCGTCAATCATCACCGAACCAAGCGGATGAACGGTCCTGTATATAGGACTTCGACGCAACGTTCACCATGACACTCACTCAGCGCAAAAAAACAAAAGGGCGCCCTGGTTTCCCAGAGCGCCCTTCTTAGAACAAGATTGTTGCGTTGCAGCAAATGCTACTCGGCAGCAGCCTCAGTCTCGACCTCGGCGGTCTCGGCCTCGGCGGCCTCAGCGGCCTCCTCAACCTCAGCCTCGGCAGCGAGCTCCTCGGCGGTAACGCCGACGAGAACGACAACCTCGGCCTTGATCTCGCGGTACAGCGAGATGGCAACGGTGTGGGCACCGGCAACCTTGATGGGCTTACCGAGCTCGACGCGCTTGCGGTCGATGTCCATACCGAGCTGAGCCTTGATGGCGTCAGCGATCATAGCGGCGGTAACGGAGCCAAAGAGGATGCCCTCGTCGCCGACCTTGACGTCAACGGTGACCGTCTTGCCCTCGAAGGCAGCCTTGGTCTCGTTGGCGGTAGCCAGACGGACGGCCTCGCGCTTGGCGATGTTGTTGCGACGCTCGTCAAGCTGCTTGAGGTTGCCCTTGGTGGCGGCAACAGCGAGCTTCTTGGGGAACAGGAAGTTCTCAGCGTAACCCTGAGCGACCTCTACGACGTCACCCTCGCCGCCCTTGCCCTTGATCTCATCGAGAAGAATAACCTTCATGATGCGTCTCCCTTCTTAGCCGCGGTCGCGGTTGCCACGAGAGGAAACCACGGGGACGGTGTACGGCAGGAGAGCCATCTCGCGGGCGCGCTTGATGGCGTTGGCGATGTCATGCTGATGCTGCGTGCAAGCGCCAGTGACGCGACGGGGCTTGATCTTGCCACGATCGGTCATGTACTTACGGAGAAGCTGAGTGTCCTTATAGTCGATGAACTCAGTGTTCTCCTTGCAGAACTGGCAGTACTTACGACGCGGCTGACGTGCAGAAAAATCATTAGCCATGTCAAAATACCTTTCATTTGGCAACTTCGGCGAACCGAAGCCGCCTCTCACTCAAAAATAGGTGAACAACCCTTAGAACGGGATGTCCTCATCGTAGACGTCGACCGCGGGCGGCGTAGCCACCGGTGCGGCGGGACGTGCTGCGGGCGCGGGGGCTGCGGGGGCGTAACCGCCCTGATCGTAGCCACCCTGGCCACCACGGGAGCTCATAAACTCGATCTCATCGACGATGACCTCAAGCTTGCTCCGGCGCTGGCCGTCGCGCTCCCAAGAGCTGTAGCGCAGCTTGCCCTCGATCGCGACCTTGTTTCCCTTTGCCAGGAAACGGCTCACGGCCTCGGCGCGGGTACCGAACATGGTGCAGTCGACAAAGTTGGGATAGTCCTCCCACTCGCCAGTCTGCGCGTTGCGGCGACGATCGTTCACGGCGACGCCAAAGGACAGAACCTGGGTTCCGCCGGCGGTGGCGCGCAGCTCGGGATCGCGGGTGAGGTTACCGGTGATGTTCACTCGATTGATGCTCATAACTCACTACTTCCTCTTGGGGCACAAGCCCAGTCCAAAACGACAGTCTTACTCCTGGTCGTCGCGACGGACGATCATGTGGCGGACCACAGCGTCGGTGATGCGCAGGACGCGATCAAGCTCGGCGATCTGGGTAGGATCTGCGTGGAAGTTGATGAGGGTGTAGTCACCATCGGTGAGGTCGTTGATCTCGTAGGCGAGCTTGCGCTTGCCCCACTCGTCAACGGAGTCGACCTTGCCAGCGCCCTCAGCGATCGTGGTATCGATACGCTTCATAACAGCGAGACGAGTCTCGGGGTCGAGCGACGGGTCAACAAAGAACAGCAGTTCATAAGCCTTCATATTGTCACCTCCTCTGGGCAAATGTGGCTTCAGGTCGTGAAGGTGCGCCTGAAGCAGGAAAAGACTTGGTAATAATATCTTTCAACCTCCTAGGCTGCAAGAATATGCAGCTACAACCTCATGACCTCCACATATACCCATACTCACACGACGTTTCATGCGCATTCCAACCAAATGCTGACCAACAGCTTGACGGATCTGTTGACAAGATACGGTGCCGTGGGGACAAGTTGAGCCAAGCCGCAGGTCAACGGGCACAAGGCTGTGGTCGCAAAATGCATACCAGTGGCCCACAGCACCACCCAAAGATTTTTAAATTCATTGCCAAGTCGCTTATGAATACCCCTTTTTTGAACAATTGAGTTGATCAACCACGCTGGTCGGAAGCCGTTTTTTGGCACCTCAAGCCCCACTGCAGCGCCAAGCACGGCCAAGCGTTTTAAAAAATGCCAACTTTTCTGTTTGCACTTTGCGATTCCTCGTGTATACTGACTTTCGCATTTAACGGAGAGTTGTCCGAGTGGCCGAAGGAGCACGATTGGAAATCGTGTAGGCGTCAAAAGCGTCTCCAGGGTTCAAATCCCTGACTCTCCGCCAGTTAATTCCAAAGCAGGCCTTCGAGCCTGCTTTGTTTTTACCCCACGCGGAGGGGTGGCAGAGTGGTTGAATGCGGCGGTCTCGAAAACCGTTTGGCCTGTATAAGGTCACGAGGGTTCGAATCCCTCCTCCTCCGCCATTTTGGTTGAGAAAGCTCCCGAAAACGGGGGCTTTTTTGTTTAGAGTCCCTTACAAGCAAATACGGCGGAGGAGGAGGGATTCGAACCCGCCAGGGCGCGGAGCGTAAAGAAAACGCGCCAGTGGCGCGTTTTTAGCGCAGCGCGGTCGGCGCAAGCCGACCGAATAAATTTTGAGCTTCGCTCAAAATTTGGACATCCCTCCTATTCAGCCACGCCCCCCATTGCTTTCGATTTCACCTTGAATCTCAAACATGTACATCACCCTCCAAAAACGACATTTTTCGGCATCTTTGGAGGCTGATGTACATGTTTGGTGTCTACGCCCCCACCCAGTCCCGACCGTTTACCGAGCAATAGGGTCACCACGCCCGCCAACCATGTACTATGTACGGGCATTGTCTAAACCCGCAACCAAAAGGACCCCATCTTGCCCGTCGTCGCCGCTATGACCGTTACCTCACACGCCACGGATGCCATGGTCGCTATCCCATTTTGGCTCGAGATGTTCGCTGTTGTCGCTGCATCGATCTCGGGCGTGTTGGTCGCACGCGAGCACAAGCTCGACTTGGTGGGCGCGGTCGCGCTCGCCGTGGTCTGCGGTCTGGGCGGCGGTCTCTTGCGCGATATGACGCTGCAGGTGGGCAACGTCTACATCCTCAACCAGCCGATGGCGCTCCCGCTTTCCATTGCCACGGCAGCCATCATCTATATTTTCCCGGCAATCGTCGACAAACCCGAAAAACTCATTCCCCTGCTCGACATCATCTCGGTCGGCATCTATGCCGCCACTGGAGCAGACAAGGCACTGGTCTACGGCTTTGCGCCGGCGGTGTGCATCATGATGGGCTTTTTCACCGCGGTGGGCGGCGGCATGCTGCGCGACAGTTTTATGGGCGTGGTACCGGGCATTTTCCAGCGCACCAACTTCTATGCCATCGCAGCCATCGCCGGCTCGGCGAGCTATGTATGCCTTGTCATGAGCGGCGTCGTCAGCAACATCACCGCGTTGATCGTATGCGTTGCGGTAACCATGGGGCTGCGCTGGCTGTCGCTGCGTTTTGACATCAAAAGCCCCACCGAAGAGGACATCGCGCGCTTTTTGCACCACAAAAAGTAGATTGCGCGGGCTCATCCTTCGAAATGCAACCGAGAGGTTCTTTTAGAGCGCCCACGCGTTGGGTACCCTGTTAGGTGCATATCGAGCATCTGACGAAGGATTCACTATGCCCCACAATCAATTCCCGTCGACCCAACGCCGTAAAGCGTGGGGCCGCATCACCATCCTATTCGCGCTCATCGCGCTGGCGCTCACCGCACTTCCCGCTACGGCTCTTGCCGGCACGGACACCGCAGGCAACGTACTTGCGACCGACAATGACGCCGCTCCGTCCGGCGTCGAAGGTGACCTGTACTGGGCAGGTCAGAGCCTCAACCTGGACGATACCTCCATCGACCGCGATATCATCGCTGCGGGCGATACCCTCTCGATCCGCGACTGCACGGTGGGCGGCGCCGTTCGTCTTGCGGCGCGCACCATCGACATTGCCAAGACTACGGTTGACGGCAGCGTCACGGTCGTCGGTCAGCATGTCGTGCTCAATTCCGACAGCACCGCCAACTGCTTCTATGCGATAGGCGAGACGGTTGCCCTGCGCGGCTCTACCAAGTCGGCAGCGCTCGCGGGCGATACGGTGACCATCGATGGCACCGTCGAGGGCGATGTCGAGGTCTGGGCCGACAAGCTCATCCTGGGCAAGAACGCCCACATCACCGGCACCGTGAACGCCCATGTTTCCGAGGACCCCGAGCGCGCCGCGGGAGCCGAGGTCGGCGCGCTCAAGATCGACCGCACCGAAAACGAGGGTACTTCCACCGTTAACGATGTCATCGGCGGCATCGTCGCCGCGGCACTCTCGACCTGCTTTGTCGCTCTGCTGCTCGAGCTCGTCTTTCCGCGTGCGACTGCCAGCGCCGCCGGTATGCTCCACCAGCATCCCGCGCCCCTGTGGGTGAGCGGTCTTCTGGGTACGATTGCTGTCGCCCCCGCCGTCCTACTGCTGATTATCTCTATCGCTGGCCTGTCGCTTGCCGGAGCCCTCTTGTGCGGCGTTATCGGCATCGCATTGGTGTCGAGTGCCTTTGCGGGGTGCGCAATCGCCCGCATGGTCGGACACAACCAGAACCGCTACGCCATGGCAGCCGTGGGCGGTATCGCCGCGGGCGTGCTTACGGCAATCCCCCTCGTAGGCGATTTCATCAGCGGCGTGGCCTTTGTCTTCACGCTCGGCTACGTTATCCAGATCATCTGGCGCAACGCCCACCTCAAGTCGCAACAGCCGGCTAATACGCCGGAACTCCCCACCGCTTAGCCGCCAACCACCACAAGGGGGACAGGCACCTTTGTGGTGGTGCAAACGAACCTGTTCCCCTTGGACCAAAAAGGGCGCCGACCATTGCGGTCGACGCCCTTTCTTGTTAGTCGCTATAAAGCCCAGCGCTTATTTGTTGACCTGACCGGCGCGAACGGCGGCCTTCTTGCGGTCGGTGGCGTTGAGCAGACGCTTGCGCAGGCGGATGTTCTTGGGAGTGATCTCGACCAGCTCGTCATCAGCGATGTACTCCAGCGCCTCCTCCAGCGAGAAGGTGCGAGGCGGCACCAGCTGGACGGAGATATCGGAGGTTGAGGAACGCTGGTTGCCCAGGTTCTTGGTACGGGCGATGTTGACGACCATGTCGCCAGCCTTGCTGCGCTCGCCCACGATCATGCCCTCGTAGCACTCGGTGCCCGGCTCAACAAACAGCTGGCCGCGCTCCTGCAGCGTGCCCAGGGCGTAGGCAACCGCCTTCTCGGTGGTCATGGAGATCATGGCGCCGTTCTGACGGTTGCCGATCTCGCCGGCGTAGGGACCGTACTCCAGGAAGGTGTGGTAGAACACACCCTCGCCGTGGGTGACGTTCATGATGCGGTTCTTAAGACCCATGATGCCGCGCGTTGGGATCTTGAACTCGAGGTGCGTCACGATGCCCGAGGTATCCATGCTCGTCATGATACCGCCGGAGGTACCGAAGACCTCAACGACCTTGCCCGAGTACTCGTCCGGGCACTCGACGACGGCCTGCTCGACGGGCTCCATCTTGTTGCCGTTCTCGTCCTTCTTAAACAGAACGCGGGGACGGCCGACCTGGAACTCAAAGCCCTCGCGGCGCATGGACTCCATCAGGACGGACAGGTGCAGGATGCCGCGGCCCGAGACCTCGACGCCGCTCTTGTCCTCGAGCTCCTCGATCTTCATGGTCACGTTGTTCTCGGCCTCGTTGAACAGGCGCTCCTTGAGCTGACGGGCGCCCACGATGTCGCCGTCGCGACCGACGAGCGGGGAGGTCGAAGCCTCAAAGACGATGGACAGAGTCGGCGGGTCGATCTCGATGGGCTCGAGCTCAACGGGGTTCTCGGGGTCGGTGTAGACATCGCCGATATCGGTGCGGTCAATACCGACAACGGCGGCAATGTCGCCGGCGCCGACTTCCTGGCACTCGGTGCGGCCCAGGTAGTCGAAGGTAAAGAGCTGCTTGACGGTAGCAGTTGCGCTGGAGCCGTCGTTCTTGACAACCAGGATCTGATCGCCCTGGTGAATGGCGCCGGAATACACGCGACCGATGCCGATGCGGCCGACAAAGTTGGAGTGGTCGATGGTCACGCACTGCATGGCCAGCGGGGCGTTCTCGTCAACCTCGGGGGCGGGCATGTCGTCGATGATCATATCAAGCAGCGGATACATGTCCATGTTGCCGTCGTTGGGGTCAAGACGGGCAAAGCCGTTCATGGCGCTGGCGTAGACCACGTGCTCCATGGCGAACTCGAGCTGGTCGTCGGTGGCACCCAGGTCGGCCATAAGGTCCAGGCAGTCGTTGTAGGCCTTCTCGGGGTTGGCGCCCGGACGATCGATCTTGTTGATAACGATCATGATCTTGAGGCCGGTGTCGATAGCGTGACGCAGCACGAAGCGGGTCTGGGGCATGGGGCCCTCAAAAGCGTCAACCAGCAGCAGGGCGCCGTCGGCCATACGCAGCACGCGCTCGACCTCGCCGCCAAAGTCGGCGTGGCCCGGGGTGTCGATGACGTTGATCTTGACGTCCTTGTACTCGATAGAGATGTTCTTGGCGAGAATCGTAATGCCGCGCTCGCGCTCCTGGTCGTTGGAGTCCAGGACGCGGTCCTCGACCTGCTGGTTGGCACGGAAGGCGTCCGTGGCACGCAGGAGCTTGTCGACCATCGTCGTCTTGCCGTGGTCGACGTGGGCGATGATGGCGATGTTCCTCAGATTGTCTACGCGCATGTAGTTCCCCTATCTTCTATCCATATACAAACGGCACGCGTATGCGGCCCGCCCAGCGATACAACGCTCAGCGGGAATATTGAGCCTTTTACCGAAAACTCGTTTATTTTAGCGATTTTAGATAAGAGGGGTTTCCTCACCTGCAGGTTCAGGGTCGCTCCACATAAAACCATCGCCGGCACCCATGCCCTCATACAGCACGTATGCCGAAAAACCGCTCTCGAGCGTGGTTTCGAAGAAGCTCACGAGCAGGGCGTCGTGATAGCCGCCGTCAATTTCGACACAACCGGTGTAGCCGATGGCATAGCGGGCGATGCGGCCCAGGCCCTCGTCCTTAAGACCCATCTTGTGCTCGGAGATAAAGTTGGTGGCCGCCTCGAGGCACGCCTCCTCGCCATCCTCATCGAGCGCCGCCAGATAACGGTTGGAAGCAGCGTCCTCGATCGCCACAACTACACCCGGATTCTCGCCGGCGGCAAGGTCGTCCAAGAACGCACCAATCAGGTCACACACCATGGCGTCGAGCTCGGCGGAGACGTTACCGGCGTCCTGCATATCCTGTGCCATCTTTAGACCTTCCCATCGAGTCTGGCGTCGTTACAGTTCTTGTGCCTCGGCAGCGATCTTGGCGGCAGCGTCGCGGGCGCGCATCATATCCATCGCGCGCTTGTCGAGTACCTTGATCTGGCTGGTCAGCATTACTGCATCGACCACACCCCAGATTACCAAGCCTGTTGAAATCGAAAACCCAAGCGCACCAACTGTACCACGAAGGCGCGAACAGATTGCCGCGACAAGGACGGAGACGACAACCATCTTGATAAACGAGCCGCGGCGCTCGCGAAGCGTGCGGGCCTGCGTCACATAGGCAATGCGAGCCGCCTCAGAAGCCTCCGAGCGCATCTGGGCTTCACGCGCGATGGCGGCCGCTTCAGCCGATACGCGGGTACCCATCAGCGACCTCTCCGCTCGCGTGCCAGACATTTAGAAGTCATCGGGGGAGAGCGTATGGACGAACTCGTCGAACTTCTCGAACTCCTGCTCGTCGTCGACATCCTCGGCGTGGGTGGAAACAGTGCCCAGGCGATTCATGATGTCGTCCTCCACAAACATGGGGGCATTGCTGCGCACGGCAAGGGCAATGGCGTCACTGGGGCGGGCGTCGATCTTGCGCTCGGCGCCATCGGCCAGTACGACGATCGTCGCGTAGAACACCGGCGGCTCGGCGCGAACGATCTCGATGCGCTCGAGCTTGGCGCCCAGGGCGTCAACGGTATCGAGCAGCAGGTCATGGGTAATCGGGCGCTCGGCGCGGCCGCTATCGATGCCGCGGCTGATGGCAGCAGCTTCAAACGAACCAGTCTGAATGGAAAGGGAGCGCAGTGGCGCGGGCGAGTCCGATTTGCTGCTGCGCTCACGAAGCACGATAAGCGATGGCACGGGACCGGCGGCCATGACGATGGTCTCTATGTCGACACGAACCATGGAACACCTCCGGTACGTAGCGGTTAACACGCGGCAGCCCGCCGCATTGAATAGCTATACTACCCAATCTTTCGCCCAGCACACAAAACCAAAATGAGATTTATCGCAGACAAGAAAAAAGCCCCGAGGCAATTGCCCCGAGGCTCTTCACAGTTTTGATGGTGGACCTGACAAGATTCGAACTTGTGACCTCCCGGTTATCAGCCGGACGCTC
>CATYIU010000040.1:0-21338 GCA_958407445.1 uncultured Collinsella sp.
AAACTTCATCAGTGCCCGCCCCACGGGAAACCGGCGGGATTGACCGGTTTGGATGGGGCTTTAATGCATGGGTGGTCTGTATTGGTACAAATGGGTATCATACTGTGGTTACTGCATCGACTCTGTGATGCATGTTTGTACGTTCCCGGCGGTCGGTTTGCCAGAAGCGCCCCGTCGGTTGTTCCAGACCCGTTTCGAAGAAAGGAAACCACACTAACCTATGGCAGCTAAAAAATCATCTCCCTTGAAGATCATCCCGCTCGGCGGTCTTGACGGCATCGGCAAGAACATGACGGTCTTCGAGTGCGGCGACGACATGGTGCTCGTCGACGCCGGTCTTATGTTCCCGGATGACTCCCAGCCCGGTATCGACCTGGTGCTTCCCGACTACACCTATGTTCTGGAGAACGAGGAGAAGCTCCGCGGTATCATCGTTACTCACGGCCACGAGGACCACACCGGTTCGCTTCCGTACCTGCTGCAGGACCTCAACAACAAGGTGCCCATCTTCTCGAGCAAGCTGACGCTCGGTTTTATCGAGGGCAAGCTCTCCGAGTTCCGCATCCGCGCGCCTAAGTTCCGCGAGGTCAAGGGCGGCAGCCATGTCAACCTCGGCGGCATCTCGCTCGACTTCTTCTCGATGACGCACTCCATCCCCGGCGCTCTGGGCGTGTTCATCCGTACTAATCAGGGCACCGTTATGCACACCGGCGACTTTAAGCTCGACCAGACGCCCATCGACGGCGTCACGCCCGATTATGCCGCTATCAGCCGCTTTGCAAAGCAGGGCATCGACCTGCTGCTTTCCGACTCCACCAATGCCACGGTTCCCGGCTTTACCAAGTCCGAGGCCGAGGTTGGTCCCAACCTGCTGCACGCCATCAAGAACGCGCCGGGTCGCGTGTTCGTCGCGTCGTTCTCGAGCCACATCCATCGTCTGCAGCAGATCTGCGATGCCGCCCGCAAGTGCGGCCGTAAGGTCGTTGTGACCGGTCGCTCCATGCTCACGAACACCCGCGTGGCGCGCGAGCTGGGCTACCTCAACATCGATGATGCCGATATCATCGATGCCTTCGACATTGATAACCTGCCCGACGACAAGATTGTCGTCATGTGCACCGGTTCGCAGGGCGAGCCGCTGTCGGCCCTGTCCCGCATGGCCAATGGCGAGCACAAGACGCTCTCCATCCATGAGGGCGATACCGTTATCCTCTCGGCAACTCCTGTTCCCGGCAATGAGAAAGCCGTCCAGCAGGTCGTCAACAGCCTTGCCAAGCTCGGCTGCGACGTGTGGGATAAGAACCGCGCTCTCGTTCACGTCTCCGGTCACGGTAGCCAGGAGGAGCTCAAGCTCCTGATTGCCATGGCCAAGCCCACGTACTTTATGCCGGTTCACGGTGAGGCCGTGCATCTGCGCGCCCATGCCCAGCTGGCCCGTAAGATGGGTCTCAAGGACGATCATATCTTTATCCTCGATAACGGTGACACGCTCGAGATGCGTGGCGGCATCGTCAAGCGCGGCACGCCCGTCGAGTCCGGCGTCGTCTACGTCGACGGTCTGCGCATCGGCGATACCGACCCCATCGTCCTGCGCGATCGCCAGAAGCTCGCCAACGACGGTATGGTTACGGCTGTCGCCATCGTCTCGCTCAAGCACAAGAAGATCGAGGCCATCGAGTTCTCGGGCCGCGGCGTTTCGTTTGCCATCGACGACCAGTTCTCCGAGGATGCCTCCGCGTCCATCATGAAGACGATCGAGAAGGGCAAGTTCAGCTTTACCAGCAGCGGTTCCGACGCCATTCGCAAGGCCGTGCGCGACTCGCTCTCCAACTTTATCTGGAGCCGTACGCGCACTCGCCCGATGATCATCCCGGTCGTCATGGAGGTTTAGTTTGGCGCGCGGATCTGCACAAAACGCCAAAGGCAATAAGGCCAACAACCAACCGGCATCTGCTAAGGGTGCCGGTTCCCATCTTCGTGCCAATAAGGGCCATGAGGCAGACTTCGACGATTTTGAGCCCTTGGTCGAGCCTTCGGCCAATCGCGATATCGCCGGTGTGGTCATCGCAGTTTTGGCGATCGCGTCCTTCATTGCCGTGATCTCTCCGGCAACAGCGCCCGTGACGGCTGCGGTTGCCGGTTTCTACCACCTGGGCTTTGGTCTGGGCGCCTACGTGCTGCCGATCGTCATCTTGCTGTTTGCCGCCACGCTCTTTTTGGGTGAGGACTCGCCGCTCAACGTGCGCTCTGTTGCGGGCGGCGCCTTGGTCTTTATCGCCGTCGTCTCCATTCTTTCGCTGATGGTGCCGGGCACGAGCGATTCGTGCGACCTTATGTTTACGCCGCAGAACCTTTCCGTGTCGGGCGGCTACATTGGCGCCTTTATCGCAAGTGCCTTGCAAAACGCCCTGGGTAAACCTATCGCCATGGTTGTCTTGCTGGGGCTTGTCGTCGTTGGTTTGGTCATTATCGGCTTTTCGGTGGGTGGCGTTTTGCGCTCCGCACGCGATCGCGCTGCCGATTTTGCCGAGCGTCGACGTGCCGATGTCAATGCGAGCCCGTGGGGCGATGAAGAGGCCCTGTCTGTTCCCGGCGTCGCTCGTCCGCACCTGAGCATTCTGCGCCAGAAGGGGACTGACGCCGCGGTGACCACGGTCATGGGTGGCGATGTCGACCCGGTTTTGGATGACGACGAGGACGATGACCCATTTGTCGACGTATCCGAGTCGGTTGAAGCCGAGCGCGCCAAGACCACGCTGCTGCCGCGCCGCCATGCCAAGAAGGGCAAGGCTGCGCCCAAGCTCAACACAAGCGAGCCCGACCCGTCTTGGTCCGATAGCGAGATTGAGCTCACCGAGGGTGACGACGAGGACGACGAGGCTCCGCTCGAGACCGCCAAGACAACCTTGCTGCCGCGTCGCCACGCCAAGCGCGGGCAGGTCACTGGACAGCTTTCGATGGAGGACGATCCGGACAAGGTTGACGAGTCCGAGCCGCCGTTTGCCGTGAACCCTGTTTCGGCCGCACCTCAGATTCCCGACTTCTTAAAGCATCCCAAGGTTGCCGATGCGCCTGCCACGAGTGCTGTCGAATCGGCTGCGGCTCGTGATGGGGGAGCGGACGGCGGCGCCGCAGATAACGAGGGCGAAGAAGAGGACGGCCTCAAGCTTCCGCCGCTCGAAATCCTGCATGCCAACCCGCAGTCGGCTTCCGCCGCGTCTTCGGACAAGGAGCTGGAGCAGACCGCTGAGTCACTGCAATCCACCTTGCTTGAGTTTGGCCGCAGTGCCCGCGTGGTCGGCTGGATCGCCGGCCCCACGGTGACGACCTTTAAACTGCAGCCCGGTGAGGGCGAGCGTGTGAGCAAAATCTCGAGCCTCGAGGACGATATCGCGCTTTCGCTCGCTGCCCAGTCGGTGCGTATCTTTGCCCCGATCCCCGGCACCTCGCTCGTGGGCATCGAGATTCCCAACCGCAAGCGCCAGAACGTCAATCTGGGCGACGTGCTGCCCTATGTGAAGGGCGGTCCGCTCGAGCTCGCCATCGGCCGCGACGCCGAGGGCACGCCGGTTGTCGCCGACCTCGCCAAGATGCCTCACCTGTTGATTGCCGGTACGACCGGTTCTGGTAAGTCGGTGATGATCAATTCCATCATCACGACATTGCTCATGCGCGCCCTTCCCGAGGACGTTCGCCTGATCATGGTCGACCCCAAGCGCGTCGAGCTTGCGGGCTATAACGGTCTGCCGCATCTCTATGTGCCCGTGGTGACCGAGCCCAAGCAGGCCGCGAGCGCTCTACAATGGGCTGTGTCCGAGATGGAGCGTCGCCTGAAGGTCTTCGAGCGTCTCAACGTGCGTAAGATCTCGACCTACAACGAAAAGCAGGCTGCTGGCGAGTTTGAGCATTACGACAATCCGCCGCAAAAGATGCCCTACCTTGTCATTATCATTGACGAGCTCTCTGACCTGATGATGGTCGCCGGTAAGGATGTCGAGGCCTCGATCGTGCGTATTGCACAGCTGGGCCGTGCCGCCGGTATTCATCTTATCGTTGCCACGCAGCGCCCCAGCTCCAACGTGGTGACGGGCCTCATCAAGGCCAACATCACCAACCGCATCGCCTTTAACGTCGCCACGGGCATCGACTCGCGCGTCATCATCGACCAGATGGGCGCCGAGAAGCTCACCGGTTTGGGCGACATGTTGTTCTCCAAGGTCGACTGGGGCAAGCCCCGCCGTATCCAGGGCTGCTTTGTCTCGGATGATGAGATCAACGAGATTGTCGAGTTCGTCAAGTCGCAGAGTGAGCCAGACTACCACGAGGAGATCCTGTCTGCCGTGGCGCCCGCTTCCATGTCCATGGCGGGTGGCGGCGGCATTGTCCGCACCGGAGTAGCCGAGCCGCAAGACGATGATCCGCTCATTTGGGAAGCCGCCCATATTGTGGTGGAATCGCAGCTTGGCTCCACATCTGGCCTGCAACGTCGTCTGAAGGTTGGCTATGCGCGTGCCGGGCGTATTATGGACATGCTGGAAGAAAAGGGTGTCGTCGGCCCGCCCGACGGTTCCAAGCCGCGCGAGGTCCTGTTGGACGAGGAGGGGCTTGCCGCGCTGGAATCTGTCGACGCCGAGATGGCACGTGAAGATCGTGAGTTTGGAGGATTCTGATGGCTGCACGCTTTGGTGACATGCTGCTCGAGCAGCGTCGCCGAATGGGCCTTTCCATTCAGCAGGTCGCCAACACCATCAAAATCAGGCCGCAGATCATCGAGTTTTTCGAGACCGGTAACTTTGCTTCGATGCCGCCGCGCGGCTATGCGCAGGGCATGATTTCGAGCTATGCTCGCTTTTTGGGCCTCAATCCACGCGAGGTCGTCAATGCCTACTTTGACGAGCTGATGGCATACGAGCGCGAGACGTCGCAGCAGGGCGGTCGTTTTCAGGACGCCGCCGGCTATGTCAATTCGCGTTCCTCTGTCGATAACGGGCGCTTCCTGATGGTTCAGTGTGGTCGCTCAACGCGTTATGGTCAGCGTCCGCAGCAGGCTGGCTATATTACCGAGACGGGGTCCAGTGAGGAAATCCGTTCTCAGCGCGATCGTTTCCGCAGCACGCCTATGCCCGACGATCGTGCGCTTCCCGCTGCCCGCGGTGTGGTGCGCGATCCCCGTGTCGGCTACGGAGATGGCGGCTATTCCGATCGTGGCTACCGTGGTGTCTCTGCCGGTCGTGCTCTCGGCGGCTATGCGGACGCCGATGCCACGCAGGTGACGCCGCGTCTTCGCTCTCAATCACAGCCGTATGGCCAGCGCTCTTCGGCTCCGCGTGCGGGCCAGCGTGGCTATCAAGGCCGCGGTGAACTTGCGCCCCGCTCGGGTCAGCGCAGCCTTCAGGGCCAGGGTGGCTATCTCGGCCGTTCCGACAGCAATCGTGGTCGTATGCCTCAGGGAGGCGGCCGCAGCAGTTCCAGTCGTGGACGCGGCGGTTCCCGTACTCCTCAAAACAACGGTCTCGATCCGCGTATCGTCTACGCCGGCATCGGTGCCGTGGCGTTGCTGCTGATCGTGCTCATCGTGGTACTTCTGCGCGGCTGCGCATCTTCGACGCCCGAGACCACGCCCGAGACGCCCACTGCTACCAAGACGACGCCCAAGAAGTCTTCTAAGAAGACCGAAACGGTCGACGAGGACGAAGACACCGATGAGGCGACGGATGAGTCGACCGATTCGGACGCCACCAAGACGACGGCTAAAAAGGAAGAAAACGAGGCAACGAAGGTCAAGGTCTCCGTTGCCAAGGGAAAGACCGCCTGGATTGAGGTCAAGGTCGATGGCAAGTCGGTCTATGGCGCCCAGGCGACTGGCCCCTTTGAGCAGGAGTACACGCCCGAGTCCTCGATCGAGATCACCACGTCTAAGCCTTCCGATGTCACCGTTACCAAGAACGGCGAAAAGGTCCGTTACGATACCAAGACCTCGGGCGTGGCGCGCGTGACGATCACCGTTCCCAAGAAGGAGACGACTGATTCCGAGAATGGTGAAAGTTCTGATGGTGCCGACACCACCGATGGTACCGACACCACCGACGGCACCGATGCCCAGTCCACGGATGGCGCCGATACCGCAACTGACGGCCAGACGCCCACCGATTCTACCGACTATTCGTACGATAGCTACTAAGCCGCTCGTACGCGAAAGGAAACATCATGGCTAAAGATTCCAGCTTCGACGTCGTGTCCGAGGTCAACACGCAAGAGGTCGACAACGCCTTCCAGCAGACCACGCGCGAGATTTCCCAGCGCTATGACCTGAAGGATTCCGGCGCCACGATCGAGCTTTCGAAGGGCGACAAGCTCTTTACGATCAACGCCCCGGCCGACTTTGTCTCCAAGCAGATCATCGATGTCCTGAGCTCCAAGCTCATCAAGCGCGGCATCGACCTCAAGGCTGTCTCGTGGGATGCTCCGCAGGCGGCATCGGGCGGCACCGTGCGCGTGCTCGGCCATATCGTCGAGGGTATCGACCAGGCGACCGCCAAGAAGATCAACAAGGACATCAAGGACCAAAAGCTCAAGGTCAAGGTGACTATCGAGGCCGACAAGCTGCGTGTTTCCTCTGCTTCGAAGGACGCGTTGCAGACCGTGATCCAATTCCTGCGCGACCAGGACTACGGCCAGCCGCTGCAGTTCACCAACTACCGCTAATATCATTCGAAAGGACTGCTCTCCAACATGGATACACCGTTGGGCTCCGTGCTCTACATCACCCTCGGGTGCGCTAAGAACGAGGTTGACACCGACCGCATGCGTTCTCTTTTGACCGCCGCGGGCTACGAGGAGGCATTCGACCCACAGGATGCCGATATCGCCATCGTCAATACATGCTCGTTCCTCGCCTCCGCAACGTCCGAGAGCATCGAGACCACGCTCGAGCTCGCCAACGAGGTTCAGGACGGCGTTCGTTCTTGTCCCATCGTCATGTGCGGCTGTGTGCCGTCGCGCTATGGCGACGACCTGCCCGATGAGCTGCCCGAGGTCGCTGCCTTTGTGAAGGCCGACGAGGAGGACGGCATCGTGGCGGTCATCGATGGCGTGCTGGGTGTCGAGCGTGAGATCGCTGCCTATATTCCTCAAGTCAAGCGCACTGTCGAGGGCGCCGTTGCTTACGTCAAGATTTCCGATGGCTGCAACCGCTTCTGCAGCTTCTGCATGATCCCCTATATTCGCGGTCGCTATCATTCGCGCAATGCCGAGAGCATTATCTCCGAGGTGCGCGACCTGGTTGCCGGCGGTGTGCGCGAGATCGTGCTGATCGGCCAGGACACGGGTATTTGGGGCACCGACTTTGCCGACGAAGACGTCACCGATGGCTCGCCGCGCAATCTGGCGCAGCTGCTGCGCGCCGTCGCCGAGGCCGTGCGTCCGCAGAACGTCTGGGTCCGTGTTCTCTACCTGCAGCCCGAGGGCATGACCGACGAGCTTATCGATACGATTCGCGATACGCCCGAGGTGCTGCCTTATATCGATATCCCCGTGCAGCACTGCGACGCGCGCATCCTCAAGGCTATGCGTCGCTCCGGTTCGCGCCAGGAGCTCGAGGACCTGTTCCGCGATCTGCGTGAGCGTATCCCCGGCATCGTGATCCGTTCCACGGCCATGGTCGGCTTCCCGACCGAGACCGACGACGAGTTCCGCGACCTTATCGACTTTATGGACACCGTCGGCTTTGACTACACGAGTGTCTTTGCCTACTCGCAGGAGGAGGGCAGCCTGGCCGCTAAGATGGAGGGTCAGGTCGATGAGGAGGTCAAGCTCGAGCGCGCCCAGGAGGCCATGGACCTGGCCGAGTCGCTCGGTTTTGCCGCCACCGCCGCACATGTGGGCGAGCGCGCCCAGGTGATTGTCGACGGCATCGAGGAGACCGAGGACGGCGCCGAGCTGATCGGCCATGCTTGGTTCCAGGCGCCCGATTCCGATGGCGCGGTGCACTTGGACGCCAGCGAGGCGTCCGTGGGCGATATTCTGACGGTCGAGTTTACCGATAGCTTCTGCTATGAGCTTATCGGCCATGTTGTGGAGTAGGAGAGCATCGTGGCAAACGAGAGCAATAAGGAACTGACGAGTGTTTGGACGCCCGCCAACATCGTGACGTGCGTTCGCATCGTCTTTATCCCGGTGTTCATGATCGTGTCGGCGCTTTCTCACACGAGTGTTGCCGGTACAGATTGGAGCACCTTCGACGGCCCGCTCGCCGCCGCTGCCTTCATTCTGTATGTGATCCTGTCGTGCACCGATAAGGTCGACGGCTACCTAGCGCGCTCGCGCAACGAGATTACCGATTTCGGTAAGTTCTTGGACCCCATCGCCGACAAGCTGCTCGTGTTCTCGGCCTTGCTTCTGTTCTTGGACTTTGGCACCGTGACGGTTTGGTCCGTGTTCATCATCTTGTTCCGCGAGCTGTTGGTAAGCGCCCTGCGCATGGTTGCGAGTGCCGCCGGCGTGGTCGTTGCCGCCGATAAGCTTGGCAAGTACAAGACGGCGACCACGATGGTCTCCATCTGCGGTTACCTGTGCGTCTTTGCGATGGCCGGCTTGCACCTTGGCCCGCTGGCGCTGACGCTCGGCATCTACTCGGTGTCGCGCTTCCTGTACGCCGTTGCCGTTGTCCTGACCGTTATCTCGGGCGCCCAATACTTCTGGAACTGCCGCAAGATCGTCTTTTCGATCTAGGTCCTGGTGGGTATGACGGACTCTTTTGATCAGATTTCCGCACATAACGAGGAGCTGGCGCGTCATATTGTCGAGCGCGCGAGCGCTCGGGGCGTGACGGTTTCGACGGCTGAGTCGCTGACAGCAGGTATGATCGCCTCGACGATTGCCGATATCCCGGGCGCCTCGGTGGTGCTGCGTGGCGGTGCGGTGACCTACTGCGATGAGATCAAGCATCGCGTTTTGGGTGTTGATCAGGAGACGCTCGACCGCTATACCGCGGTGTCGCATCAGACCGCGCGCGAGATGGCGGCGGGTTCGCTGGAGCTGTACCAGAGCGATATTGCAGTGAGCGCAACGGGTTATGCCGGCCCCGGCGGCGGCACTGAGGACGATCCGGCTGGCACTTTCTATATTGGCTGGGCGTATCGCGCGGCTGATGGGGAAGTGCCGGTCGTGGACTCTGTGCGCTGCCACTATGAGGGCGACCGTTCGTGTGTTCGTGCCCATGCGGTCGCGGAGGCATTGGGACGCATTGCCCTTGTGCTCAACTCTATGGAATAGACGTGTTTTCAGGGGCCTTAGGGCCCCTTAATTGTGGAGATAGGGACCCCTGACGAATTTAGCGTTTGCGCTGGTTATAGGTATATTCTTGTCTTCCTTGTTCTTATTCGGCCCTTTGTGGTCAAGCATTTGGTCAGTGTTTGGTCGGCGTTTGGTTGGGTTTTGGAAAGACTGCCTGCATATGATTGGCCTGAACGGTTGACCACGAACAGCCGTTCGTTTATTATCGATGCAGGTTGTTAAGAGGAGGGCTATTCATGGCCAAGAATTCAGGTCCCGTACGTACCGTTCATGCTCGCACGACGGGTAAAGAGCGCGATGAGATGATCGCCACCACCAAGGCCGAGATCGAGAAGAAGTTCGGTCAAGGCTCCATCATGAGGTATGGTGACGGCGGCCCCGAGCTTGAGGTTGAGGCCATCCCCACGGGCGCTCTTGCACTCGATGCCGCTCTGGGTATCGGCGGTGTGCCGCGCGGCCGCATCGTCGAGATTTACGGTCCTGAGTCCTCCGGTAAGACGACGCTTTCGCTCGAGATCCTGGCCGAAGCCCAGGCAATGGGTGGCGTGGTGGCATTTATCGATGCCGAGCACGCGCTCGATCCCACGTATGCCGCGCGCATTGGCGTGGATATCGACGAGGTACTGATTTCCCAGCCTGATACGGGTGAGCAGGCGCTCGAGATTGTTGACATGCTCGTGCGTTCCGGCGCCATCGATGCCATCGTCGTCGACTCCGTCGCCGCGCTGACCCCGCGTGCCGAGATCGAGGGAGAGATCGGCGATACCACGGTCGGATTGCAAGCTCGTCTGATGAGTCAGGCGCTCCGCAAGCTCGCCGGCTCACTGTCCAAGTCCAACACGACATGCATCTTCATTAACCAGCTGCGAGAGAAGATCGGCGTCATGTTCGGCAACCCCGAGACCACGACGGGCGGCCGCGCCCTTAAGTTCTTCTCTTCGGTGCGTATCGACATTCGCCGCATCGACAGCATTAAGCTTAAGGATGAGGTTATCGGTAACCGCGTGCGCGCCAAGGTCGTTAAGAACAAGGTGGCAGCTCCGTTCCGTTCTGCTGAGTTCGACATCATGTACGGTACGGGCATCTCTAAGGAGGGCTCGATTCTGGACATGGCTGTCGAGTGCGGCATTTGCAAGAAGATGGGCTCCTGGTTTGCCTATGGCGAGGACAAGCTCGGCAACGGTCGCGAGGCCGCCAAGGCGTTCCTGCGCGAACACCCCGATTGCGCCGACGAGATTGAGCATAAGGTCCGCCTTGCCTGCGGGCTTGAGTTTGATGACGATGCTCCGTCCGAGGTCGAGCTGACCGATCAGCCTGCGCCTGAGGAGTTTGACGAGCTTTACGCCATCGATGGTTCCGCCATGCTCGATGATGACGACGAGTAGCGGTTACGCTCATGTCGTATACGGTGACCGAGGCCACGGTCGTCTTTCCCGATAAGAAGGCGGCCTCCTCGTTCTCGAGCGGGTATGCGTCCAAAAAGCCTTGCGCACATATCGATTGTGAGCTTGAGGGCGGTTTTGAGCGGTCCATTTGGATTCCCGTGCGGGTCGCGCGCCTGTATGTCAAAAATCGCCCCGATCTTCCCTGTGATTGGGATAACTTTCGTGAAGCGGTGCAGCTCATCGAGCGTAAATGTGCACTTACCATGGTGACCGAGATGCTATCGCGACGCGACCATGCGACGGGTGAGGTCCGTGACAAGTTGGCACGCTACGGCTTTCGCCAGACCGCGATCGATTTCGCCGTCGAGCGCGCCACCGAGTATCGCTTTTTAGACGAGAACCGCTTTTGCTCGTACTTTATCGAGGAACGCAAGCGGCGCGGTTGGGGACAGCGTAAAATCGAGACCGAGCTCAAGCGCCGTCATGTCGTGCTCGATGACATTCCCGGTTATCCCGAGGATTATTTTGCCGTCGAAGACGATTTGGCGCGTGCGTCAGCCCTGCTCGCCAAGCGGCGTGTTCCAGAGACGCGCGGATTCGAAAAACTGGTTCGGTTTTTGATGGGCAAGGGCTTCTCGTATCACATCGCCGCCGATGCCGTTAAGGCACGTCTTAATGCCGAACGTGAGGAATGTGCGGTTTAGGCGTATGCGTTTTGTGGCCCTGCCGTTCACCGCGTTTTAGCCGCCGTGCTGGGGCCATTTATTTGACAGTTGTTGTGGTTCAACGTACGATAAACACTGTCATTTGCTTTGTGATATGTGCTCATCTGTGATGAGTTTGTTTATATGTTTATCTGTATCCGACCCGCATAAGCTGCGCCCATATTACTCAAATGTCGCGAGCCGTTCGTAAGGACGGTTCGCTTTGTTGTGTAACGAATCCATAAAAAGGAGTGAGCATGCCTATCATCGCAGCGCTCGTTGGCATCATTTTGGGTGCCATCGCCGCCATTGCCTACATGCGCACCGCCAAGCAGGGTAGTCTTCACGAGGCCGACGAAAAAATCCAGTCGGCACACGCACAGGCTGAGTCCCTGATCGGTGATGCTAAGCGTCAGGCCGAGACCCTCAAAAAAGAGGCTCTGCTCGAGGCTAAAGAGGAGATCATCAAGAACAAGCAGGCCGCTGAGGCCGAGGACAAGCAGCGTAAGAACGAGATTCGTACGCTCGAGAACCGCGTGATGCAGCGCGAGGAATCCCTCGATCGCCGCAACGACGCTCTCGACAAGCGCGAGCATCAGCTGTCCAGCCAGGCCGGTCAGGTCGAGAAGCGCTCCCGTGAGCTCGAGGAGCTCTGCGCAAAGCAGACCTCCGAGCTCGAGCGTATCGCCGACCTTACCCGCGAGGACGCGCACAAGGAGCTCCTTGATAAGGTTCGCGGCGAGGTCACCCACGAGGCCGCCACGATCATTCGCGAGTCCGAGCAGCAGGTTCGCGCCGAGTGCCACAAGACCGCCCAGGAGATTCTGTCTCTGGCGATTCAGCGCTGCGCTGCCGATCACACTGCCGAGGTCACCGTTACCTCCGTGCACATTCCCTCTGATGACCTCAAAGGCCGTATCATCGGTCGCGAGGGTCGCAACATCCGGACCTTCGAGCAGGTTTCCGGCGTCAACCTCGTGATCGACGACACGCCCGAGACCGTCGTTCTTTCGAGCTTCGACCCGGTCCGCCGTGAGACCGCCCGCGTCGCCCTCGAGAACCTCATCGCCGACGGCCGCATTCACCCTGCCCGTATCGAGGAGATGTATCACAAGGCCGCCGACCTGGTTCAGCAGCGCGTGCGCGAGGCTGGCGAGCAGGCTGCCTTCGATACCGGCATCCACGATCTGCACCCCGAGATCGTCAAGACCCTTGGTGCCCTGCGCTACCGTACCTCGTTTGGTCAGAACGTGCTTCAGCATTCCCTCGAGGTCTCTGATCTGTGCGGCGTGATGGCTTCCGAGCTTGGCCTGGACGTTGTGACCGCCAAGCGCGCCGGCCTGCTTCATGACCTGGGCAAGGCAATCGACCACGACGTCGAGGGCCCGCATGCCGTCATCGGCGCCGAGCTTGCCCGCCGTTATGGCGAGAAGCCCGTTATCGTCCACGCTATTGAGGCTCACCATGCCGATGTCGACCCCAACACGGTGCTCGATGTCCTGGTGCAGGCCGCCGATGCTGTCTCTGCCTCTCGCCCCGGTGCCCGTCGCGAGTCTGCCGAGAACTACATCAAGCGTCTTGAGAAGCTTGAGGAGATCGCCAACTCCCATGACGGCGTCGAACGTACCTATGCCATGCAGGCCGGTCGCGAGGTCCACGTCATGGTCCAGCCGGACAAGATCTCCGATGCCCAGTCCACGGTCCTGGCTCACGATATCGCCCATCAGATCGAGGAAGAGATGGAGTATCCCGGTCAGGTGCGCGTCGTCGTGATTCGCGAGAGCCGCGCTGTCGATATCGCTAAATAACATGAGCGACGCGAACGAGCTCATCTCATTTATCGCGTCGATGTCGGGGGAGGGCAACCTTCGCGTCGAGGAGAACCTTGGCGAGGGGTATGTCCGCCTCCGCGTTTCGGAGGCCGAGCGGCGCCAGGCTAAGCACGACATTCAGCATGTCGAGGACATCGTCATCGAAATGCTCCGTAATGCTCGCGATGCCGGCGCCGACAAGGTCTATCTCGCCACGACCAAGGAAGATGGCGTCCGCACGCTTGTCTTTCTTGATAACGGTTCTGGCGTTCCGCAGGATATGCAAGAGCGAATCTTTGATGCCCGCGTTACCTCCAAGCTCGAGAGCATGAAGATGGACCGTTGGGGCGTTCACGGTCGTGGCATGGCATTGTTTTCGATTAAGCAGAACACCGACGAGGCCCGTGTGGTCACGTCCGGCGTCGATCTTGGTTCAGCCTTCAAGGTGAGCGTTGCGGTCGACCGCCTCAGTGAGCGTGCCGATCAGTCCAGCTGGCCCCAGGCCGTCAAGGATGAGGACGGACGTTATGTCTGCGCTCGCGGTCCACATAATATTATTCGCGCTGCTTGTGAGTTTGCGCTCGAGGAGTTGCGTGGTTGCGATGTCTATCTCGGTTCTCCGTCTGAGATTGCCGCGACCCTTTATGCTCAAGCGTCAAGTCGGCTCGATACGTCTCGTCTCCTGTTCATTGATGACGAGAGCGAGCTTCCGGTTGTCGATCGTCTAGGCCTTGCTTCTGATGCCGAGGACTTTAACCGTATTTGTTCGGGTTTGGGTCTTGAGATGTCCGAGCGCACGGCCCATCGCATTTTGGCAGGGCAGATTAAGCCCGTTCGCGGTGTGACCGCGCGTCTGCTGCGCGAGCGTGATTCGTCCTCGCATGCGCCGGCTCCTGTCGATCTCGCGAAGGATCGTCGCGGGCTACGTATTGCCAAGGATGACATGGCACAGTTTTCGCGCGCTGTGGAACGCGACTTTAATGACCTTGCCACCCGGTACTATCTCAACCTTTGCGGCGACCCAAAGATCCGTGTTTCGCGTGATCGAATCACCGTGACCTTTGATCTTGCCAAAGAGGAATAGTGCCTTTACCGAGTCCACTCGGTACGATACAGTTATTGCAGTTAAAACGTACTTTTAAATGCAGGAGTTTCTTCATGGATTGCCTGAAGGTATCAAGCAAATCATCGCCCGCGTCCGTTGCCGGCGCCATCGCCGGCATGGTCAAGGATGGTGTACCCGTCAACATCCAGTGTGTCGGCGCCGGTGCCGTCAACCAGGCTATTAAGGCCGTTGCTATCGCGCGCGGTTTTTTGATTCCAACCGGTTTTGATATTTCCTGCGCGCCCGTGTTCTCTGACATCCTCATTAACGGGGAGTCGCGCACGGCCATCCGCCTTTCTATCTACGTTCACCAGATCAATCGAGCTGCTATGGATAATGTCGTCATGGATGATGTTAAGCCTGTGGCATAGCTTCTGCTTGCCTTGTTTCGCTCCCCATCGTTAGGACTTATGCACATGGACCAGCGTTCCGTACGCGATATTCTTGCCGGTAAAACCTACTTTATCCGCACCTTTGGCTGCCAGATGAATCAGCACGACTCCGAGCGTGTGAGCGGTCTGCTCGATTCGTATGGTTGCCTCATGGCGCTCGATCCCGAGCATGCCGATATCGTTGTCTTCATGACGTGCTGCGTGCGCGAGGCCGCCGATACTCGCCTGTACGGTCAGTGCAACTCTTGTAAGAGCCTCCCGCCCTCACCCTCGGGCAAGCGTGTGGTTGCCGTTGGTGGTTGCATCGCGCAGCGCGATGGCGAGGGCCTGCTCATCAACGTCGATAACGTCAATGTCATCTTTGGTACGCATTCCATCGCACATGTGGCCGAGCTCATTGCCGAGGCGTTCCTTGATGGCAAGCGTCATATCCGCACCAATGAGCATGAGGATACGGATGCCATGAGCATGCCGTGGCATCGCGAGACCCAGTATCACGCCTGGGTACCCATCATGACAGGCTGCAATAATTTCTGTACCTATTGCATCGTGCCGTACGTGCGCGGTCGCGAAAAGAGCCGCCCCTTCGAGGAAATTGTCGACGAGGTGACCGGTTTGGTGCGCCAGGGCGTGCGCGAGATTACGCTGCTGGGCCAAAACGTTAACTCATATGGTCGCGATCTGTTTGGCAAGCCGCGTTTTGCCGATCTGCTGCGTGCCGTGGGTGATACGGGTGTGGAGCGCATCTTCTTTACCTCTTCTCATCCTAAGGATCTGCTGCCCGAGACCATCGACGCCATGGCCGAGACGCCCGCCGTCATGCCGCAGCTTCACTTGGCCGTTCAGTCGGGCTCCACGCGTATCCTCAAAGAGATGAATCGCCGTTATACACGCGAGGACTATCTGGGCCTGGTCGATCGCATTCGCAACCGCATGCCCGATATCGCGCTCTCGACCGATATTATCGTTGGCTTCCCGGGCGAGACTGAAGAGGACTTTGAGCAGACGCTCTCACTTGCCGAGACGGTCCGATATGCTCAGGCCTATACCTTCATCTATTCCAAGCGCGCCGGTACCCCGGCCGCAGAGATTGACGATCCTACGCCGCATGAGGTTATTCTCGAGCGTTTCAACCGCCTGGTTAAGGTTATCGAGACTACGGCACACGAGTATAACCAGGGTGAGCTTCATACTGTGGTGCCGGCGCTCATTGAGGGAACGAGTAAAAAGAACGACGCGGTCCTGCTGGGCAAGAGTCCCAAGAATCAGACCGTGCATGCGCCTATCCCCGAGGGTTACAGCATCGATCAGCTTGTTGGCAAGATCGTTGATGTTGACGTTGACGTTGCCAAGACCTGGTATTTGTCCGGCTCCGTTGTGGGCGAGCCGCGCTAATGGTTTCTCCCAGGGCAGGAATTTCCGCCGTTGCGATCGTCGGTCCGACGGCGGTTGGTAAGAGTGATGTTGCCGACCGTTTGGCAGCTCGTCTTTCGTCCGAAGTGCTGTCGTGCGATGCGATGCAAATCTATCGCGGCATGGACATCGGTACCGCAAAGATGGCGCCCGATGAGTGTACGGTGCCGCTGCGTCTCGTCGACATTGTAGAGCCGGGTGTGGCATATTCTGCTGCGCTTTATCAGGCTGACGCTCGCGCGCATGTTGAACGTCTCCTTGGTTCGGGTTGCCTGCCGGTTTTTTGCGGAGGTACGGGGCTGTATCTCAAGGCCGCCCTCGATGAAATGGACTTTCCTTCGGGTGAACTTGAGGACGATCGTCGTATGGGCTATCAGGAGCTTGCCGAGCGTATTGGCGAGGAAGAGCTGCATGCCCTGCTTGCCGAGCGCGACCCAGAATCGGCTGCTGTTATTCATCCCCATAATGTGCGCCGTGTGATTCGTGCGCTCGAGATGCATGATGATGGTATCTCCTATGCACAGCAAAAAAGTCAGTTTAGTGTTCCGCGCGAGCATTATCATGCTCTATGGTTTGGTCTGACGCGTAATCGCGAGGTGCTCTACGAGCGCATTAACCTGCGCGTCGATCTGATGTTTGAGCAGGGTCTTGTCGATGAGGTTCGCGGTCTTATGGACCAGGGGCTGGGAGATGCCCTGACTTCGATGCAGGCAATTGGCTATAAAGAGATCATTGATGCTTTCAATGGCGTGATTTCTATGGATGAGGCTCGCGAACTCATCAAGATGCGTTCGCGTCGCTATGCCAAACGTCAGCTTTCGTGGTTTAAGCGCGATGACCGTATCGTGTGGTTCGATATGGACGAGTTTACGATCGATGAGGTCGTTGAGGACATCCTGCATCGTATTGAGGCTGCCTAATGGCCCGTTTCCCCCTTGTTCCCACGGCACCCGAGCCCGAGCGTGCCATATTAGTTGGTGTTGAGTGGCGCGACAATGCATGGCCGCTCGATCGCTCGCTTGATGAGCTTGAGCGCCTGGCCCATACGGCTGGCGCCCAGTGCGTGGCGCGTTTGTCACAGCGTCTGGTTAAGCCGTATCCAAAATCGTTTATCGGTTCCGGTAAGGTTGAAGAGCTGTGCGGCCTGGTGCATCGCATGGATGCCGATGTCGTTATTTTTGACGACGACCTGACGCCCTCGCAGCAATCCTATTTGGAGAAAGCCGTGGGCGAGCCGGTAAAGATTATCGATCGTACAGCACTGATCTTGGATATCTTTGGCCTGCATGCTCAGACGCGTGAGGGACGCCTACAGGTACAGCTGGCGCAGCTTCAATATCTGTTGCCTCGTCTGCGTGGCATGTGGAGCCATCTTGCCAAGGAGCAGACGCGCGGCGGCATCGGTTCGCGCTTTGGCCAGGGTGAAAGCCAGCTCGAGGTTGACCGTCGCTTGATTCGCAATAAGATTGCCGCGCTTCGTCGTGAGCTCAAGCAGGTTGAACAGCGTCGCGATGTCCAGTCCAAGAGCCGCATTGAGTCACCGGCGTTTCGCGTCGCGTTAGCCGGTTATACCAATGCCGGTAAATCGACGTTGCTCAATCGCCTGACCGGCTCTACGGTACTTTCGCAGGACAAGCTGTTTGCTACGCTCGACCCGACGACGCGTTCGTATCGCCTGCCCGGCGGTCGCGGCATGACGATTACTGATACCGTCGGCTTTATTCAAAAGCTGCCGCATGGTCTGGTCGATGCCTTTAAATCGACGCTGTCCGAGGTGTTGGGTGCCGATCTAATTCTCAAAGTCGTAGATGCGTCTGACGAGGACTATGAGCGGCAGCTTGAGGCTGTCGACCGCGTTCTTGATGAGATCGGCGCTGGAGAGCGTTTAACGCTGACCGTATTCAATAAAATCGATCTTCTCGATAGCGTTGATCGCCTGAGCTTCCGTCGTCGCTATCCCGAGGCCGTGCTGTTCTCGGCCCAGACGGGCGAGGGATTCGACGATTTCGTCGACCGTATTGCTCGTGAGGCGGCTGCTACCGATGTGTTGCTCTCTGCTGATATCCCGTATCGCGAGGGCGCCCTCATCACGCTGGTGCATGAGCAGGGAACCCTTTTGCACGAGGAATATCTTGAGGACGGCGTTCGTATTGTGGCGAAGCTGCCGGCCCGTATCGCGCCGCGGCTCAAGCGTTATCGCACCGAGTAGACGAGCTCCAAAAAGCCCAGAATAATGGGTTGATGCAGCAGATAAAAGGGGAGTGCATGACGTCCAAGGCTGGCGAGCGCCGGCAGGGGGTTGGCGTAGGCCCAGCTTAGGGCGGTCTTATCGATTCCCTGCGCTATATGTGCGGCGAAGTATCCTGCAAGATACATAAAGATAAACGGGATGATGGGGTAGTAATCACCTGAAACAAACCCAAGGCTCGGAAATCCCAGCCACGCCAGGTAGGGGACAGGGTAGATCGTTTTGGGGATACTCCAGGTGAGGGCGAACAACACAAGGCATAGCGACATGCCCCATCTCGCCGATATCTTCTTAAGGACGGGATCGGTCAACGCCACGATGCCGGTACATGCGGCCATGCAGTAGATGATGCCAAAATTAACCGAATCGTCGACTGAGACAAGTGTTGTTGCCAACCAGACAACGAGTGCTGCTAAGGCGTATTTGGCGGCACGTTTGATATTGTTGCGCGAAAGGGTGCACATCCAACCGGCGATAAACAAAAATACCCAGCTGATGCTGGCGCGCCAGATGTCTTGAAAGACTGACTGGGTAAACCAGGGCATATCCCAGCCGTACAGGTAGGCGAGATCATAGCAAGCGTGAAAACCTGCCATAGAAATCATCGTAAACCCGCGGACGGTATCAAATATGGTTATGCGTTTTTGCATTACGAGAACCGGCGCATCAAGCCGACGACTTTGCCCAGGATAACGGGATTCGTTGCATAGATAGGTTCCATGGTGTCGTTCTCGGGCTGCAAGCGCACACGCCCCTGCTCCTTGTAGAACGTCTTGACGGTCGCCGAACCATCAATCATGGCCACGACAATTTCGCCGTTCATGGCACTCTTTTGTTCACGGACGATGATGTAATCGCCATTGAAGATGCCGACATTGATCATTGAGCTCCCATGCACCTCAAGGATAAAGGAACCCTGATCAGTGGCGATTTCGGTCGGGATAGTAAACGTGTCTTCGATATTCTGCTCAGCCAGAATGGGAATCCCAGCCGCGACGCGACCAACGAGCGGTAGCGAGACCGTTCCGCGAGGTGCGGTGGGCTCGTCAGATTTAGAAATTGAGACAGAGGAACCGTCTTCGTTAAAGAGTTCCAGGGCGCGCGGTTTGGTGGCATCGCGCTTGAGTAGCCCGCGCGCCTCCAGGGCAGAGAGATGGGCGTGCACGGTGCTGGGGGAGGAAAGGCCCACGGCAGAAGCCATTTCGCGCACGCTGGGCGGATAACCCTTCTCCTGCTGATATTCCTTGATGAAGTCGTAAATTTGCTGCTGACGCTTGGTAATTTTGCGAGCCATCAGGGCATCCTCTCTACCCATGCCAAACAAATGTTCGAATTTTGCTTGACAGGAACAACTGTTCGAAGATAATAATAACCGAACATTCGTTCTCGCGCTAGATATTTTTGTCCGCGCGGCTTGATAAAACTGTTCTCAGCAAAACACGCGAGAGGAGAACATGATGAACGCAACGAATATGGTCCAGGGTAACCTCGCCCTTAAGCTCGAGACGCCTGCAGAACCCACATTTACGGTTGTTCAGGGTGGCCGCTCCGGCATTCAGCCTTTGACCGTAAAGCCTGCTCGCAATCAGCAGGCTGTAGTCGCGCCGGCCCGCGCTGCCCTGAAGGTTTCGACGATTGTCGCCGTTGCCGTTGCGTTTACGCTCTTCTTTGTCCTCGCTACGTCGGTCTTTAACGCTCGTCACGCTGCGTATGCCGAGTCCGTTTCCAACATTACCTACGAGACTATTCGCGTTCAGCCTGGCGATTCTCTTTGGTCGCTTGCCGAGGAATATCCAATCGAAGGCCTTTCCACGCAAGAGACTTCCGATATGATCCGTAACGTCAATCATCTGGAGCATGGTTCGCTCGCCGCCGGTGCGCATCTTAAGGTTCCCGCTCGTTCGTAATCATTATCGCGCTGCGCATGGTACCCTTGTTATCGTTTAAGAGGAGGTACCATGCGCTGTCCCAAATGCGGCAAGGCACATACCCGCGTCGTTGATTCCCGTATGCAGGAGTCAAATAACACCATTAAGCGTCGTCGCGAATGTTGCTCGTGTAACTACCGCTTTACAACGTTTGAGCGATGTGAAGACCCAATCGAGGTCATTAAGTCAGACGGAACCAAGCAGCGGTTCGATCGCAATAAACTGCTCGTCGGCTTGATGCGCGCCACCATCAAGCGCGATATCGACACTAAGAAGCTCAATGAGATTATCGACGACATCGAGGTCGAGCTGCGCTCTCGCACACTGACGGCCGTCACGTCCCATGAGTTGGGTGACATGGTGCTCAAGCGCTTGGCCAAGATCGACAAGGTGGCCTACATTCGCTTTGCCTCGGTCTACCGCGATTTCAAAGACGTCGATGAGTTTCTGCAAGAGCTCGACAAGCTAAGGTGATTCCATGTCTAACATTACCGTCAACATAAAGCGTCTCGACCCCACCGTCGAGCTTCCCAAATACGCCCATCCCTCCGATGCCGGCTTGGATCTATGCTCCAACGAGGACTGCGTCCTGAAGCCCTTCGAACGCTGTCTGGTCTCTACGGGGCTGGCCATCGCCCTGCCCGATGGCTACGCCGGCTTCGTCCAGCCTCGCAGCGGCCTAGCTATTAAGCAGGGACTTTCTATAGTCAACACGCCTGGCCTCATCGACGCCCACTACCGAGGAGAACTCAAGGTCATCCTCATTAACCTAGACCCCACGAACAACATCCAAATCAAAAAAGGCGACCGCATAGCCCAACTCGTCATCCAAGAAGTCCCCACGGTCAACCTCATAGAGGTAGACGAACTAGACGAAACCGACCGAGGCAAAGGAGGCTTCGGCTCCAGCGGCGTCGCCTAGGGGCGCTCGTATCCCGCTTTCGCCTGAGCTCCACACATATCATCCCGTGCTCAAACATTCTCGCGGGGCGCTCGTATCCCTCCCGCCCGCCTCTCACACATATCATTCCATGCTCAAACATTCTCGCTTCGCTTCG
>CATYIU010000041.1:0-20799 GCA_958407445.1 uncultured Collinsella sp.
AGGTACCATGCGGCATAGCGCCGGGACATGGTCCGGAAAAACGTCCGAGGTCCCCAGTTTCCGGTTGGGCCCGCTAGCGGAAACTGCGAGCTGGCATCAGCTCTCAAAACGGGACGAGCTTTCCGCAAGGCAGCTCCAGACACCTTCGGACCCAAGCCTCAGCCATCTCTACATAGATCTCAATAGATTTGCCGAGAACTCATTCAGCGCATCTACCTGCGCATTTAAGAACCTAAACTCTCAGCAATAAGAAATCTTATATGAATTGACTTAGATTTTGTATATTCCGGCCCATAAGGGGATACACTACATCCTGAAAGACAAGCCGAAGCGCCGCGCGACAGATCGTCGAGGCGGCGCGAACGCAAAAGAGAGAGGGAATTTCTAATGAGTAAGATTCTTGGTATCGACCTTGGTACTACTAACTCCGCAATGGCCGTTCTCGAGGGCGGTTCTCCGACCATTATCGTGAACGCCGAGGGCGACCGCACCACCCCGTCCGTCGTGGGCTTCCGTGCCGACGGCGACCGCGTCGTGGGTAAGGCCGCTAAGAACCAGGCTGTCACCAACCCCAAGAACACCGTGTTCTCCATCAAGCGCTTCATGGGCCGCAAGTACTCCGAGTGCACCTCCGAGATCAAGACCGTGCCGTATGAGGTCAAGGAGGGCCAGGGTGGCCGTGCCGTCGTCGATATCGAGGGCAAGGATTACACCGCCGAGCAGGTGAGCGCCATGACGCTCGCCAAGATGAAGGCTGACGCCGAGAAGTATCTGGGCGAGACCGTCACCGACGCCGTCATCACCGTCCCGGCCTACTTCAATGACGCCCAGCGTCAGGCCACCAAGGACGCCGGTAAGATCGCCGGCCTCAACGTCAAGCGTATCGTCAACGAGCCGACTGCTGCTGCTCTTGCCTATGGCCTGGACAAGCAGGGCACCGACCAGCGCATCCTGGTCTTCGACCTGGGCGGCGGCACCTTCGACGTCTCCATCCTCGACCTCGCCGACGGCGTGTTTGAGGTTCTGTCCACCTCGGGCGACAACCACCTGGGCGGCGACGACTGGGATCAGCGCGTCATCGACTGGATGGCCGATAAGTTCCAGCAGGAGAACGGTGTCGACCTGCGTCAGGACCCCATGGCCCTGCAGCGTCTGAAGGAGGCCGCCGAGAACGCCAAGAAGGAGCTCTCCGCAGCCCAGCAGTCCACCATCAACCTGCCGTTCATCACCATGAACCAGTCTGGCCCGCTGCACCTCAACTACACGCTGACCCGCGCCGAGTTCGAGAAGATCACCCGCGACCTGCTCGAGCGCTGCAAGCAGCCTGTCACCAACGCTCTGCGCGACGCTAAGCTCAAGCTCTCCGATCTGACCGAGGTCATCCTCGTCGGCGGCTCCACCCGTATGCCCGCCGTCCAGGAGCTCGTCAAGACCATGACCGGCAAGCAGCCCAACATGTCCGTGAACCCCGACGAGGTCGTTGCCGACGGCGCTGCCGTCCAGGGCGGCGTGCTCACCGGCGACGTCGAGGGCATCCTGCTGCTCGACGTTACCCCGCTGTCGCTGGGCGTCGAGACCATGGGCGGCATCATGACCAAGATGATCGACCGCAACACCACGATCCCGACCTCCAAGACCGAGGTCTACTCCACCGCTGCCGACAACCAGACCAGCGTCGAGATCAACGTGCTCCAGGGCGAGCGCGAGCTTGCCCGCGATAACAAGTCGCTCGGTAAGTTCCAGCTGACCGGCATCCCGGCTGCCCGCCGCGGCGTGCCGCAGATCGAGGTCACCTTCGACATCGACGCCAACGGCATCGTCAAGGTCTCCGCTAAGGACAAGGGCACCGGCAAGGAGCAGCAGATTACCATTTCCGGCTCCACCGCTCTGTCCGACGACGAAGTCGATCGTATGGTCAAGGACGCCGAGGCTCATGCCGAGGAGGACAAGAAGCAGAAGGAAGAGGTCGAGGTCCGCAACCAGACCGATAGCCTGTGCTACTCCACCGAGCAGACCCTCAACGAGCTGGGCGACAAGGTTTCCGCCGACGTGAAGTCCAAGGCCGAGGCCGCTATCGCCGATGCCAAGAAGGCGCTCGAGGGCTCTGACGTCGAGGCCATCAAGGCCGCTGGCGAGTCCCTGCAGTCCGTGGCCTACGAGCTGGCCCAGGTTGTCTACGCCGACGCTCAGCAGCAGACCGACGGTGCCGCCGGCGCCCAGCCTGCCGACGATGACGTGGTCGACGCCGACTACGAGGTTGTGGACGACGAGGACAAGTAATCATGTCCGCCCGTAAAGCTCGCACGGAGGCGGCCGCCGCTGGCGCCGCCCCCGTTGACTCTGAGGAGAAGGACGTGAAGATTCCCGTAGAGGCCGTCGACGATACCGAGGCCAACGAGGCCGAGGCCGCCGAGGCTGCCGAGAACCAGGTAGAGGATTCCAACAAGGAGGCGACGATGACCGAGGACGAGATGGTGGAAGCCGCTATCCGCGCCGGTGAGGAAGCCGCCGACAACGACTTTAAGCTCAAGTTCGAGCAGGCCCAAAAGGAGCTTGCCGACGTGCGCAGCGAGCTCGATGCTGCGGCAGAGGCCCAGAAGGCCGCCGAGGACAAGGCAAAGGACGCCACCGAGCGTACCGCCCGTCTGCAGGCCGACTGGGAGAACTTCCGTCGCCGCACTGCCAACGAGCGTATCGCCGAGCGCGAGCGCGCGACCGAGAAGCTTGTCACTGCGCTGTTGCCGGTGATTGACGATATCGAGCGCGCGATCGACCATGCCCGTAGCCAGGAGCTTTCCGACGATTTTAAGCAGTTCGTCGATGGCGTCGACGCGGTGCATGCCAAGCTGCTCGATGTGTTTGCGCACGAGGGCGTTGAGCCCATCGATCCCAAGGGTGAGGCGTTCGATCCGCTTGAGCACCAGGCCGTGGGTCGCGTCGAGGACGCATCGCAGTACGACGAGACCGTCAACGACGTGTACCAGAAGGGCTACCGCATGGCGGATCGCATCCTGCGTTCCGCGATGGTGACGGTGACCTACGGTGGCGAGAAGCGCCCCGCACCGGAGCCCGAAGCGGCGTCCGAGGATGCCGCGGCCGATACGGCCGAGAGCACCGAGGAGTAATTGAGAAGGGCCCCGGGGCAACACCCGGGGCCCTTTCTGGCCTAGTGCCATATGAAAGCATGAGCCGCCGCCCGCTGGGCGGCGGATGAAACAGGAGAGGAGCTACGATGGCTGCAGGCAAAACCTTCTATGACATCCTGGGCGTATCCAAGAGCGCCTCCGACAAAGAGATCAAGAGCGCGTTTCGCAAGCTCGCGCAAAAATATCACCCCGATGCCGGAGGCGACGAGGCCAAGTTCAAGGAGATTAGCGAGGCCTACGAGACGCTTTCGGACGAGAAGAAGCGCAAAGAGTACGACCAGATGCTCATGTTTGGCGGCATGCCGGGCGCGGGCGGCGCGTATGGCGGCGGCTACGGTGCCGGCGCTGGTGCCAGCGGCTGGGGCGACATCTTCGACAGCATCTTTAGCGGCAACGGCGCCTGGGGCAGCGATTGGGGCTCGGGCTTTGCCGGGGCTGCGGGCGCTGCCGGTGCCGGCGCTGGCCGCAGCCGCGCTCGCAAGGGCGGCGACCTGTCGCTGACCGTCGATGTGACGGCCGAGGACGCGTTTCGCGGTGTGACGCACAAGGTCACCTACCGCATTCCCTCGACAGGCGAGCAGCAGACCATTACGGTCTCGGTGCCTGCAGGCGCGGTCGACGGCGGCAAGCTGCGTTACAAACGTCGCGGCGAGTATGGCGTTGCCGGCGGCGAGCGCGGCGACCTGGTCGTGACCACGCATGTGGAGGAGCATCCGCTGTTTAGGCGCAAAGGCGCCGACGTGACCATGGAGGTACCGGTCTCGGTCTACGAGGCGGCGCTCGGCTGCACGGTGGACGTGCCCACGCCCGGCGGTGCGACGGTCCGTTTGAAAGTGCCCGCGGGTACCCAGACGGGCAAGAAGTTCCGCTTTAAGGAGATGGGCGCGCCCGATGTTAAGCACCGTGGCCGCACGGGCGCGCTGCTCGTCGAGATCAAGGTGCAGGTTCCCACGAACCTGTCCGACGATGAGCGCGATGCCATGACCAAGCTGCGCGAGGCCGACACGCGCGACTATCGCGAGAAGGTCAATCGTTACAAGGCGACGTACTAGGGCGGTCGCGGCGCACGCCCACGCCCGCGGGCTTATGATGGACGATAACGAGACGGAAAGGGGTCAGGTAGCATGGCCGAGGACAATAGGAACAAACCGCTGTACATGATCAGCGTGGCGGCCGAGCTGACCGGCATGCACCCGCAGACTCTGCGCGTCTACGAGTCCAAGGGCCTGGTGAATCCTCAGCGCTCGGGCGGTAACACGCGCCTGTATTCGCGTGCCGATATCGAGCGTCTGGAACTCATCAACCAACTGACTGACGAGGGCATCAACCTTGCCGGCGTGGTGCGCATCCTCGATATGAAGGAGCGTTCCGAGGAGCGCGAGCGCGAGAACGAGAAGCTCCGCGCTCGCGTGCGCCAGCTCGAGGACGAGCTGCACGAGTATAAGATGCAGAAGAAGATCACCGCCCTGGCCCCGCGCGACGGCTCAGTCAACCCCGAGCAAGTCATGCGCAAGCTGCTAGGTACGGGTAGCGACCTATAGCTCCGCCGACGCTGCCGGGCACTCATTGGGGACAGACTTAAATGAGTGCCCGCAGAATGAGAGTGGATAATCTCCCGTTTTTGGCCTGTTTGCAGGCTCAAAGTGGGAGATTATCCACTCTCGTCATTTCGGCGTCTAAGTCTGCCCCCGGCACCCAACTCGTTCTTTGCTTTACTGAGATAAAGTGAACGTGCAGATTCGTAACCCACTCGCAACCGTTCTATGGCACGATATTGAACGAATGTATGCTATGCGCCCAAATCGTTTTGGGCAGAGTGGGAGACAGTATGGTCAAGCTGTACGAGGACGGCATCTACCTGCGCGGCGGCAGCGAGGTTGTGCCTGCGGCCGAGGCTGCCGAGCGCGGTATTACGCAGACGCCCGAGGATGCCAAGCGCGGCACCATCGCGTATTCGATCCTCCAGGCACACAATACGTCCGGAGATCCCGAGGCACTCAAGATTCGCTTCGACGCCATGGCGAGCCACGACATCACCTTTGTCGGCATCATCCAGACGGCGCGCGCCTCGGGCATGGAGCAGTTCCCGCTGCCTTACGTGCTCACCAACTGCCATAATTCGCTGTGCGCCGTGGGCGGCACCATCAACGAGGACGACCACGTCTTTGGCCTCTCGGCCGCCAAGAAGTACGGTGGCATCTTCGTTCCGCCGCATATCGCCGTTATCCACTCCTTTATGCGTGAGAACTTCGCGGGCTGCGGCAAGATGATCCTGGGTTCCGACTCGCACACCCGCTACGGCGCTCTGGGCACTATGGCCGTGGGCGAGGGCGGTGGCGAGCTGGCAAAGCAACTGCTGCGCGACACCTACGACGTCGCCTATCCCGGCGTCGTCGCCATCTACCTCACGGGTGCCCCGCGCCCCGGCGTCGGCCCGCACGATGTGGCGCTCGCCATTATCCGCGCCGTCTTTGCCAAGGGCTATGTCAAGAACAAGGTCATGGAGTTCGTGGGCCCCGGCATCGCGAGCATGACGACCGACTACCGCAACGGCGTCGACGTCATGACCACCGAGACCACCTGCCTTTCCTCCATCTGGGCAACCGACGACGACACGCACGCGTTTTTGACCATGCACGGCCGTGGCGACGACTACCGCGAGCTCAAGCCCGCCGATGTCGCCTACTACGACGGCTGCGTCGAGGTCGACCTGTCGAGCATCAAGCCTATGATCGCGCTGCCGTTCCATCCTTCCAACGGCTTTGAGATCGACGAGCTCAACGAGAACCTCGAGGACATCCTGCACGAGGTTGAGCTCGAGGCCGCCAAGATCGGCGAGGGCAAGACACACTTTAGTCTGCTCGACAAGATCGTCGACGGCAAGCTGCACGTGCAGCAGGGCGTTATCGCCGGCTGCTCGGGCGGCAACTACGACTCCGTAGTCCAGGCTGCCCGCGTGCTCAAGGGCGCCAACACCGGCTGCGGCGAGTTCTCGCTGTCGGTCTATCCCACGAGCCAGCCCGTGGCACTCGAGCTTACACGCCGCGGCTATATCTACGACCTTATGGAGGCCGGCGCGATCGTGCGCACGGCGTTCTGCGGCCCGTGCTTCGGTGCCGGCGACACGCCCGCCAACAACGGCCTTTCGATCCGCCACACCACGCGCAACTTCCCCAACCGCGAGGGTTCCAAGCCGGGCAACGGCCAGCTGAGCGCCGTGGCTCTGATGGACGCCCGCTCCATTGCGGCGACGGCCGCCAACGGCGGCGTCCTGACGCCGGCGACCGACCTGCCCGAGGAGACTTGGGACGAGGCCTGCGAGTACACCTTTGACGACGCGCCGTACAAAAAGCGTGTGTACTGGGGCTTTGGCAAGGCGGAGCCTGCCGACGAGCTGGTCGAGGGTCCCAACATCAAGCCGTGGCCCGCGATGGAGCCCCTCGGCGACGATATCCTGCTCAAGGTGTGCTCCAAGATCATGGACCCGGTCACCACGACCGACGAGCTCATTCCCTCGGGCGAGACGAGCTCCTTCCGCTCCAATCCGCTGGGCCTGGCTGAGTTTACGCTGAGCCGTCGCGACCCGGCCTACGTGGGTCGTTCCAAGGAGGTCGACGCTGTGGAGAAGCGTCGCGTTTCCGGCGAGGCCGCGGGCGACCTGGCGGCGCTCGATGCCGAGCTTGCCGGCGTGTTTGAGGCGCTGGCCGGCGTGGGCGTCGCGGCCGATGCCAAGGCGACCGAGTACGGCTCCATGCTCTATGCCAAGAAGCCCGGCGACGGCAGCGCCCGCGAGCAGGCGGCGAGCTGCCAGCGCGTTATCGGCGGCTTGGCCAACATCGTCCACGAGTACGCTACCAAGCGCTATCGCTCCAACGTCATGAACTGGGGTATGGTGCCCTTCCAGATGGAGGCAGAGCCTGACTTTGAGGTGGGCGATTACGTCTTTGTGCCGGGTATCCGTGCCGCGCTCGATGGCGACCTAAAGGACATCGCCGCCTACGTGGTGCGCGCCGATGGTGCGGTCGAGCGGATTGAGCTCTACATTGCCGATATGACGGCCGAGGAGCGTGCCATCGTCAAGGCCGGCTGCCTGATCAACTACAACAAGTTCAAGGCCGCTGCCGAGTAACGCACTTAATTGTCCGCCCGGGGCTTACCCTTTCCCGCTCGCTCACGCGCTTCGCGAGGGTCGCGTTCGGGAAAGGGTAAGCCCCGGGCTACATTTCTGCGTTCTCGTTGGGTCTTGAGGGGCGCCAAAAATAGACTTGCTTGATGCCGTCCCTGTTATCGGGGCGGCTTCTTTTTGTTGAAAACCACCACAAAGGGGACAGGCACCTTTGTGGGGGTGGGGACGAGCTCGATGTTGTTGTGATCGTTGAGCGGCATGTTAATGGGCGGCTCTACAGAATTTCATCCGGGTTGGCGGGTTTGGTTGTTTTGGGGATGCCGAGTTTGGAGGACGCGAAATCGTCAACATTGTCCTTAATTCCGTCTTTGGTGTAGACAGTGACCATATAGGTGCTGTGTCCGAATTCGCCCTTGTCGCGTGTTGCCCAGGCATCCCAGTAGGCGGCCCCGTTTCGCCCTTTGATTTTTCCGACACGGCGGAGTTCTGTTCGCTTTAATTTCTGGTTGCTATAGATGGTTCGACCGGCCTCCTCGGTGAGCCCGCACTGTCCAAGCATCTTGTCGAGGACTTGGTTCATGTGGCGCTCATCGGTGTTTGGTGCGTAGTCGTAGGCGAGGGTGATGGAGTCGAGTGGCTGGTCGTCGATTAGATAGTTTAGCGCCTGAGGTCCAAGGCAGAAATAGGGGGAGCATCCGTCGATCTGACCGAGCAGTGGCAACTTTGACTGCCAAATTCCGGTGGGAATTCCATCTTCGTAAAACACGCCGCGACAGATAAAGGAGAGCGAGGTGGCACGCGAGCCGGCGTCGACCATTCCGCATAAATCGAAGGGCGAGGTGATACCAAGGGAAAAGGGCGTGATGACGATAAGGAAGAGCATCACGATGGGTATGGCGAGAATGGCGATGACGTTGCGACCGGTGGAATGAGGCGGCTTCATATGCGCTCCTCGAGACTAAGAGCAGGCAAGCTCGATGACAAATGAATAATCTCAGCTAACAATTCAATTTTAATCTCATAACGTGTGACAGCTGGCCGTCGAAACCGAGAACCACCACAAAGGCGCCTGTCCCCTTTGTGGTGGTGAGGAGCGCGCGGCTTCTTTTGGTAATAGTGCTGGCTGGCGATATCATTAGTGCAGGTAGCGAAGGTTTGCGTTGCGAGGTGCTTTGCTGTGAGAAGTCCTGCCCGTATTGGATTGATTGTTTTGGCGCTTGCGATCACTGTGGTTGGCATGGGCGCTGTCGGCATGGCGTTTCTACCTGCTGCGGTGACGGAGCCGGTGGTCAAGCCTGTGACTCAATCTGTCGAACTTCTGACCGGCGACGACAAGCCCGAGACCATTACCGTTGATTTTGATGAGCAGCCGGCTGTGCTGGGTATTAGCAATTATCCGCGTATTCAGCTTGGGGCCATGCGCTATACCACGGATACAAGCCTGATCGATAGGGCGTCCAAGCTACTCAAGGGCAAAACATTTAAGCGTTGGTACAGATATGCGTCCTATCGGGCAAAAGCGAACGACATGGTTGGCGGATGCCACTCTTCCATCGAGCTGGACACTGCAAACGGCGCAAAGTTATGTGATGTCTCGTACGATCCGGGCTACGAGGGCAATGAGGGTCCGGGCATCTACATCATGGACGGCGATGTCGCCTATGTCATGGAGGGCGACCAGACCGAGCTCAACGATTTTATGGGTCAGTGTATCCAAGATGCCTATAAACAGACCTGCTTGCCTGACCCGCAGACTGCACGCGATAGTGGGTCTGCCCGTACATGGCTGTTCGAGGATGAGATGCCCTGGACCGTCGAATCGGGAAGTACGGGTTCGGCGAAGGAGTAGAGACCGCGACCACCACAAAGGTGCCTGTCCTCTTTGTGGTGATTCGCATGTCATGAGAGCACTCAGAAAATCTTATATATAGAGACTTAGATTTATGTATATAATCGCGCAAAGCTGGCAACAATACTTCTCGAACAACGTGAAGCCGCCCCGTAGGGCGGCCGCCCCAAGAGAGGTGATTCCATGAGAATCGATAAGCTAGCAATGACGTCGCGCGAGGCGCTGCAGACCGCCATGAGCACGGCTGCCGACGCGCAGGCCGGCGCGGTGGAGCCGATTCACCTGCTGTCCGCCCTGCTTGGTGCCGGCGAGCGCAATATCTCCGTGATCATCGAGCGCATCGGCGCCGATCCGGCCCAGCTTGCACGCTCCACACAAGATGCCATCGACCGCGCGCCCAAGGTTTCGGGCGAGGGCCGGCAGATGGGCCTGTCCAATGAGCTCGTCCGCGTCATCGAGAAGGCCGAGAAGAAGGCCACCAAGATGGGCGACAGCTTTGTGGTGACCGAGCATCTGCTGATGGCGCTTGCCGAGGACAAGGGCGAGGCTGGTCGTGTACTGCGTGACGCCGGCGTCACCAAGGAGCGCATCGAGCAGGTCTACGAGGAGCTGCGTGGCGATGACCGCGTGACGTCTGCCGAGGACAAGACCCAGTTTGAGGCGCTGGAGCAGTACGGCCGCAATATCTGCGACCTTGCCCGCGCCGGCAAGCTCGACCCGGTCATCGGCCGTACCGACGAGATTCGTCGTACCATCCAGGTCCTGTCCCGCCGCACCAAGAATAACCCCGTGCTCATCGGCGAGCCGGGCGTCGGTAAGACGGCCATCGTCGAGGGCATCGCCCAGCGTATCGTGGCCGGCGACGTGCCGAGTACCCTGCGCGATCGCGACCTCATCGAGCTCGACATGAGCGCGCTGGTCGCCGGCGCCAAGTACCGCGGCGAGTTTGAGGACCGCTTAAAGGCCGTGCTCAAGGAAGTACAAAAATCCGAGGGTAAGGTCATCCTGTTCATCGATGAGCTCCACACCATCGTGGGCGCGGGTGCCACCGAGGGCTCCATGGACGCCGGCAACATCCTGAAGCCGGCGCTTGCCCGTGGCGACCTGCACGCGATCGGCGCGACCACGCTCGACGAGTATCGCAAGTACATCGAGAAGGACGCGGCGCTCGCCCGTCGTTTCCAGACCGTGATGGTCAGCGAGCCTACCGTCGAGGACACCATCTCGATCCTGCGTGGCCTCAAGGAGAAGTACGAAATCTTCCACGGCGTGCACATCACCGATGGCGCGCTCGTGGCGGCCGCCGACCTCTCCGACCGCTACATCGCCGACCGCTTCCTGCCCGATAAGGCCATCGACCTGGTCGACGAGGCCGCAAGCCGCCTGCGCATGGAGCTCGACAGCATGCCGGTCGAGATTGATGCCACCACGCGTCAGCTCACCCAGCTGCAGATTGAGGAGCAGGCGCTCATGAAAGAGACCGACGACGCCTCCAAGGAGCGTCTGGAGGCCCTGCGCCAAGAGATCGCCGAGGTCCAAGAAAAGCTCAACGTGCAAAAGGCCGGCTGGCTCAACCAGAAGAACGCCATCGACCACGTGCAGGAGCTCAAAGGCCAGCTCGACGCGGCCAAGAGCGAAGAGGAGCGCGCGACGCGCAACGGCGATCTGGGCCGTGCGTCCGAGCTTCGCTATTCTGTGATCCCGGGTCTGCAGCAGCAGATTCAGGATTCCGAGGCTGCGCTCGAGGCGCAAAAGCAGCAGGACGGCGAGGGCCTCAACGAACAGGTGACCTCCGACGAGATCGCCGAGGTCGTGAGCGCCTGGACCGGTGTGCCCGTGTCCAAGATGATGCAGGGCGAGCTCGACAAGTTGAAGGGCTTGGAGGGCGAGCTGCATAAGCGCGTTATCGGTCAGGACGAGGCCGTCTCCGCTGTAGCCGCGGCCGTGCGTCGCAGCCGTGCGGGTCTCTCCGACCCAGACAAGCCCATCGGCAGCTTCTTCTTCCTGGGCCCCACCGGCGTAGGCAAGACCGAGCTCGCCAAGGCGCTGGCCGAGTGCCTGTTCGATGACGAGCGCGCGCTCGTGCGTATCGACATGTCCGAGTATATGGAGAAGTTCAGCGTCCAGCGTCTGATCGGTGCGCCCCCGGGATACGTGGGCTATGACGAGGGCGGCCAGCTCACCGAGGCCGTGCGCCGTCGTCCCTACTCCGTGATCTTGCTCGACGAGATGGAGAAGGCTCATCCGGATGTCTTTAACGTGCTGCTGCAGGTGCTCGACGACGGCCGTTTGACCGACGGTCAGGGTCGCCAAGTGTCCTTCAAGAACACGATTATCATCATGACGTCCAACGTGGGCTCCAAGGCTATCGCCGATCTGTCCGGCAAGGACGAGGAGGAGATGCGCCATCAGGTTGACGGGGCCATGGCTCAAACCTTCCGCCCCGAGTTCCTCAACCGTATCGACGATATCGTGGTGTTCCATCCGCTCGGCATGGCGCAGATCGAGAAGATCGTCGACATCCAGCTCGCCGACGTCCGCGCGCGTCTGGCCAAGGAGCGCATGACGCTGGCCATCACCCCGGCGGCCAAGCAGATGCTCGCCGTGGGCGGCCTGGACCCGGTCTTTGGCGCCCGTCCGCTCAAGCGTCTCGTGCAGCGCGAGGTCGTGGATGCCATTGCCGCCGCTATCATCGACGGTACGGTGCGCGAGGGCGATCAGGTGACGGTCGATGTCGACAAGGACGGCGGCTTTACCGTCGTGTGCGACAACACGCCGGCGGCCACCTACGAAGTCCCCGACGCCGAGTAGATTTTGGGCCGGCTTTAAAACCGCCCCTCATCGCAAAACGCCAAGGGCGGCGGATCCAATCGGGTCCGCCGCCCTTTTTCGTGCGACAATCGATGGTGTTGAACGTGAGTACATGGCAAGGAGCTATGCAGATGACAGATAAGAACAAGACGACCACGCCGGCGACCGATGCCGCACCCGCCGCACCCAAGCCTGCACCCAAGCCTGTGCCCAAGCCGCGCGACCCCTACATCCGTGCTGAGAACGAGGATGACGACGGCTACGATCCTTATAGCGATCGTCGCCCCGAGCGCGAGCCCCTCTTCGAAGCCGACCCCTGGCGTTAAGTAGCTCATTTGGGACGGGGCTTTTTTAGCTACTTTGTTTTCGGCTAGAGGCGTTCATGCCTGCCCCCTCTTGGCCGCTCGATATCCTCCGGGAGGGGCCACTAATAGAAAACTTGCTTATCCATTAATCAAGATACGCATAATCTTGCTCTCCTGCTAATCAAGAATCGTTATAATCTTGAATAGCAGGAGAGCAAGATTGGAGTATTATGGCATTCAACGACTTGGTGGCTCAAAAAATAAAGGACTTTGAGCAACAGGGGATTCCGCAGGTCTTTGAGCGCGACCTTGATCTGGGCAACCCGCAGGAGCCAAAGCGCGACAACATCGTATATGTGATTGTGGGCGCCCGTCGTTGTGGAAAGACGTATCGCCTGTATCAGGAGATGCGGCGGCTTCAGGGCCAAGGCGTCGAGCTTGACCGGATGCTATATTTCAATTTTGAGGATGAGCGCTTGCGTCCGTATGAGCCATCGCTACTAGCGGACGTGCTCGATACATTCTATGCACTATATCCTGCTGCTCGAGGCGAGGGCGCCTACCTTTTCTTTGACGAGATCCAGGAAATACCCGAATGGGGTGCGTTTCTGCGACGCGTGGTCGATGCGGAGAAGGCGACCGTTTACGTGACGGGATCTTCTTCTAAGATGCTGTCCTCAGAACTTAAGAGCGAGTTCAGGGGCCGTTCTCTTGTGCGAGAGCTTTTTCCGTTGAGTTTTTCGGAATACGTCCGATATAAGACGGGGAGCGTTCCTGAGTCGAACGCACCCTTCTCCTCGAGCAATGCAGCGTTGCTCCGACACCATCTGGTCGGATATCTCGAGCGAGGGGGATTCATCGCGACACTTGAGCAGACGCCCGCAGACGCGATTCAGCTGCTGCAGGAATATGCGTCGCGAACGGTCGCCATGGACGTCGTTGAACGTTACGACGTCAAGAACCCCCGTTTGGCCTCGCTGTTTCTGGCGCGGTGCATGGCATCTTCGGGACGAGAGCTGTCAGTGAACAAAGTGTACAACGAGTTCAAGAGCAGACAGATATCCGTCAGTCGAAATACGCTCAGCGACTTACTTGAGTATTACGAGGACGCCTACCTGCTGTTTTCGGTGCCGGAGTTCACGCGTTCGCTTGCAAATAATACGCGGTCTGCGTCTAAGGTCTACGCCGTCGATCCTGCGATGTTCGGAGCGTTCTCCCCCGTATCGGCATTGGATCATGGTCAGAGGCTCGAGACCGCGGTGTTCAATGCGCTCAGAAGAAGGACCCCCGCCGTGCGGCCCGGTTCGGTTTGCCGCCTGCTGATTAAAGATAAGAATAAAAGCCATGAGGTGGACTTTGTGGCTGGGGATGCACTGCTCATGCAGGCTTACGGCCTGATTCAGGTAAGTGTGGATATGACAAGCGAGAAAACGCGCGAGCGCGAAATTGCCGCGCTCGATGCCGCGATGGCCCAGTTTGATCTTGGCGAGTCGGTAATCGTTACCATGGATGAGCAGGCCGATATTCCATGCAAACACGGCGTGGTACATGCTGTGCCCGCATGGAAGTGGCTCCTTTCCTAATCGTCTATGGATTTGCGAGGCCAGGACTCAGGTGTCATGGTCCGCTAGTCCTGGGCCTTGATGCTCGGCAGGAGAATCTGGGCGAGGTAGTCGGTCTCGAGTTTGGTCGCGGCGTCTGCCTTGCCGTCTTTGCCGACCAGTACGTTCTTGATCTGGCTATAGGTGTAGCGGTTACCGGTCGTGAGCTCGACAAGCTCAATGGCCGTGTCCATGGGGTAGGTTGACACGGGATTCTGCGTCCGTCCGTTGATGGTCTGGGACACCACGTACGGATAGACGGGGCCGCTGGCGTAGACGGTATAACCGTTGCCTAGATTGGCCGCACCCAAAACCGTATCGCCCTCATCGGGCGTAAAGCTCTCGCCCTCGCGCACCGCGACGAGCGTCACAATCGGCGTATCGCTGTCGCCGGCAAGATAGATGCATAGCGTGCTGCCATTTTGCCAAGTCTCGACCTTGCCGTACCACTCGACGGGGATATCGAGCTGGTAGAGGTCGGTTGCCTTGTGGCGAGCGTCAGCATCGCGGGCTGCCTGTGCCTTTTGCGCGCTCACGGCATTGACGGCGGCGTCGCGCCGCGCGGTTGCCGCCTGCTGGAGCACCTTGGCGGTGGCGGCGGAGCTCGCGCCTCCCTCCTCGGCATATTTGGCGGCGGCATCGATCTGGTCGTCGGTTACCGTGTCGGCCGAAGGCACCTTGAGCTTAAAGGCGGCCTGGCTGCTTAGGTCCTGTCCGTCGCTCTTGATCGTGACCTGCGCCTTGGTGGTCGGCACGGTATAGACGGTGCCGTCGGACGCGATGGGGGAGGCAGCGATGGAGAGCGTGTAGTCACCGGGTAGCAGTTTGATGCCACGGCCGTGCTCGTCAACATAGAGTGTTTCGCTCACGGAGGATCCGTCAGAATCCTGGCCACTCACTTGTACGGGAATCTTGGAGCCGGCGGAACAGTCGAGGCCCGCGGCATGCACGCCAATCTGCACCGACATCATCGTGTGGGCATTGGCGGCGACAGCGGCAGCCTGCTCTTGCTGATATCCGTTCCAGGCAGCATAGCCTGCACCGCCGGCGACGAGCGCGACGGCCACGACACCGGCGACCATCAGATTGCGGCGCTTGGGCGACATCTTGCGATGGCGGACCTCGGCTTCGTGTGCCGAGGGAACGGACGGCAGGGGAATATCGCCCATGGCGATGGTCTCATCCACGGCTGGTGCGGAACCCAGGCCAGGAAGCTCGCGAGTCAGCGAATCTTCGGCCGGTAAGCTGTCGAGCAAGACGGTTTCCTCGCCCGTGTCGGATTCGGGCTGGTCGTCGGCCTCGCTATCGTCCTCTTCGGCTTCGTCAGGAGCGTCTTTGGCGTCGCCGCCTTCGTCCTCAGTGTCTTCGTGCACCTCGTCTTGCGCGTCGACGACCGAATCGCTAAACGAGAGCTCGTCTAGCGCGATCCGGTCAAGGCTCTCCAGGGCTTCGGCACATGCTTCCGCATCCTGGGCCGCATCCTCGCGGCCATACGTCTCATCGCTCATATATCCCCCAATGCAATATCGGCTCAACACTGTACCCAAAAATGGAGCCATATAAAGCGCATACGAAATATAAGATCCGATTTAACCTGAGCGCATCGTTCGGCCGCATCCTCGCGGCAGCAAAAGGCCCCCGGAACGCGGACGAATCACATTCCGGGGGCTCTGCAATGCGTTGAGTTGCGCGGAGCCGGCTATGCTGCTTCACATTCAAGCGGCGTTTGCGCCGGGCATGTTACTCGGCGTGCGCGTAATCAACCTTGGCGCGGCGAGCGGTAGCCTTCTCCCAATCGCTGGTGCCCTCAAAGACGTCCTGCTTGTAGGGATTGCGGCCGAGCTTCTTGGCACGGTAGACGATGTAGATGATCGCGGCGATGTTGGCGACCAGTGCGGCGATCGAGACCGCGGTAGCGGCGCCGGGGTCGAGCGTGGAGTGGGTCACAAAGATGGACTCCTCCTGGAAGTACGGGAATACCTGGGCAAACATGCACCAAATAGCCAGCGTAAAGGCACGGTTCTGGATCCAGCCGCCCTTGTTCCAGATAAAGGCGGCGACGGTGGGCGCCAGCAGCAGTGCAAAGCCGCAGAACCAGGAGTGGGTGGGCAAGCAGTTGTAGGTGTAGCAGAAGTTCCAGATATCGTAGGCGATGATGTAGACCCAGGTCATGTCGGGCCACAGCATGTCGGTCTTGTCCTCAGAGGCGTAGACACTCCACCAACCGGTCATGCAGAAGATGTTGATGATACCGGCGATGCCGTTGAACACGTTGTTCCAGCCGGCGAGCTGCGTGGCGCCCTCGGAGGTGACCCAGGTGGACTCGCCCAGGACAAAGAAGTGATAGGCGCTCTCAAAGTCGGACACGACGGCGATCATGATGTTGATGGCGACGATCACAAACGGCCACGCGCGGAACCAATGCGCCTTGCCGATCTTGCCCCACTGGTACTTAATGGCAATGAAGCCCCAGCAACCGGCCAGCGCCGCGTATACCTTGGCGTAGTGGAACCAGCTGTTCTGGTACACATGGGTGGGGTTGGTGAGCGCCCACTCGGCACCCTGTGAGACGCCGATGGCGATAGCGACGCAGTAGATGGTCATGGCCAGCGGAGCCACGCCAAAGATGATGGCCGCGCCCAGCTTGGTGCGGCGGCCGACCTCGTTGAGCACGATCAGGCCAATAAAGACCATGGCCCAGCCGGCCCAGTGGATAAGGGTATTGCTACCCTAAACATCGAACAGCATGCTGCTCTCCTTTCACAAGCCCGCGGCCCCTCTTCTGATCGCGGGCAGTTTGGCCAAATGTCGTCAGTTCTGGGGCTTGCGCTCCTGATACTTGGCGGTATAGCCCTCGATATGGAGCGTCGAGGCGATGATTTCCTTGACTGTCTCGTCGGGCACATCGGGGTGCGTGCGGATATACATCAGCAGCCCCATGATGAGGGTGTAGAACGTCTCGTAGACATGGTCGATGCGTAGCTCGTGATGGGCGACAAAATCCACCACGGTGGTATCGCAGATATACTGCGCCACGCGCTGGACCACGTTGTGCAAAAAGCCGCCGTAGAGCGCGCCGCTGCTCGAGGTGAGCGTGCTCGGCAACTCGTGGCCGCTCACGACCAGGCGCTTAAAGAGCGGAGCAACGGTGTCGAGTGCGCCTTCGATGTCGCCAACCGTGCGGCTGGCGTTCCACTGCTCGAGCTCGGCGATAAAGCCGTCGATTGCCTCGTCCATAACGGCGGTGACGGCGGCATCCATATCGGCAAAGTAGTGGTAGAACAGCGAACGCGTGCAGCCAGCCCGCTTGGTCACGGCCGATACCGAAAGATGGGACACACCAAGCTCGGCGCTCACGGCGCGCACAGCGGCGAGGATCTCGCGACGGCGCTCGTCGCCCGTCAGGCGTTTTGCCGCGCTATCGGATGCGGGGACGGCATCGACCACAGAGATATCTGCTGCGTTGTTGCCCATGTTTTGCCGCCTTTCATCCTCTTTTGCCTGACCGTTCGCCTAACAGTCTTGAATATTGTTGACGGTTCGTCAATACTGTTTTTGACACAATGTCAACAATAGCGGGTGAACGGCATGGGGGCATGTCGAACCCGTACAAAGAGGGGCGCCGCGGTCTCGCCGGGCTGTGGCAAGAGAAGGGACGACTATGATTCTCAACGGACCGGGGATTAGCTATACCGAGCCCGATATCGGCGCGGAGTTCGTGCCGCCGATACCGGAGCATCCGCGCGAGGCCATCGTCAAACTGTGTGAGCACTGCACCAACCGCCTGCTGCACCGCGACGAGCTGCTGGGCTACGAGTACTGGTCGTTTGCCGAGGCCGCAACCGACGAGCAGGCCGAAGTGCTCTGCAAGATGAAGATGCGCCGTCCCTATACGCTGCCCGAGATGGTCAAGCTCACCGGCATGCCCGAGGCCGATATCGAAAAAATGCTCGACGACATGAGCTACACGGGTCTGCTCGAGTACAACTGGGAAAACCCCGAGCGCGCCAAGCAGTGGGTGCTGCCCATGCTGGTGCCGGGTTCCGCCGAGTTCCTCAACATGCGCGTGAGCCAGCTCGAGGAGCACCCGGTCTATGCCAAGTTCTTTGAGCAGGCGTCCAAGGGACCGCTGTCCAAGGCCACGCCGATGGTGCCGCCCGGCGGTGCCGGCATCGGCATGCATGTCATTCCGGTCGAGAAGGCCATCGATGCCGCGAGCACCTCGGTGCCGATCGAGCATATCGAGCATTGGCTCGACAAATACGAAGGTAAGTATGCCGCTAGCACCTGCAGCTGCCGCGCGAGCCGTCGCGTGATGGGAGAGGGCTGCGCCGACGACCCGGCCGATTGGTGCATCGCCGTGGGCGATATGGCCGACTACGTGGTCGAGACCGACCGCGGCCATTATGTGACGCGCGAGGAGGTCTACGACATCCTGCGCCAGGCCGAGGACAACGGCTTTGTGCACCAGATCACCAACATCGACGGTGAGAACAAAATCTTCGCCATCTGCAACTGCAACGTCAACGTGTGCTACGCCCTGCGCACTTCGCAGCTGTTCAACACGCCCAACCTGTCGCGCTCGGCCTACGTCGCCAAGGTCGAGAAGGACAAGTGCGTGGCCTGCGGTCGCTGCGTTGAGGTGTGTCCGGCCGGCGCCGCCAAACTGGGCCAGAAGCTCTGTAGCAAAAAGGCTGGCGGACAGGTGCCCGAGTATCCGCGCCAGGAGCTGCCCGATGCCACCAAGTGGGACCACACCAAGTGGTCGCCCAACTACCGCAACGACAACCGTATCGAGACGCATGAGTCCGGCACCGCTCCCTGCAAGACGGCCTGCCCCGCGCACGTTGCCGTTCAGGGCTATTTGAAGCTCGCGGCGCAGGGCCGCTATGACGAGGCGTTGGCGCTCATCAAGCGCGAGAACCCGTTGCCCGCTATCTGCGGCCGTGTGTGCAACCGCCGCTGTGAGGATGCCTGCACCCGCGGTCGCGTGGACGAGGCCGTGGCCATCGACGAGGTCAAGAAGTTTATCGCCCAGCGCGATCTGGATGCCGCGACTCGCTATGTCCCGCCCGTGGTGACCCCGACGCGTGCTGGCGGCTTCGACCAGAAGATTGCCATCATCGGTGCCGGTCCGGCTGGTCTGTCCTGCGCTTTTTATCTGGCCGAGAAGGGCTATAAGCCCGTCGTGTTCGAGAAAAACGAGCGCCCGGGTGGCATGCTCACCTATGGCATTCCCAGCTTTAAGCTGCAGAAGGATGTTATCGAGGCGGAGGTCGAGGTCATTCGCCTGATGGGTGCCGAGTTTCGCTATGGCGTGGAAGTCGGTCGCGATGTGACGCTCGACGAGCTTCGCGCGCAGGGTTTTAAAGCCTTTTACGTGGCCATTGGCTGCCAGGGTGGCCGCCTTGCCGGTATTCCGGGCGAGGATGCCGAGGACGTGACCGTGGCCGTCGACTTTTTGCGCGAGGTCAACAGCGGCAAGATCGACGCGCTGCCCGGGCGCACCATCGTGGTGGGCGGCGGCAACGTGGCCATCGATGTCGCGCGCAACGCCTGCCGTCTGGGTTCCGAGCACGTTGAGATGTTCTGCCTGGAGAGCGAGGTCAAGATGCCTGCCAGCGAGGAGGAGCGTCGCGAGGCCATCGAGGACGGCGCGCACATTAGCTGCGGCTGGGGCCCCAAGGAGATTCACCTGGACGAGGCCGGTCGTGTGTGCGGTATCACCTTTAAGCGCTGCACGCGTGTCTTTGACGACGAGGGCCGTTTTGCGCCCGAGTATGACGAGAACGACTTGCGCCGTGTCGATGCCGACCGCGTGGTCATGTCCATCGGCCAGTCCATTGTGTGGGGCGACCTGCTGGCTGGCTCCAAGGTGGAGCTCGGCCGCAGCCAGGGTGCCCTTGCCGATCCGCAGACGTACCAGACCGCCGAGCCTGACATCTTTGTGGGCGGCGACGTCTACACCGGTCCCAGCTTTGCTATCGACGCCATCGCCGCCGGTCACGAGGCCGCCGTGTCCATCCATCGCTTTGTGCAGCCGGGCTCCACGCTCACCATCGGCCGCAACCAGCGCCGCTACACCGCGCTTGACCGCGACGATGTTGTGATTGAGAGCTATGACAACGCAAGCCGCGAGGTGGCACGTGTCGACCGCGAGCGCGAGAAGGCTGCGCCCTTTAGCGAGTACGTCGAGACCTTTACCGAGGAGCAGGTGCGCGCCGAGACCGCTCGCTGCTTGGGCTGCGGTGCCTCGATCGTCGACCCCAACAAGTGCATCGGCTGCGGCCTGTGCACCACCAAGTGCGCATTCGATGCCATCCATCTGGATCGCGACCGCCCCGAGTGCTCCACGATGGTCAAATACGAGCAAAAGCTTCCAAGCCTCGGCAAGTACGCGCTCAAGCGCGCCATCAAGATCAAATTCGGTCGCAAGTAAGTAGTCATAACGGGAACGGCGGAAGGAAAGAATAGTGCACGAGCTCGGAATCGTCTATCACATCATTCGCGATGTTGAGAACGTGGCGCGCGCCAATGGCGTGCGTCGCGTTTCGAGCGTGACGTTGCTGCTGGGCGAGGTCTCGGGCGTCGTTCCCGACTTGCTGCTCGACGCTTGGCGCTGGGCGGCAGATAAAAAGCTTATCACGCAGGGCGCGGAGCTTATCGTGGAGCCCGTCGAGGCCGTGACGCATTGCGAGGCATGCGGCCGTGACTACGCGACGGTCGAGCACGGCAAGACCTGCCCTCATTGCGGCAGCGGCGAGACATACCTGCTGCAGGGCCAGGAGGTCATGATCAAGCAGATCGAGACTCCCGACGAGGACCCGGCAGACGCTGCCCCCGACGGTCCTTCTGACGCCCCCGACGCCGTCGACGCCGCCAACCCCCTCCACATCGCCTAACTTGGTCGTTGGGTGTTCCTATAGTTTTGTCAACCTTCGATGCTACTCCCGGTAGGGTA
>CATYIU010000042.1:0-18564 GCA_958407445.1 uncultured Collinsella sp.
GACCTTAATATATTTCTCCGGCCCTCCGCCGTGCTCGGGAGCCATCCACGCACTTTACCTGCGTAAACAATGTGAGTGAAATATGAATCTCGATGGATACGCCCGCAGCCGTGTATACTAAACAGCTGTGTGAAACCAGGGGAGTATTCTGGCTGGACAAAATGCCTGCTTAATAGGGTTGTCAGGTAGTCCGGGCGAAATACAAGGCTGGGGAGCACGTCGTGTAAGTAGTGGTCCTCTAGGGGCGTACGCTCGGTGGTGTACGCATTGTCCCAAGACCACGCGAGAGTTGGGATCATATCTTGATCAGCATGATTCTCGGCCGCAAGATTGGCATGACCCAGGTTTGGGACGAGGACGACAACGTCGTTCCCGTCACGGTCATCCAGGCTGGCCCCTGCGCTGTCTCGCAGGTTAAAACTCAGGCAACCGACGGCTATGACGCCGTCCAGATCGGTTTCGGCGACATCAAGGCCAAGAACGTGAACAAGCCCATGGCTGGTCACTTCGCCAAGGCTGGCGTCGAGCCTGTCCGCTTCCTTCGTGAGGTCCGCGTCGAGAACGGCGAGGAGCACAAGGTCGGCGAGGTCGTCACCGTCGCTGATTTCGCTGATGTCGAGAAGGTCGACGTCATCGGTACCTCCAAGGGTAAGGGCTTCCAGGGTCGCATCAAGCGCTGGGGTCAGCGCCGCGGTCCTATGACGCATGGTTCTCACTTCCAGCGTCACCCCGGTTCTATCGGTCAGTGCGCCTATCCTGCGCGCGTCCTCAAGGGCGTCAAGATGGCCGGTCACATGGGTAACGAGCGCGTTACCGTCAAGAACCTTTCCGTTGTCCGCATCGATGCCGAGCAGAACCTCATCTTGGTCAAGGGCGCTGTCCCGGGTGCCAAGAATGGTCTCGTCGCCATCCGTATGGCCTAAGGGCCCAGCCCATTTAGCCCAGCGTCATACCAAGGAGAACACTTAAATGGCAAAGTTTGAAGTAAAGAACAGCGAGGGCAAGAAGGTCGCCGAGGCCGAGCTCGCCGCTGAGGTGTACGGCATCGAGCCGAACATCCACGTTATGCACCACATCGTCAAGTGCCAGATGGCCTCTTGGCGTCAGGGCACCCAGTCCGCTAAGGGCCGCTCTGAGGTTTCCGGTGGCGGCAAGAAGCCTTGGCGTCAGAAGGGCACCGGCCGTGCCCGCCAGGGTTCCATCCGTGCTGCCCAGTGGCGTCACGGTGGCGTTGTCTTCGCCCCCAAGCCCCGTTCCTACGCTAAGCGTATGAACAACAAGGAGGTCAAGCTGGCTATGCGCTCCGCGCTGTCCGCCAAGCTGGCCGATGGCGAGCTCGTGCTCGTCGACGACTACGGCTTCGAGAAGCCTTCCACCAAGGCTGCCGTCGCCATGCTCAAGGCTCTTGGCCTTGAGGGCAAGCGTCTGACCATCATCGTTCGCGATGAGGACGTCAACGCCTACCTGTCGTTCCGCAATATTCCCAAGACGTTCATCATCACCGCTGACGAGGCCAACACCTACGATCTCGTCAACAACAACGCTGTGCTGATGCCCGCCGACATCGCCGCTCACTTCGGGGAGGTGCTTGCATAAATGACCGCCCACGAGATCATCATCCGTCCGATCGTGTCCGAGCGTTCCTTCTCCGGCATGGAGCAGAACAAGTACACGTTCGAGGTCGCCAAGGATGCTAACAAGTATCAGATCAAGGACGCTGTCGAGGAGATCTTCGGCGTCAAGGTCGTTCGCGTGAACACCTTGACGGTCAAGCCCAAGACCAAGCGCGTGCGCTATGTCGCCGGCAAGACCCGTTCTTGGAAGAAGGCCATCGTCACGCTGGCCGAGGGCGACACCATCGAGGTCTTTGGCAACCAGGCCTAAGACTCGCTGCTGTTGAGTGAGCTCATGCCTCCCAAATAGGGGAGGCGAGAGCTCAAGGTTTCGGGCGTATAAAATGGACACGCCCGGAACCGTGTATACGTCCGGTGTCATCGCACCCGAGGCAGAACCTCGAATCCCTGTCTGCGATGGCTAACGGATTCCTATTGAAAGGGATTGTAATGGCTGTAAAGCACCTTAAGCCGACCTCCGCTGGTAGGCGTTGGCAGACGATCTCCGATTTCTCTGAGATCACCTGCACCAAGCCCGAGAAGTCTCTTCTCGAGCCCCTGCCCAAGAAGGCCGGTCGTAACAACAACGGCCGCATCACCACCCGCCACCAGGGCGGCGGCGTGAAGCGTCGTTACCGCGTGATCGACTTCAAGCGCAACAAGGACGGCGTGCCCGCCAAGGTTGCCACGATCGAGTACGATCCGAACCGTTCCGCTCGCATCGCTCTGCTGCACTACGCTGACGGTGAGAAGCGCTACATCCTGGCCCCCAAGGGCCTCGAGGTCGGTCAGACCATCATGTCCGGTTCTGACGCCGACATCAAGCCGGGCAACGCTCTGCCCCTCGCCGACATCCCCGTCGGTACGCTCATCCACGCCGTTGAGTTCCAGCCGGGCAAGGGCGCCGCTATCGCCCGTTCCGCCGGTAACTCCTGCCAGCTGATGGGTAAGGAGGGCAAGTACGCCATCGTCCGTATGCCTTCCTCCGAGATGCGTCGCATCCTCGTTACCTGCCGCGCCACCGTCGGTGAGGTCGGCAACGCCGATCACGCCAACATCGTCATCGGCAAGGCCGGCCGTAAGCGTCACATGAACGTGCGCCCGACCGTCCGCGGTACCGTCATGAACCCTGTCGACCACCCGCACGGCGGTGGCGAGGGCAAGAACCACACCTCTGGTCGTCCCTCTGTTACCCCCTGGGGTAAGCCGACGAAGGGCCTTCGTACGCGCAAGAAGAAGGTCTCGAACCAGCACATCATTCGTCGCCGTAAGAAGTAATTTTGGATACCGAGTTTTAGGAGAAAGCACTTATGAGCAGAAGTCTCAAAAAGGGCCCGTTCGTGGAGACTCGCCTTCTCTCGCGTATCACCGCGATGAACGAGGCTGGCAAGAAGGACGTCGTGAAGACCTGGTCCCGCGCGTCCACCATCTTCCCCGAGATGGTTGGTCACACCATCGCCGTCCACGACGGCCGCAAGCATGTGCCCGTGTATGTTACCGAGTCCATGGTTGGTCACAAGCTCGGCGAGTTCGCGCCGACTCGTACGTTCCGTGGCCACAAGGCCAAATAGGGGGTTAACCGTAAATGGCAACTAAGTCTATTGAAACTGAGGCCACCGAGGTTCGCGCCGTCGCTAAGTACGTGCGTGTTTCCCCCAGCAAGGCCCGCCTGGTGGTCGATCTGATCCGCCGCAAGCCTGTCGCTCAGGCCTTCGACATCCTCCACTTCTGCGACCGCGCCGTCGCCGTGGATGTCGAGAAGGTTCTCCGTTCCGCCGTTGCGAACGCCGAGAACAACAACGGTCTGCGTGCCGACAACCTGGTTGTCGCCGCTGCCTATGTTGACGAGGGTCCGACGCTTAAGCGCATCCGTCCCCGCGCCAAGGGTTCCGCTTCTCGCATTCTGAAGCGTACTTCCCACATCACCGTCGTCGTTGCTCCTCGAAAGGAGGCGTAAAGCTGTATGGGTCAGAAAGTCTACCCCACCGGCTTCCGTCTTGGCATTACCGAGAACTGGCGCTCCCGCTGGTTCGCAGAGAAGGATTACGCTAAGACCCTCGGTAACGATCTCGAGATCCGCAAGTACCTCGAGAAGCGTCTTTCCCGCGCAGCTGTCTCCCGCGTCGAGATCGAGCGCGCTGGCGACAAGGTGAAGGTCATCATCCTCACCGCTCGCCCCGGCGTTGTCATCGGTAAGAAGGGTGCCGAGATCGATACCCTCCGTACCGAGCTCGAGAAGGTCGCTGGCGTCTCCAAGGGCCAGCTCTCCGTCGACGTTGTCGAGATCAAGCGCCCCGAGCTCGACGCCAACCTCGTTGCTCAGTCTATCGCCGAGCAGCTTGAGGGCCGCGTTGCCTTCCGTCGCGCTATGCGCAAGGCTGTTCAGTCTGCCCGCAAGGCCGGCGCTAAGGGCATCCGTATCCAGTGCTCCGGTCGTCTCGGCGGCGCCGAGATGGGTCGTCGTGAGTGGTACCGCGAGGGTCGCGTGCCTCTGCACACCCTCCGTGCCAAGATCGACTACGGCACGGCTGTCGCCAGCACCACCATGGGCGCTTGCGGCGTGAAGGTCTGGATCTACCTGGGCGAGAAGCTCCCGGGCCAGCCTGTTCCCAACCCTGCACTCGAGGGCTCTTCCCGTCCTCGTCGTCGTAACTCCGAGAGGAGGGGTCAGTAGTGCTTGCCCCTAAGCGTATTCTTCACCGCAAGGTGCAGCGTGGCTCCATGAAGGGCCAGGCCAAGGGTAATACCGAGCTGCATTTCGGCGAGTTTGGTATCCAGGCTCTCGAGGCCCATTGGATCACCAACCGTCAGATCGAGGCCGCTCGTATTGCCATGACCCGCTACATGAAGCGTGGCGGTCGTGTCTACATCACGATCTTCCCCGATAAGCCCATCACCAAGAAGCCTGCCGAGACTCGCATGGGTTCTGGTAAGGGTAACCCCGAGGAGTGGGTGGCCGTCGTCAAGCCCGGCCGCATCATGTTCGAGGTCAAGGGCGTGCCCGAGGAGGTCGCTCGCGAGGCTCTGCGTCTTGCACAGCACAAGCTTCCCATCAAGACCAAGATTGTTGCTGCCAAGAACGCTGAGCAGCGCATCGAGAAGGAGATGGCTGAGGAGGCCGCTCTCGAGGCCAAGTGGGCTGCTGAGGACGCCGCCGCCGCCAAGGAGGAGAACTAATGAAGCCCGCAGAGATTCGTGAGCTCTCGGACGCTCAGCTCGTTGAGAAGCTGAAGGAAATGCGCGCCGAGCTCTTTAACCTTCGTTTCCAGATGGCCACCAGCCAGCTGGACAACACCGCTCGCGTCAACACCGTGAAGAAGGACATCGCTCGCGTCCTCACGGAGCAGCGCGCCCGCGAGATCGCAGCGGAGAAGTCCGCTGTCGCCGAGTAGGACCTAAGGAGAGAACATGACTGATTCGCGTAACTCGCGTAAGGTCCGTACGGGTGTCGTTACCTCCGTCTCCGGTGCCAAGACCATTGTTGTCACCATCACCGAGCGCAAGCGTCACCCCAAGTACGGCAAGATGATGACCAGCTCCAAGAAGCTGCACGCTCACGACGAGGAGTGCACGGCTGGCGTGGGCGATACCGTCCGCGTTATGGAGACCCGTCCTATGTCCAAGATGAAGCGTTGGCGCCTCATCGAGGTCGTCGAGCGCGCTAAATAAGCAGTCGCTCTTACGACTTGTACGTTTCCGAAGATGTGCGTATGCCTGGCTTGCATACCACGGGCTGTATAAAGGCTGCGCACCTCTCTTCGGTTCTTAGTTCGGAGGAACATCTACCATGATTCAGATGCAAACCATGCTGAACGTCGCCGACAACTCCGGCGCTCGCAAGATTCGCTGCATCAAGGTGCTTGGCGGTTCCAAGCGTCGTTATGCAGGCATCGGCGATGTGTTCATCGGTGCTGTCCAGGAGGCTACCCCTGGCGCCAACGTCAAGAAGAAGGACGTTGTCCGTTGCGTCGTCGTTCGCACCGTTAAGGAGATCCGCCGCAAGGATGGCTCCTACATTCGCTTTGATGAGAACGCCTGCGTTGTCATCAACAACGATGGTTCGCCCGTCGGCACCCGTATCTTCGGGCCCGTCGCTCGCGAGCTTCGTGACAAGAAGTACATGAAGATCGTCTCGCTCGCTCCCGAGACCCTGTAGTTAGGGGAGATATATGTATATCAAGAAGGGCGATAAGGTCCAGGTTCTCTCTGGTAAGGATCGCGGCAAGCAGGGCGTTGTCCTGCGTGCTCTCCCCGCCGAGAACAAGGTCGTTGTCGAGGGCGTTTCGGTCGTCAAGAAGGCCGTCAAGCCCAACGCTGCCAACCAGCAGGGCGGCATCGTTTCGCAGGAGGCTCCCATCGACGCCTCCAACGTCAATCTCGTTTGCCCCGAGTGCGGTAAGGTTACCCGCGTTGGTCACGAGAAGGACGGCAAGAACAAGCTGCGCGTCTGCAAGAAGTGCGGCCACAAGTTCTAAGCTGCCCGCAACATCAAGTTGCTAGCAAAGGCCCGGATGCCCCACGGCACCCGGGCCTTTTTCTATCCCCACTCGATGGCTTCGGTTCTGCCGTCCCGTCATTCCGGTTGCATCCAGTTTTCGGTGCCGTCTCGAATCGAGTGCCGCCAGGTGACACCCTGTCGCGTTTCGTCGGCTTCGGGGACAAAAGTCGGGACAACTCCAAAAACTATTTTCGAACTCAGGGCTTTGAGTTTTTGTTTTTGTCCCAAAGGGCGCGGCGGGATGCCTTTGGAGGCTCGATAGCGCCGAAAACGCCCGTTTTGAAACTTAAATGCCTTTTCGCGTGCAAGCCGCCAGCTGCAATAGGAAGTGAATCAACGCAGGTGGCTTTCAAGCAGTTTGCAAAACTGCAGGTCGCAGGTCTTCATTGCCAGTAGGAGAAATGAGTAGTCTCAGGTGGCTTGCCCATGAGTTGACGAACGGGATTTGAGATTACGCTGACGTCCGGAAACGCTTCGAGCACGGCGTTACGTTTTTGGGGTTTGGGCGTAGCCCCTGCACCCGCGAGTGCGAGCCTTAAGCCCGCCGAGAGGGTGACGCGTCGAAAACGAAGGGGAAAGAGAGAAGGGGCCGTCCCTATCATTCAGGTTGCGACCGAAGAAGACAAGGAGACCCCCTGAGCCTGAATGATGCCCCACAGACCGCGTCCGACCGAGCTCAAGCCGAGCTTTTCCTGACGTCCGCCTTCGCGAAGATGATGGCTGGATTGGCTATGGATTGGCAACACTTATTTGGACGATTCCGGGAGGGACGGCCCCGCCTCCCTGAACTCGACCGGCGACATGTAGCCCAGCGTCGAGTGGATCCTGAAGTTGTTGTACCAGTGCACGTAATCCAAGAGCTTGGCTCGGAGCTCGCGCGTCCCTCCTCGGTCCTTCGGAGTGGCCGACGATCTCCCCGTTGCAGAGGTCGACGAGCAGGCAGACGTAGTTCCACGACGCCCCGACGCGCACGCAGGCCAAGTCGCTGCATATATGGGTGCACGGCGCCCTGCCGCCGAAGCCGCGCGCGACGACGTTCGACACGTCGGCCTCGTTGACCGCCCCGGGGTGCACCTTGAACCTCTTCCTGCCGTATGCGCCGGCCAGGCCGTTCTCCCTCATGATGCGGCAGACGCGGCGCCGGCTGACGGTAACGCCCGACCTCCCGGGCGACGCCTTGATCTTGCGCGATCCGTTCCGGCCCTTGCTGGCGGCGTGCGCCGCCGCGGCCGCCGTCGCCCCCGACATTAAGGTCCTCAAGGGCCGCGTCGTCTCCGGCGACCAGTTCGTCTCGCCCGCGGAACAGAAGGAGCGAATCCTCGCGACCTTCGGCGATCTGTGCTGCGAGATGGAGGGCTGCACCATCGCGCAGGCCGCCTATCTCAACGGCGTGCCCCTCGTCGTCGTGCGCGCCATCAGCGACAAGCCCTGCGCCGAGGGCCGGGTCGTCGACTACAACACCTTCGAGAAGAAGGCCGCCTGCGACTGCGCCCGCATCGCCGCGCGCATGGTTAAGCTTTAGGCCCTGCGCGCCGGGGCCCTTCTTTATGTTGGGACCCCGGCGCGCCGGGGCCCTTTCCAAAGTGAAGTGTCGAGCCGAAGTGTTGAGCGTCGGCCCTGAATGTTCAATGGCCGTTGTTTTCTGCCCCTCAAGTGGTGGACTTTTCCTCGGAGCTGTTGATTCCCCCCACGCGCCCCCTTCCGTTCTCTGTTCTCCCCTTATACTCCTTGTACGAGGAGGTAAGAAGTCATGGACAAGACCACACAGGACAGCTTGGCAAAGAAACCCGTCGACATGAGGGACAGGATTCTCGAGCATCTCGAGGCCCTCACCTCTGCCGTCTCGCTCGACGACCTTGCCCGTCTGTCCACCTCCGACATCGCCGAGACGCTCATCATCTCCAGGAGCCTGGCGAGCCAGTACCTCAACGACCTTGTTCGCGCCGGTCTTGTGGTTAAGGTGGCGGGCAGGCCTGTCCGTTATTTTCATCGCCGCGCGTTCCAGAAGCGTTTTCAGGTAAAGCTCTCTGCAAGCGAGTACGCCTCGCTCGCCGACCTCATCCAGGCGACGGGAATCGCCGATCACCGCGACTTCGCGCGTGCCGTGGGCTTCGACATGAGCCTCAGCTCCGTTGTCGAGCAGTGCAAGGCTGCGGTTCAGTACCCTCCGTTTGGCCTGCCCATCCTCTTGAGCGGCGGCGTGGGTGTCGGTAAGTCTTTCCTTTCTCGCCTTGTGTACGAGTACGGCAAGAACCAGGGCTTGCTGTCCCGCGACTCCTCCTATGTGCGCATCGACTGCGCCGGGGTCCCGGACGCCGCCTCGTTCAACGGGCTTCTTGACGAGTCGATCGCGAAAGCGCGCGGGGGTGTGGTCTTTGTCAACGGCATCGAGGCACTCTCTCCCTCTGCGATGGAGCACTGCCTTGCGACGGCCCTCGGGCTCGATGCCTCCCAGGATGCGCCGCGCGCTCGCCTCGTTCTTTCGACGACGCTTTCCGCCGATGACCTGAAGGTTTCCTCGGCCTACAGCAAAATGCCCATCTGTGCCCGCGTCCCCTCACTCAAGGAGCGGACCCCCGAGGAGCGCGAGGATCTCATCTTGAGCTTCCTGCGCAGCGAGGGGTGCCGAATCGGTTCTGATGTGAAGATCAGCCGCGGCGCATACCGTTGCCTCGTGAACGCGGACTTTTCCGATAACATCGCCGGCTTGCGCGCCTGCGTGACGAACTGCTGTGCCAAAGCGTTCCTCAATCGCGAGGGCGACTACGTCGTCGTTCGCCCGTATCTTCTTCCCAGCGGGCTCCTCTCCTCCGCGCAGATCGATCAACAGCCCGACGATGGCGTTCTGATCGACGCGTCTCTGGATGCCGCCGAGAGCACAGGGCCGGTCGAGCAGGCGCTCGATGCCCTGTGCTCCCTCGATGAGCGATTCTGCGCCGGGGAGCTCTCTGTCTCCGAGCTTGTCTCGCAAGCTGTCTCCGCTGTGCGCGGCGTTGAGGATCACTTGATCTTCGACCACGGCGTCGCCTCCTCGAGGTCGCGCGCCTTCGAGCGCGTCGTGGGCGCGGTCCTTGCCGACGCAGGCTCTTCTTATGGCATCGAGCTTTCGAGGAAGGTCGCTTTTCTACTGGCCCAGGAGATTTGCCTGCAGTTGTGGCCGGGTATCGGCCTGGCTAAGCGAAAGTCTGCCTGTGCGGAGCAAATCTCCCATCTCCTCGGTGCCGTGACCTCCGAATTGCCGTTTGCCTCGAGTGTCTCCGATCAGGTCGCCGCAGACGTGGAAGGGGCGCTGGGAATCTCGCTCGATCACTTCACGAAGACGCTTCTGACGCTGTGCGTCGCATCGGAGTCTCGCGATGCGAAGGCCCTTCGGACGCTCTGCGTCATCTTGTCCCACGGCTACTCAACGGCGACGAGCATCGCCGACGCGGCGAACCGTATGCTCGGCATGCATGTGTACGAGGCTGTCGACATGCCCTACGACCAGCAGCTGAAGGACATCGTCGGTCCGCTCCAGCGCCTCGTCGACCGCCATTCCTACTGCACCGGGGTCGTGTTCCTCGTCGACATGGGCTCCTTGGAGGAGGCCTATAAGGCCCTCGAGAACGTTACCAACTCCACTATCGGCGTGGTGAACAACGTCTCTACCGGTCTTGCGCTCGAGATCGGGGTCGGGCTGCTCGGCGGCAAGTCCATCGCCGAGGTTCTTGGCGATGCGACCGCCGCGTGCGTGACGCACTGCAAGGTGATCGAGCGCGTCAACCGTGAGGACGCCATCGTCTTCTGCTCCGAGTCCGGGGTCGACGCCGCGGAGAGGATACGCCAGCTCGTCTCGCAGAGCCTCCCGCGCACCATAGGCGCGCGCCTGCTCACGAGGCCCTTCAAGCAGCTCGTCGCGAACGGGTCGAACGACGCCGTTTTCTCCGAGCACCGCGTCTGCGCCGTCATCGGCACGGGAGACCCCGGGGTCGCCTCCGTCCCCTTCGTCGCCCTCGAGGACATCATGTCGACGGCGTCCGCCTCTAAGGTTGATGCCGTGTTCGGCAGGTGGCTTGACGCTTCCGAGCTCTCTTCTTTCCACGAGAAGCTGCTCTCGAACATGACGCTGCAGAACGTCATCCGCTCCATCACCATCCTCGACCCGGAGCGGCTATTCCATGAGATCGAGAGCGCCGTGCACGAGCTTCAGCGCAGGACAGGCGAGAAGATCGGCAGCAACGCCATCATTGGGCTCTACGTTCACCTCTGCTGTCTCGTCGAGCGCCTTGTTACCAGAAACCCCATTGAGACCTACGTTGGCCAGGACCGCTTCGAGGAGGAACGCGCCGATTTCATCGAGTCCTTCAGGCAGAGCTTCTCGAGCATCTCGACGCGCTATCGCGTAGAGGTTCCCGTAAGCGAGATCGCATATGTCTTCGACTACATAAGCGTGAGCGCCGCCCCGGCGCGAGAAGAGCGCCTCGGCTCCTCGGACCTCCTGCTCGACGAGTGACCTTCCCCGCGCCGCCGCAAGCTGACCGCGCGTCCTCAATAATCCGATAACCCCTTGCCCGGCGCGAATCCGGATAGCGCCGAGGCAGTACCGAACGCAAAACTTCATTTGATAGGAGCAAACATGAGTGTTGTTATGGCACGAATCGACAATCGCCTGCTTCACGGCATCATCGTGACGCAGTGGGCCCCGGTGTCGGGCGCGACCCGAGTCATGGTCATCGACGACAAGGTCGCCGGCGACGAGGTCCTGAAGTCCACCATGAGGATGGCGCGCCCCGCGGGCATGGCCGTTTCGATCATCTCCGAGCAGACCGCGCTCAAGAACTTCGCCGCGGGCAAGTACGACCGCGAGAAGGTCTTCGTCATCGCCAAGGAGCCCGAGACGATGCTTCGCCTGGTCGAGTCGGGCGTCGAGCTCCCGTCGCTGGTCGTCGGCGGCTCGCTCGTCAAGGAGGACGGCATCCAGCTCACCCAGCGCGCCTACGCCTCCGCCGAGAACGTCCAGAGCTACAAGGCGCTCATCGCCCGCGGCGTCAAGGTGACGGCACAGTTCGTGCCCGCCGACAAGCCCGTCTCCGTCGCCGACCTCATCTAAGGAGGGATCATGGTCAACTTCACTATCCTGCAGGTCGTCCTTTTGACCCTGCTTGCCTTCATCAAGCACGTGGACTACTACGGCATCCCGATGATCTTCGTCAACTATGCCGTCTTCTGGGGCCTTATCACCGGCGTCGTTATGGGCGACTGGCAGACCGGCCTCGTCATCGGCGGCACCATCCAGCTCATGCAGCTCGGCGTCGCGGGTTTCGGCGGTTCGTCGATTCCCGACTACGGCACGATGGCCATCATCGCCACCGCCTACGGCGTGACCCTGGGCTCCGACACGGGCCTCGCCATCGGCCTGCCGGTCGGCATGCTCGGCATCCAGCTCGACGTCGTCGTCAAGATCCTCAACGGCTTTGTCGTCGAGAAGTCCCAGAAGTTCTGCAACGAGGGTAAGTTCAATCAGATGAACGCCATCCTGTGGGTCTGCCCCGCACTCTTCGGCCTGTGCGCCGCCCTGCCCGTCTTTGTCTCCGTGACGCTCGGCCAGCCCGCCGTCAACTGGCTCCTCGAGGTCATGCCCCAGTGGTTCCTCTCCGGCCTCACCCTCGCCGGCAAGATGCTCCCGGCCGTCGGTATCGCCATGCTGCTCCGCTACATGCCAACCGCCAAGTACTTCCAGTACCTGCTCGCCGGCTTCTTCCTCTCAGCCTTCCTGAACGTGCCCATCATCGGCGCCGCCATCGTCGGCTTTGCCCTCGCGATTGCGTTCTACCAGCGTGCCGAGAGGGACACCGAGCTCGCCGCCCACGCTTCCGCAGACGCCTTCATCGGAGAGGATGAGTAACCATGGAAAACGAGAACATCACCGCCGTCGCCGAGGGCAAGCCCTCCGGCTACAAGGTCACCAAGAAGGACCTGCGCAACGCGAACTGGCGCTGGCTCATGAGCGTGTGCACCTTCAACTACCAGACCCAGCAGGGCGCCTCAGTCGCCTACGCCCTCTCGCCGGTCCTGAGGAAGATCTACACGAACGACGAGGACTATAAGCAAGCGCTCAACAACCACTTCCGCTACTACAACACCCAGCCTTGGCTCGCCGCCATCATCCTTGGCGCCTGCCTGGCCATGGAGGAGCGCGAGGGCCTAGCGGCGGCGGACGCCGTCCAAGACCTGAAGATCGGCACCATGGGACCGCTCGCCGGCGTCGGCGACTCCCTGCTCATGACCATGATCCCGACCATCATGGGCTCCATTGCCGCCTACATGGCCATCGAGGGCAACCCCGTGGGAGCCGGCATCTGGTTCGCGCTCATCCTGGCCATCTTCTGGGTCCGCATGCACGCCCTCGAGTTCGGCTACAAGCAGGGCGTGAAGCTCGTCACCGACTTCAGCGAGAAGCTTCCCAACCTCACTGCCGCCGCCTCCGTGCTCGGCCTCACCGTGGTCGGCTGCCTCATCGCCTCGGTCATCGGCGTCACCTGCCCGATTAGCTTCAGCTTCGGCGACGTCGCGATGGAGATTCAGCCGCTGCTCGACAAGATCCTGCCTGCCATGATCCCCGCCGCCATCACGGGAAGCGCGTATTACCTTCTTACCAAGAAGAACGCGAGCATGACGGCCCTCATCCTCGTGGTGATCGTCCTCGCGATGGTCGCCTCCGCCGCCGGCATCCTCGCCTAGCTTCGACCCAAGAGATTGGTGAATCAATGAGAAAGATAGTTGTGGCGAGCCATTCCCTTCTCGCCCAGGGCTTCAAGGACACCCTCGAGTTCCTTACGGGTAAGGGCGACGCCGTCAACGCCGTGTGCGCCTACGTGAACGACAACGGCGAGGGGCTCGACGCGGCGGTCGAGGCGGCTCTTTCGGGCACTGACGAGGTCGTCGTCCTCACCGACGCGTACGGCGGCAGCGTGAACCAGCGCTTTTCCCGCTTCGCCTCCGACCGGATCCACGTGATTGCGGGTGTCAACCTCCCGCTCGCCATGACGGTCGCGCTCGCGCGCCCCGACGAGAAACTCGACTTCGACGCCCTCGTCAACGAGGCGCGCCAGCAGATCATCTACGTGAACGGTGCCAGTTCCGCCGAGTGCGACGACGACGAATAGAGGAGGTCGACGATGAGAGAGTTCCTTAAGGACGTGTGGATGCACGGCGGTGAGGAAAGCCGCGCCATCACCCCCGAGAACATCACGGGCGAGAAGGGCCGCGCCGCCATGTCGGCCAGCCACCTCGGCGTCGGCCGCAAGGGCTCGTGCTGCGTGCCCCTTGAGTCCGGCGAGACCATCACGCTCGCGGACATCGAGGGCCCCGGCATCATCCGCCACATCTGGATGACCGTCCCCGACAAGACCGCCGCCGGCAGCTTCGTCATGCGTGACCTCGTGCTGCGCTTCTACTGGGACGACGAGGAGACCCCCTCGGTCGAGTGCCCTGTCGGCGACTTCTTCTGCAACGGCTTCGGTGAGCGCGCCATCGTCAACTCGATGCCCATCTGCGTGAACCCGACGGGCGGCATGAACTGCTACTTCGAGATGCCCTTCAGGAAGCACGCCAAGGTCACGCTTACGAGCGAGCACCCCGGGTTCATTAAGTACATCTTCTACACGTTCAACTACGCGCTCACCGACGTGCCGGACGACGCCATGTACTTCCACGCCCGCTTTAACCGCGAGCGCAGCACCCGCAGGGGCGTCGACTACACCGTGCTCGACGGCGTGCGCGGCAAGGGCTACTACGTCGGCACCTACATGGCCCTGTGCGCCCTGGAGCGCTATTGGTGGGGCGAGGGCGAGATGAAGTTCTTCCTCGACGGCGACGAGGAGTTCCCCACGGTCACCTCGACGGGAGCCGAGGACTACTTCGGCGGTGCCTGGGCCTTCCTCGACAGGCCGCCCCACGCGCTGCCCGAGGCGCAGTGCTTCAACACGCTGTTCGCCGGCTACCCGTACCGCTCGACGCGCGACGCCACGCGCGACCGCTTCAGCGCGGGCAAGCCGAACCCGAATCCGATGCTCGCGACTAACGACGACGCGCTGCCCAGGCACGGCCTCTACAGGTGGCACCTTCCCGACCCGATCTCGTTCAAGGAGGACCTGCGCGTGACGTTCCAGGACCTCGGCAACGACGACATCAAGCTCTACGAGCGCGAGGACGACATCTCCACCGTCGCCTACTGGTACCAAAGCGAGCCGCACGCCGTGCTCGCCCCGTTTGCCGCAAGGCAGGACCGCGTGCCCAGGTAGGGTCGCCTCGAAACAAGCCAACGTTATGGGCGCCCGCGGTTGACCATGACTGCGGGCGTCCCTTTGTAAGGAGGATCACATGAGCGAAAAGCAAATGAGGCTCGGCGCCCTCGAAGCCGGCGGGACCAAGATGGTCTGTGCCGTGGTGTCCGGCGACGGCGAGGTCCTCGACCGTATGGAGACCCCGACGCTTACGCCCGCCAAGACCGTCCCGCAGATGATCGAGTGGTTCACCGCCCGCGATGTGGACGCGTTGGGCATCGGCGCCTTCGGCCCGACCTGCGTCGACCCCAACGACGAGCGCTACGGCTCCATCCTCCAGACGCCCAAGCTCGCGTGGCGAGGCCATGGTCTTCGCGCCGCGTTCGCCGACGCCCTCGGGATTCCGGTGGCCTACGACACGGACGTGAACGTTGCCTGCCTCGGCGAAGTGGTCTTCGGCTGCTGCAAGGGGCTCGAGGACGCCGTCTACGTGACCATCGGCACCGGCGTGGGCGCGGGCGTCATGTGCGCGGGCAGACTCCTTCACGGCATGCTGCACCCCGAGGCCGGTCACATGCTGGTAAGGACCCGTCCCACCGAGGAGGGGCGCTGCGTCTGCCCGAGCCACGCGAGCTGTCTCGAGGGGCTCGCCTCCGGCCCCGCCATCGCCGCGCGCTGGGGAAAGCCCGCGGCCGAGCTCGCGGACAACGATGAGGTGTGGGCGCTCGAGGGGGATTATCTGGGGCAGATGTGCGCGAACCTCGTGCTCATGTACTCGCCTCGCCGCATCGTCCTCGGCGGCGGCGTGATGCACCAGGAGCAGCTCTACGGCATCGTCCGCAAGAAGACCCTCGAATATCTGGGTGGCTACATCCAGACCGCCGAGCTTAAGGGCATGGAGAGCTACATCTGCGCCCCGGGCTGCGGCGGCGACCAAGGAATCCTCGGCGCGGCCGAGCTGGCAAGAAGGGCGCTCGCGTAACTTGCGCTCTCTCCGCCATACAACGCGTTAAGAAAAGACGAGCGCTTCTTGCCAATTGAGCGGCAAGAAGTGCTCGTCTTTTGCATTTGTTCTTGGGGCAGGACGCCCCGCCTCCACTAGAGTCCCTGGACCGCCACACCCACGAGGTTTGGACCGGTGTGGACAAGAAGCGCGGGGCTGATGTCGGAGCGGACGACATCCACCGCGTTGGCCACGCGCTCGCACAGGGCCTGCTCCATGCGGTCGTAGAGGTCGGCGTGGGCCGAGGTGCGGCTCGCGGCAAAGCGCACCTCGGGGTGCTTCTCGACGATGGCGGCGATGAGCTTGGCCTCGGTGCGATGCGGTACTTGCACAGCCATTTCGTGTGCGCGAGGCTGTTGGCTTTCTGGGCCACAGCAATCACCTTCCCCCTAGTATGATGACCTGAACAATCCTCATGCTAGGGGGAAGGTTTTTGTCGCGTAGCGGAAATTGGCCTCCACCCGCTGAGCGGGTGGCTTTCTATGCCGCGCGTGCCGCGCGGCACGGACTAAAGTCCATGAATAAAAACGAGGAAGGCCACGTCCAGCCTCCCTCGCAAAGGGTCTCTGATTACTCCCACTCATTGGGGACAGACTTAAATGAGTGCTCTTGAAATGCCGGCGCCTGGGGACGTTCTTTTTCTGTCTGCAGTTTGGAACGTTCCTTTTCTGTCGGCAGTTTGGGACGGTCCTTAGAGCTGCAGCGCGCCATGAGCGACGAGGCGAAGCGGATCATCCTGTCTTTTGAGTTCTAAGCATAAGCCCCTGTCTCTGAGCAATGACCGGTTCGCATTTGTGCGCATTTACGTGCGTGGGATTGCGTGAATATGCGTATAGATGCGCCGTTTACGGGATAAAAATGACCGTTTAGCGGTGAGATACGCAAAAACGCGCACAGAAGCGCGTGTTTGTGCGAATATAGAGCTGTCAGAAAGCAAGGCGTTCTATGACACAGGAGGCACATAATGGCAGATTCCAAGCAGGCTCCGCTCGACGCCGCGGCAGCCGCCAAAGCAGCGTTCGCTTCGGTCCAGGACAAGCCGTTCCCCGACGATATTTTTACGGCTCCCGAGCTCCATTGGGCCGTCATCGGTTGCGGCGTTATCGCCAACCAGATGGCTCAGTCCCTTGCTCTTGCCGGTCGCAAGCTTGCGGGCGTCGCCAACCGTACGCCGTCCAAGGCTCAGGCTTTTGCCGAGCAGTATGGCATCGAGAAGGTCTACGACACGGTTGAGGACCTCTACGCCGATCCTGGCATCGACGCCGTCTACATCACTACCCCGCACAACACTCATATCACCTATCTGCGCGCTGCCCTGGCAGCCGGCAAGCACGTGCTCTGCGAGAAGGCCATTACCCTCAATTCCGCTGAACTCGATGAGGCCCGTGCCATTGCCGCCGAGCACAACGTGGTCCTTATGGACGCTACCACGGTGCTCCACATGCCCTTGTATCAAGAGCTGCGTCGCCGCATGGATGCCGGCGAGTTCGGCCGCATGAACCTCGCTCAGCTCAACTTTGGTAGCTACAAGGAGTACGGCGACCTGACCAACCGTTTCTACAATCGCAACCTTGCCGGCGGTGCCATGCTCGATATTGGTGTGTATGCCCTGTCCGTCATGCGCCTGTTTATGGCGAGCCAGCCCGCCGAGGTCGTGTCTCTAGGCAACACCTGCGAGACTGGAGTCGATGTTGCGGGCGGCATCGTCTGCCGCAATGCCGAGCAGCAGCTGGGCGTCGTGAGCCTTACGCTTCACTCCAAGCAGCCCAAGCGCTCGGTCATCAGCTTTGACAAGTGCTACATCGAGGTCAACGAATATCCGCGTGCCGATCACGCGACCATCGTGTGGACTGCGGACGGCCACCGCGAGGAGGTCCACGCAGGCACCGAGGCTTACGCCCTGTGTTATGAGATGGCCGATCTTGAGAAGGCCGTTGCCGGCGACGACTCCAAGCGCGAGCTTCTGGATTATGCTTCTGATGTTATGGAGCTTATGACCAAGCTTCGCGCCGATTGGGGAGTCGTGTACCCCGAGGAGGAGTAAGCGATGCTTGCGGAAGATAGGCTCAACGCAATCGTGTCGATGGTGCAGCAGACGGGCTCGGTTACCGTACCGGAGCTTGCTGAGGCCCTGGGCGTGACGGCGTCTACCATTCGGCGCGACCTGCAGACGCTCAACCGAGCACACCGTATCGCCAAGGTGCACGGAGGCGCGACAAGTCTGGAGCGCGCGCACGTGACGCGCGACCTAACGCTTAATGAGCGCAGCGACCTCCATAACGACGACAAGGAGCGTATCTGCGCCCGTGCGGCGGCACTTGTGGAGCCCGAGAGCTTTGTATACATCGACTCGGGTTCGACGACGCTCAGGCTCATCGAGCATCTTCCACACCTTGAAGATGTCACCTATGTGACCGATTCCGTGCTCCATGCTCAACGCCTTGCTTTGCGCGGCATGCGTACCGTGGTGCTGGGTGGCGAGCTCAAACCCGAGACCGAGGCGCTCGTTGGCCCCGATGCCTTGGCAACCTTAGACCGCTACAACTTCAACTGTGGCTTTTGGGGCTCTAATGGCATTGCCGCCGAGCAGGGCTTCACGGCGCCCGATATCGAGGAGGCGCAAGTAAAGCGTATCTCGATGCGCCATACGGCCAAGCGCTTCGTAATCTCGGACGCCAGTAAATTTGGCATGGTGGCGCCCGTCAAGTTCGCGGACTTCCGTGACGCAACGATTATTACCGCAGGCGATGTCCCTGCCAAGTACCGGGCAATGGACAACGTCATCACGGTCTAACAGCAAGGCAAGGTCAAAACCATTTAGTTTTCTCAATAGAAAAGCGGCAACGTCCATTACGGGCGTTGCCGCTTTCGTTGTCTGCCGGTTTGTCTAAGTCTGTAACAACCAGACCGTTAAAAGCAGGCTAGATGTTACAGATCGAGATACTTACGAACCGCGCCGCCCCTTTGTCTCAATCTGTAACATCTGGGACTGATTTTGCCGAGTTACTGTTACAGATTGAGACTATTCCCTTGAGGGAATTCGAATGTCTCGATCTGTAACAGATAGACCGCAAAATGGGCTTCAGCTGTTACAGATCGAGATGTTTGGGAATCCGGCAGGGCCATCGCGGCAAAACCACCACAAAGGTGCCTGTGAACTGCCTCCCATTTCTTGGACATCGGGAA
>CATYIU010000043.1:0-16935 GCA_958407445.1 uncultured Collinsella sp.
GCAGCAAACTTAACCCCCGCCCCCAGCCCCGGAGACCCTCCCGGAGGGACCGAAAAATTTTTTCAAAAAAGTTGTTGCGCGCCGGACAGACTTCTGTGTATACTAATCCCCGCAGCGCACGCGAGCGGAAACAAACGCGAACGCCTGCCTGGGGAGTTAGCTCAGTTTGGTTAGAGCGCCGGCCTGTCACGTCGGAGGTCGCGGGTTCGAGCCCCGTACTTCCCGCCAACGCAATTAAAGCCACGTCTTCGGACGTGGCTTTTTGCGTTTGATGCACTTTGTTTCGATAGAACGATCGCCCTGGCGCATCTTCGCCCAGAATCCCCGCCCCTTCGGGAACGCAAGTAAAATCTAATAAGCATATCTGTCTAAACAACAGCTTTGTTGCGCAACACCTGTTCAACGAGACAGGGGGTTAGGTTATACTAAATTGCACTGTAGGCCGCATCTGATGCATTTCGCTCCAAGCGCGGCACTCAGTGGATATCCGATTTACCATTTGGATGTCCTAGCGGTCATTTAGCGTCTCGACACAAGCTCGGCCCCGGAGCTCGTTCGAGCTGTCCGTATTCCTTGAAAGGGGAAAAATGGACATATCGAGGAAGACTGATTACGCCCTTCGTATGCTGGCGATGCTTGCCGAGGATCCGGAGCGTTTGCTTTCTGTTCGCACCGCTGCCGAAGAGGTCAATGTCCCGTATTCGTTTGCCCGCTCGATTCAGCACGGTTTGGTCCAGGCCGGTATTGTGGAGAGCCTGCGTGGCGTCCACGGTGGCATGCGTCTCAAGGTCAGTCCGGACGACGTTACCATTCGTCAGGTCGTCGAGGCCGTTCAGGGCCCTATGGTTATGAATGATTGCACCGCACCCGATGGCGACTGTGCGCGCATGGGCACGTGCTGCTATCATCCCCTGTGGGCCGGAGCTCAAGCATTGATGCGCGACTACCTCGATTCCGTTTCGCTCGGCGACATCGTCGCTCACCGCCAGTTCCCGGCCGTCGATCCCAAGTTCGCCGACCGCGAAGCGTTTCCCGAGTACGCCACCTGTGCGTATACATGCCGGGAGGAATAGCGCCGCATAAGGAGCATAGATATGATTCAGGACCCCTTTCGTTCGATGATTCGTTCGGAAGGGGTCCTGCGTTATCGCGACCTTCCGTGGCGCCGCACGCGCGATCCGTACATCATTTGGCTTTCCGAGGTCATGTTGCAGCAAACACAGGTGCCACGCGTGGAGACGCGTATGCCGGCGTGGCTCGATCGCTTTCCGACCGTGCAGGCGCTTGCCCAAGCCGCGCCTTCCGATGTTTTGGACGCTTGGCAGGGCATGGGCTACAACCGACGCGCTCTGGCGCTCCACAAGGCCGCTCAGCGCGTTGTGGAGGACTGGGACGGTGAGTTTCCGCGTGAGACGCGTGACTTGGTCGCTCTGCCTGGTATTGGCCCGGCAACGGCGCAAGGTATCCGGTCGTTTGCGTTTGACCTTCCAGGCGTGTATCTGGAGACCAACGTGCGCACGGTCTTTCTGCATCACTTCTTTCCCGATGTACCGGCTGTTCCCGACCGCGAGCTGGTGCCGCTGATCCAAGCCGCCTGTCCGGCGGCCCCCGGTGCGGCGACCGACGAGATCGCTCCCTTTGCCGTGCCGCTCGATGATGCCGACACGCCGCGCGCGTGGTATTACGCGTTGCTGGATTACGGCGCATATCTAAAAAAGACGTTGCCCAATCCGTCCAGGCGCTCGGCGGGCTATAGCCGTCAATCAAAGTTTGAGGGCTCACGTCGCCAAAAGCGCGCGCATATCGTGCGCATGTTGCTGGCAGCGCGCGATGGCCAACCGGCGGGGATTACGCTTGCTGATGCCGTGGTGGGCGTTAACGATATGGAAGTGGCGGCTGGGCGCGGGCCGGTCGAGCGCGAGCTTGTCGCGGGCATTCTGGCCGACCTGGAGCGTGAGGGCTTTTGCCGAGCCGAGGGCGATCGCTGGCTGAGCATTTAGCCCGTGGAAATCTGAAGAACAGGATTGTAAGGTTTAGATTTCCGACATGAGGGCATCCTAAAGACGAGGCCGCTCGAAGCCTACGGGCGGCATGCGTTGAAGGGAAGTACACCTATGGATTTTGAGAATTCCCAAACCAAGAAGAACCTCGAGACCGCTTTTGCCGGTGAGTCCCAGGCACACACCAAGTATCGCTACTATGCCTCCAAGGCAAAGAAGGACGGCTACGTTCAGATCTCGAACATCTTTGCCGAGACGGCTGGCAACGAGTCCGAGCACGCCAAACTGTGGTTTAAGTATCTGCACGATGGCGCCGTCCCCGATACCCTGGACAATCTGCGCGATGCCGCCGCGGGTGAGAACTACGAGTGGACCACGATGTACGACGAGTTTGCCAAGACCGCCGAGGAAGAGGGCTTTGCCGAGATTGCCGCAAAGTTCCGTGGTGTCGCCGCCGTCGAGAAGGCCCACGAGGAGCGCTACAACAAGCTCGTCGAGCGCATCGAGTCGGGCGAGGTGTTTGAGCGCGAGGGCGTAAAGGTGTGGAAGTGCCTGAACTGCGGACATCTGCACGTTGGTGCCGAGGCACCTGAGGTGTGCCCGGTGTGTAACCACCCCAAGGCGTACTTTGAGGAGCAGGTGGTGAACTACTAGCGCGTGACGCTAGCTGCTGCGGAGCGCAGGGCGGGGAAATACCTTTCCCTCTCGCTCACGGCTCCGCAGGGTCGCGCGAGGCAAAGGTATTTCCCCGCCCCGCGCCCCGGCGTTGGGTCGTCGCGTGCTCGCTACAGAAAAGCTGATATTAAAGTTTGTGTGCCGCCCCCTATGGGGCGGCACGTTTTGTGTGGGGGTGGACAGTTAGTTCAGATTCGTATTTTCCAATCGCTCGATGGCTGTCTTTTGGGTCCTTGGAGGTCTGTTGGGCGTCATTTGGATGCCTGTTACGCCTGACTTTGGGTCTTTGATGTCCGTTATGGGGGACTAAAATGCGGCAAACGGAGCGTGTCGGCCCTTCTGTGGGGGGTCTGATTTATACATATCTGAACTAACTGTCCAGGCTGCTTCGCTTGGGGCTGTCACGTTTTACTTGAGGTCCCGGTCTCCACAATTTTCGTCAAGCTTTTGGTTAGATTTTGGTCAGCTGGCGTAAGGGTGGAAGGCCAAAAGATTGCTGGCGAAAAAAGCTCAGAGAAAGTGCTGGTAGGGGAGTTGTTGAGCTTTTCGACAGCTTTTGAGCAAAAGAAACTTTGTGGCTATTGCCGGCGATTGCGTTGCCGCGGTCATGGCGGTGCGGGATGCTGGCCGTAAGCGTCGAATGCCCCGATTTTGGAGGCCAACATGGATCTGTTTCTTGAGACTCCGCAGCAACAAGCTGAGCGCATGCTGCGTCAGCAGCAACGACTCATGGAGATGCAAATGCAAGGGGTTGCCAACCAGGCGCCTGTGCAAAACGTCGTGCCCGCTGCTGTACCTGCAGCTGTGCCCGGGTGTGAATCGGCGCCAGAGGCCTATTCCGTACAGCAAGATTCATATGCGCAGGAGCTCGCGTTCGACAAACGCCGCGCGCGCCGCCGCCGTTTGGGCCAGCGCCTGCGCACATTGGCGATGATCGTGCTCATCCCGTTGGGGCTTGCGGCCATCTTTCTGGCGTCGTATGCCCTCACGTGCATCCTCAACGGCGCATCGCCCAACGAGGTGCTTCAACATCTAGCGGCCCTGGGCCAGCGCCTAGGTGACGTCATAACAACCATCCGCGCCGGCTGGGAGAGCTAGCGTTTTAGCGCCCGCGGCTCTAAGAGAAATTTGTCTGCAAGGCAGTGAGTGATCCGTGTGTATGGCGGGGTAAGATTGATCGCGGTTTTGATTGGTGCTCGATTGGGTTTGTTGGGCGGAGTTTATGTCTGCTATTGATATTGTGCTTGTTGTGATCGCCTTGGTGGCGGTGGGGGTTGCTGTGGCTTGCGCCATCCAGCTCAAGAGCCTGCGTGCCGAGTTGCGGGAGCGTGGCGACAGTAGCGCGGAAACGCTGGCAGCACTTGAGCAGGCCAACAACGCGCTCGATGCCCTGAACGTCGCGCTGGCTGAAACCCGCCGCACGGCCAATGCCATCGCGCAGCAGCAGACGACCGATGCGGCCGTGGAGCAGCAACGTTACCTGGCCATCGCACGCGAGTTCTCGCAAGCTGGTGACCGTATGGATGACCTGCGCCGCGAGACGACCCAACAGCTCGGCGCCAACCGCGAGGGCATCGAGCAGCGCCTGGACAAGGTGCGCGAGACGGTCGATGCCCAGCTGGGCGCCATCCGCAAGGACAACAACGTGCAGCTCGATCAGATGCGCGCGACGGTGGACGAGAAGCTCTCCCGCACGCTCAACGACCGTCTGTCGGCATCGTTTAAGCAGGTGAGCGACCAGCTCGAGGCCGTGTATAAGGGCCTGGGCGATATGCAATCTATCGCCACCGGCGTGGGCGACCTTAAACGCGTGCTGGGCAATGTGAAGGCGCGTGGCATTTTGGGCGAGGTGCAGCTGGGCGCGATCCTGGCGGACATCCTTACGCCCGACCAGTATCTGGAAAACGTCGCCACCAAGCCCGGCGCCTCGGAGCGCGTTGAGTTTGCCGTCAAGCTACCGGTAGACGAGGGAGACCCCGTGCTGCTGCCAATCGACTCCAAATTCCCGGGCGATGCGTATGAGCATCTGCTCGACGCCCAGGAGTCGGGCGACGCGGAGGCCGTCGCCGCCGCGCGCAAGACGCTCGACACCATGGTGAAGCGCGAGGCTAAGGACATCTGCGAAAAGTACCTGAGCGTGCCCGCGACCACCAACTTTGGCATCCTGTTCGTTCCGTTTGAGGGCCTGTACGCCGAGATCGTCAGCCGCCCCGGGCTTATCGAGACCCTGGGCCGCGACTATCACGTCAACGTTGCCGGCCCCAGCACCATGGCGGCCATCCTCAACAGCCTGCAGATGAGCTACCAGACGTTTAAGCTGCAAAAGCGCACCGACGACGTGCTACGCGTGCTTTCCGCCGTCAAGGCCGAGCTGCCGCGCTATCAGGCGGCGCTGCGCCGTGCTCAGCAGCAGATCGAGACCGCGGGAAAGACGGTCGAGGGCATCATCACCACGCGCACCAACGTTATGGAGCGCAAACTCAAGGATATCGACGCGCTGGAAGACGCCGAGGAGGCCGATGAGATCTTGGGACTCACGCCCGCGGGCCTGCTTGCAGGGCAAGAAGACGAGGACTAGCCGCACCTGACGGCGGGGCGTCTGCGCAGGCGCGGGGCGCAGCGCTTCTCGCATCGCACTTGCCTAAAGCGCACTTTAATGTGCAACAATGGTGTTTCGCCCTATCAGATGCGAAAGGAAGCCCATGTCTCAGAGAAGCACCAGTCCGCTCAAACGCTCAACCGTGCGTCGCACGCTGCAGCGTTTTTGGGACGTCACGCGCACACAGCCGCTGATCGTCTTTCTCTCGGTGTTCTCGTCGGCGGGCTACATCTTTTTGCTGACGTTTGCCAATACCTATGTGATGGCCCTCATTGTCGACCGCGTTCAAGCCGGTCCCGTGGCGGGTGACCAGGTGTTTGAGGTCTTCGGCCCCTATATCCTGGCGCTCGTACTCGTTAACCTGGTGGGTCAGATCCTCTCCAAGCTACAGGACTACACCGTCTACAAGCTCGAAATCGCAGGCAACTATCACCTGGCGCGTCTGTGCTTCGACACGCTCTCCAACCAATCCATGACATTTCACACCAGCCGTTTTGGCGGATCGCTCGTTAGCCAGACGAGCCGTTTTATGAGCGGCTATACGGGACTGGTGGACGTGACGGTGTATTCGCTCATTCCCACCATCACCTCGGTCGTCTGCACGGTGACGGCACTCGCCCCGGTGGTGCCCACATTTACCGTGATCCTGGTGGGCATCATGGTCGTCTACATTGCGTTTGTCTGGCTTATGTACAAGCGCATCATGCCGCTTTCGGCCGCGACGTCCGCCGCGCAAAACAAGCTCTCGGGCGTGCTGTCCGACGCGGTCACGAACATCTTGGCCGTCAAGACCTGCGGGCGCGAGGACTTTGAACGCGATCTGTTCGACACCGCCGACCGCGCCGCGCGCGATGCTGAGACGGTATCGATGCACGCCATGATGCAGCGCAACTTTACGACCTCGGGCCTTATCGTCATCACCATGGCCGTGGTGAGTGTGTTCGTGGCGGGCGGCAACGCGTGGTTTGGCATCTCGGCCGGCGCGCTCGTCATGATCTTTACCTATACGTACAACCTCACCATGCGTCTGAACTACGTGAGCTCCATGATGCAGCGTATCAACCGCGCGCTGGGTGACGCTGCCGAGATGACGCGCGTGCTGGACGAGCCACGTTTGGTGGCAGACGACCCGGACGCCCCTGAGCTCAAAGTGACCGAGGGCGCGATTGATTTTGAGCACCTGAGCTTTGCGTACCGTGACGCTGCGGCGGGTGAGAGCGTGTTCGATGACCTGACGCTTCATGTGGCGGCGGGCCAGCGCGTGGGCCTGGTGGGCAAATCGGGCTCGGGTAAGACGACGCTCACCAAGCTGCTGCTGCGCCTGGACGATGTTCAGGGCGGCCGCGTACTCGTGGACGGTCAGGATGTCTCGCGCTGCACGCAGCAGAGCCTGCGCCGCCAGGTTGCCTACGTGCCGCAGGAGGCGCTGCTGTTCCACCGCTCCATTCGCGAGAATATCGCCTACGGCCGCCCCGACGCCACCGACGAGCAAATTCGTGAGGCGGCGCGCCTGGCCAATGCCCTGGAGTTTATCGACCGCCTGCCCCGTGGCTTTGACACCATGGTGGGCGAGCGCGGCGTCAAGCTCTCGGGCGGCCAACGTCAGCGCGTGGCTATCGCCCGCGCCATCCTAACCGACGCACCGATTCTGGTGCTCGATGAGGCGACCTCTGCTCTCGACAGCGAGTCCGAGGCGCTGGTGCAGGAGGCGCTCGAAAACCTGATGAGTGGACGTACCTCCATTGTGGTGGCGCACCGCCTGTCCACCGTGGCGGCGCTCGACCGCATCGTGGTGCTGGCCGATGGTGAGATCGTCGAGGACGGCACGCATGCGCAGCTTGTCGAGGCGGGCGGCGAGTATGCAAGCCTGTGGAGCCGCCAGACCGGCGCATTTTTGGAAGCGTAACGACCCTATACGTGGGACAATTGTGCTCATAAGTTTATTGTGCCGTTGAGCCGAGGAGTCGTTATGCCACGCGAGACCAATGCCGCCAAGCGCGAGCGCGCCATCGAGGTGTGTGAGCGCCTCAACCGTCGCTATGGCCCGGTCGAGTGCTTTTTGGACCACGAGAATCCCTTCCGCCTGCTGATCGCGGTGCTGCTTTCGGCGCAAACGACCGATATGCAGGTCAACAAGGTGACGCCGCGGCTGTTTGCCCAGTGGCCCACGCCCGAGGCCATGGCCGGGGCGAGCGTGGCTGACGTGGCGGACACCATCAAGTCACTCGGCTTCTACAAGAGTAAAGCCAAGCATGCCGTCGAGGCCGCGCAGATGATCGTCGCCGACTATGGCGGCGAGGTGCCGGCCGACATGAAAGAGCTCGTTAAGCTGCCGGGCGTGGGGCGCAAGACGGCGAACATCGTGCTCAACGTGGGGTTTGGCATTGTCGAGGGCATTGCGGTCGATACGCACGTCAACCGCATCGCGCATCGCCTAATGCTGAGTCCCAAGACGCATGCCAAGGAGCCGCTCAAGACCGAGCAGGATCTGCTCAAGATTCTGCCGCACGAGTATTGGGAGTCGGTCAACCATCAGTGGATCACCTTTGGTCGCGAGATCTGCGACGCCCGCAAACCCAAGTGTGACGAGTGCCCGCTGGCAGATTTGTGCCCCAGCGTGCGCGTAGCGGGGTAGGGCGGAACGCATCTTCGTCTGGCGTTTTTTGCGGGGCTAGGTTTGCCCTTGAGCCGGAGTCCTCTCCATGCGCTACCATGACAGACAATGTATCTGACGTACGACCTGCCGAGCTTGCCCCGGCGGGCTTTTGGCGTTGCAATGCCGGAGGAACAGCATGCTCATTCACCGTATAGCCGCGCAGCTCTACACTGCCGAGGCACTGCAGACCGTCGAGGCCGGGCTCGACGCCGGCGAGGACGTGACGCTGGCCGTGTCGCAGTCGGGTCGCACGCTTATGGCGGCAGCCCAGTTTGCGCGTCGCCCGCGCCCCACGGTCTACATTGTGTGTGGCGAGGATGCGGCCGATCGCGCCGCACGCAGTCTGGCCGCCTATGTGGGCCTGGCGCACGTGTGCCGCTTTCCCGAGCGCAAGGACTACCCTTGGCGCGAGCAGGCGCCCGACGACGCCGTGGTAGCCCAGCGCTGCGAGGCGCTCGGGCGCATCGTGCGCGGGGACAACTGCATCATGGTCGCCTCGGCCCGCGCGCTGCTGCGCTGCGTGCCGCCGGTCGAGAGCCACTACTGGGAGTCCACTACTTTTGCGGTGGGCGAGGAGATTCCTTTTGACGAGGTGCCGCATCGCCTGGTGGGCATGGGCTACACCAATGCCGGCGCCGCTGATGCGCCCGGTCTGTTCCGTGTGCACGGCGACACCGTCGAGGTGTTTCCCGCGCAGGAGAAGGCACCCGTGCGCATTGAGTTCTTTGGCGACGAGATCGACCGCATCCGTCGCATGGTGAGTTCCACGGGCCAAACCATCGGCAACGAGGACAGCATTGAGATCTTCCCCTGCCGCGAGCTGGCGCTCACCGACGAGGCCGTCCACAACATGCATGTGGCGCTCTACCGCGCCAGCCAGGACGACAGCAAGCTGGCAGCGCTGCTCGAGATGGTGGACGCGCGCATCGTCACGCCCGAGCTCGACCGCTTTTTGCCGGTGATGTACGGCCAGACCGTGAGCCCGTTGGCGCACGTGAGCGGCAAGGCACTTGTGGTCCTGTCCGAGCCGCGCTCGCTGTTCGACGACTGCCTACGTGCCTACGAGGATATCGAAGCCCGTGCCGGCGAGGCGGGGATTGACCGTCTGGACGGCCTGTACGTGCGTGCCCAGCAGCTCGACTTTGGTGCTCAGCAGCGTCTGAACTACGTGAGCCTGATTCGTGCCGGCGGCGCGGTTACGGCCGAGCTCAAGATTGAGCAGCCGGCCATTGCGGGCTCGGACAATCGATTTATGACGCGCATTCAGGAGGTTGTGGGCAAGCGCTACGCTTGCGTGTTTGCCATTCCCGACCGCGGTGCGCGCGAGTCGATGGAGCTCACCTTTGGCGATGCGGGCATTACCTTTGAGGAGTCGCTGACTGCCGCCCCCGAAAACGCCGGCGTTATCGGCGACCGTGTACGTGTGGCGGCGGCGGATTCTGCCGACCGCGCCGCCCGCCAGGGGGCCCATGCCTCGATTCGCGAGCGCCATGCCGACGCGCTCAACGCCCGCCCGCTCGAGGCGGGCGCGGCCCAGGCTGCCGCCGGTGCCGCTGTGCCCACCATCTCGCGCGGGCGCGTGACCTTTGTGGATGCCGCTCTGCCGCAGGGCGTGGTGGTGCCCGATGCCAATCTAGCCGTGTTCTCGATCGCCGACCTCAACGCCCGCATGGATGCCAACCGTGCCCGCAGCCGCCGCAAGGTCGACATTACGCAGATCACCTTCCCCTTTAAGCCGGGCGACTACGTGGTGCACGCAACGCATGGCATCGCGCTCTTTAGCGAGATTGCGCGCCAGGAAGTGGGCGGCAAGGAGCGCGACTACTTTTTGCTGGAATATGCCGATGGCGACAAGCTCTACGTGCCGCTCGAGCAGGTCGACCGCATCACGCGCTATGTTGGCCCCGACGGCGACAAGCCGCGCCTGACCAGGCTCAACACCGCCGACTGGACGCGTGCCACCAACAAGGCGCGCAAGAACGCCAAAAAGCTGGCGTTTGACCTGGTCGATCTGTATACGCGCCGCTCCTCGATTGCCGGTGTCGCCTGTCCGCCCGATACGCCCGAGCAGATCGAGATGGAGGAGAGCTTCCCCTACGACGAGACGCGCGACCAGCTGGAGGCCATCGCCGACATTAAGGCCGACATGGAGGCACCCAAGCCCATGGACCGCCTGCTGTGCGGCGATGTGGGCTTTGGCAAGACCGAGGTCGCCCTGCGTGCGGCGTTTAAGTGTGTGGACTCCGGCCGTCAGGTCATGGTGCTCTGCCCCACGACTATTTTGGCCCAGCAGCACTACGAGACGTTCTTTGAGCGCTTTGCCCTGTTTGGCCTTGAGGTCGAGGTGCTCAGCCGCTTCCGCACGCCGGCGCAGCAAAAGCGCGCGCTCAAGGCGTTTGCCGAGGGCACGATCGATGTGCTCATTGGCACGCATCGCCTGCTTTCGGCCGATGTGAACCCCAAGAACCTGGGCCTGGTGATCATCGACGAGGAGCAGCGCTTTGGCGTGCAGCACAAGGAGCAGCTCAAGAACTTGCGCGAGCAGATCGACGTGCTCACGCTTTCGGCAACGCCCATTCCGCGCACCATGCAGATGGCGACGAGCGGCGTGCGCGACATGAGCCTGATCACCACACCGCCGACCGGGCGCCGTCCCGTGATTGTGCACGTGGGGGAGTACGACCCCGACGTGGTGAGCGCGGCGATTCGCCTGGAGGTGGGCCGCGGCGGCCAGGTGTACTACGTGTCCAACCGCGTCAAGACCATTGACGACGCCGTGGCGCGCGTGCATGAGGCCGCGCCCGAGGCGCGCGTGGGCGTGGCGCACGGCAAGATGAGCCCGCGCGAGGTCGAGGACGTGATGATCGAGTTCGCGACCAAAAAGATCGACGTGCTCATTGCCACGACCATCGTGGAGAGCGGTATCGACAACGCGTGCGCCAACACGCTTATCATCGAGGATTCGCAGCGCCTGGGCCTGGCACAGCTCTACCAGCTCAAGGGCCGTGTGGGCCGCTCGGCTACGCAGGCCTACGCATACTTTATGTTCCCGGGCGAGCTGCCGCTTACCGAGGAGGCAACGGCGCGCCTGACCGCACTGTCCGAGTTCCAGGACCTGGGCAGCGGCATGCGCATCGCCATGCGCGACCTGGAGATTCGTGGCGCCGGCTCGCTTATGGGCGCCGAGCAGCACGGCAACCTGTCGAGCGTGGGTTTTGACCTGTTTACGCAGATGCTGGGCCAGGCCGTGGCCGAGGCGCGCGGCGACGACGATGCCGGCGTGGAGGCGGCGAACGTGGGCATTAACCTGCCGGCCGATTACTTCTTGTCCGAGGAGTACCTGCCGGCGGTGGACCAGCGCGTGCTCGTGTACCGTAAGCTCGCGGCGGCCGAGGACCTGGAGAGCATCGACGAGGTGCAGGAAGAGACCGAGGCCGCGCATGGCGAGCTGCCGTTGGCGGGGCTCAACCTGTTCAACCGTGCGCGCATTCGTATTCGCGGCGAGCGCCTGGGGCTCGAGAGTGTCACGCTCAGCGGCGGGCGCATTACCTTCCTGGGCGTCGACGTGCCCAAGAAGGTGGCCTTTGAGTTCAAGACCCGCTATGGCGCGGTGAACTTCCCCAAGAGCCGCAAGCTATCGGTGCCCTACAAGGCGGGCGCCGGCGCAGGCAGCGGCCTGGGCCGCGGTCTCGACGCCAACGACGGCACCGGCCCCGTGGCGGCCGCACTCATGCTGCTGCAGCAGCTGGGTGCGAGCGACGACGACTAACAAGTAAGTCGGTGGGACAAAGTTATCAGTAGTTTTTGTCCCAGGTGCGATAGTCGCATCGAGCCTGTCAACGCAAGCGACCCTGGGACAAAAACTACTGATAACTTTGTCCCACCACGTTGCGGATCGACCCTTCGCCCCATCGAAAGGAAAGCATGTTCGGGTACATTTACAAGAAAGATGCCGCTGCTATCGCGGTTGTCCTGTACCTTTGTCTGTGCGTGGGCAGCTTTTTCGATTATCAGATCTCGAGCGCGCTGTTTAACATCGCTAGCATGTACGGCCGTTTTATCGAGGCCGCCGGCGAGCTGCCGTTCGAGCTGACGGCGAGCATCGCGGGCGTTATGCTCGTGCGCGCGGTGCGTTCCGACTCCAGGGGGAGCAAATGGCTCGCCGTGCTCGGCATCCTTGTCAACGTCGGTCTGACTGGCTACGAGGTCGTTTCGTCCCTACGGGTTGGCGGCAAACTTGTCGCAGCACAGTTGGTGCTGACGTTTGTGCTGGTCATCGCCGCCAACCTTATCGTCTACCGCCTCACGCGCGACACCGATCCCAAAGAGCTCACGCGCTGGGCGTTGATGGTGCTTGCCGTGTGGGTCGCCCAGGCCATCATCCTCAACGTGATCGTCAAGCCGCTGTGGTCGCGCCCGCGCATGCGCGTGATCGCGGTGACGCCGGGACTCGATTTTCAGCCGTGGTGGGTGATCGGTAACCCCGACAAGTGGGCCTATATCGCCGCCGGCGTGATCAAGGACGGCTTTAAGTCGTTTGCGAGCGGACACACGGCACACGCGGCGATCGGCCTTATGCTCGCCGGGCTTCCCGCGGCGACCTTTAAGGAAAAGCCGTCGCGCCGCCGCGTGGTCTTTTGGATCGCCGCTGTGGTTGCGGCGCTCGTCGCCTTTGGTCGCATCGTGATCGGCGCGCACTTTTTGAGTGACGTTAGCTGCGGCTTTGCCCTGGTGCTGGCGCTCGAGTGCCTTGCCGCGCGCATTGCTTATCCGGGCGGCGTACAATAGCCCCATCTGAATCATCGGGTTCGTGCCCGGCTAGAGAGGATTATCATGCTCGCGTTCAACAACGACTATTCCCACGGCGCACATCCGGCGGTGCTGCAGGCGCTCGTCGACACCAATATGGAGCCGCAGCCCGGCTACGGTACCGATGCACACACCGAGCGTGCCAAGCAGCTTATCCGCAAGGCCTGCCAGGCACCCGATGCCGACGTATTTTTCCTGGTAGGCGGCACGCAGGCCAACGCGACGGTGATCGATATGCTGCTCGCGCCCTACGAGGGCGTTGTTGCCGCCGAGACCGGCCACGTTGCCTGCCACGAGGCTGGTGCCATCGAGTTTGGCGGCCACAAGGTGCTCACCATTCCCGGCTACGAGGGCAAGATGCATGCCGAGGGTCTCGAAAACTATATCCAGGTGTTCTACGAAAACGAGAGCTACGAGCACACGGTATTCCCGGGCGCCGTGTATGTGAGCCTGTCGACCGAGTACGGCACGCTGTACTCCAAGGCCGAGCTCGCGGCGATTCATGCGGTGTGCCAGAAGCGCCAGATTCCGCTGTTTGTGGATGGCGCCCGCCTGGCCTATGCGCTGGCAGCCGATGAGTGCGACATTACCCTGCCCGAGCTGGCGCAGCTGTGCGACGTGTTCTACATTGGCGGCACCAAGTGCGGCGCGCTTTGCGGCGAAGCCGTGGTGTTTTGCGGCATGCACGCTCCGGCACATCCCATTCCGCGCATTAAGCAGCACGGAGCGCTGCTTGCCAAGGGCCGCCTGACGGGCGTGCAGTTTGAGGCACTCTTTACCGATGGCCTGTATTTTGAGATTGGTCGCCAGGCAATCGAGACCGCGCAGGCGCTTCGTCGCGTGCTGCACGAGCGCGGCTACCAGTTCTTCTTGGAGACGCCGACCAACCAGCAGTTCGTGATTCTGCCCAACGAGGACATGGCCCGCATTCGCGAACATGCCTCGATCGAGTACTGGGAAAAGTACGACGAGACCCACACCGTGGTACGTTTTTGCACCAGCTGGGCCACGACGCAGGAGGACATCGACGCGCTGGCGGCTGTCCTGTAGGTTGATGTAATGACGAGGGCCGCCTTGCGCCTGGGTTTGGCGCGGGGCGGCCTTTGCTTTTGAGAGGGAAGGGTTGTATGGCCGAGATGTCCGAGCCGACGATTCGCCTCGCGACGCCCGAAGACGCGCCGGCGTTGCTTGCCATCTATGAGCCGTATGTGCGCCAGACGGCGATTACCTGCGAATACGAGGTGCCGAGCGTTGAGGAGTTCGCCGGGCGCATCGAGCGTACACTCAAGCGCTATCCGTATCTGGTGATGGAGCTGGACGGGCGTCCGGTGGGTTATGCCTACGTGAGCCCGCTCAACAGCCGCGAGGCATACGACTGGTCGGTCGAGACGTCAATCTACCTGGCGCGCGATGTGCGCCATGGTGGGCTGGGTCGCAAGCTGCACGATGCGCTCAAGCAATGCCTGGTCGCGATGGGCATCACCAACATGTGCGCGCTCATCGCCGTACCGCACGACAAAGACGACGAGTATCTGACGCACAACAGCCAGGACTTCCATGCCCATATGGGGTATCGCCTGGTGGGCGCCTTCGACCGCTGCGCCCAAAAGTTCGGCCGCTGGTACGACATGTGCTGGATGGAGCTGGTCCTGGCCGAGCGCACCCCCAACCAGCCCAAACCAACCTGGTTCCCCGACCTTCCTAAACCTACCATTTAGGGACAGGTTTATTTTGGCAGGTTTTTGGCTGTCTTGTGGTATCAAATCGCCGCAAGTAGCGTGGCGTTTGTACGCTATTTTGACCTGGATTGTCCCCTCGGGACGCCTTGCGGGCTAAGTGAGTAGGCTTTTTTGGCGCAGGCCGAGCACAAAGCGTATCTGCCTTAGTAAAACCGCAGGTCACGGAGGTGGCTGTTTTGAATGTGCTCGGCAGGTCGCGAAAAGTCTACTCACTTAGATTTACGGTGCTGGATATTTTGGGCAGGAACAGTTGAGCTTGGGCGGCGAGTGTTGCCAGGCGATGTTGGCATTTGCGCCATGCCGGCTTGAGATTTAATAAAAACCGCAGGTAAAACGTTTATTAGGTACATTTTGCCTCGTTTGGTGCGTTAGCCGATGGGCTCGGTGTATTTGGCGCGGTCGGTGCGTTGGATGCGCTTGGAGACATGGAGCGGGCGGCCGTCGGTGTCGTAGACGTAGTCGGTGATCAGGATCAGCGCCTGTCCGCGCTCAACGTTGAGCAAAAACGCCTCGTTTTGCGAGGCATAGCACACCTCAAAGGTCTTATGCCCCTGCGCCGGCGCACGATGGAACTCCTGGCGCAGCGTGGCGTAGAGCGAACCGTTGATATCGCGATCGATGAGCGCCTCAAAGCTTGGCGGCAGATAGGTGGTCTCCAGGCACAGCGGTGCTTCGTCCAGATAGCGCAGGCGGACGAGCTTGACGAGTTTGCTGCCCACGGCGGCATCGAAAAACTTGGCCACGTCGCCGGCGGCCTTGGCAAAGCCCGAGTCCACCGTGCGCGTGGTGGGCTTCATGCCCTGACCCTGGATCTGCGCTGTGTAGCTCGAAAACACCAGGTTGTTCTCGTGGAGCGCCGGCGTGTCGGCCACAAAGGCGCCGCGTCCGCGCTCGGTGCGAATCAGGCCTTCGTCAACAAGCACCTTAAGGGCATGGCGCACGGTGCTGCGCGACAGCCCCGATTCGTCCATGAGCTCCATTTCGGACGGCAGCTTGTCTCCGCAGGCGTAGATGCCGGCAGCGATGCGGTCGCGAAGTGTGGTCGCCAGACGCTCGTATTGGGTCAGTTTCTTTTTCGATGAAGCGCTCATGCGATCAACCTGTATCTAACCTGTATGCTTACCTAATCAAGCATGTATCCAATACAACAACAAAACTGCTGGTAACGAGTTATCGAAAACCGTATCAGCAAAAAATCTAAGACAAATATAGCATACAACTAGTCGACATCGCTAAAACATGTATGTAACTTGTATGCCGTCAAGAGCATCAAATGAGAAGAAAGGCTGATGCGCGATGACTACTCAGGAACAGGTTAAGGATGTCGTCTCCCAGGTTTTGGCTGACAAGGCAGACAAGGGCGGCATCAAGCGCGTTGTGTGGATCGGCGCCGGCGGATCTAACGGCGGTAACTATCCTGCCCAGTACTTTATGGAGCACGAGGCCACGCAGGTCGTGAGCTCCAGCTACACCAGCAACGAGTTCGTGCACGCCACGCCCGCCTACGTCAACGAGAACACCTTGGCCGTTGTCGTGTCCATGCGCGGCACCAAGGAGACTATCGTTGCCGCCCAGGTCGCCAAGGACCACGGCGCCAGCACCATCGCCATCTACGTTGACGAGTCCGCCCTCACCGAGGTCTGCGACTACAAGATCCAGTACGACAGCCTGGCTGTCGACGAGTCCTGCATGGGCCGCACCAACTCCGCCGTCGTGACCATGATCGCTATGGAGCTCACGCAGCAGACCGAGGGCTATGCCGAGTACGAGACCGCTATGGCAGCCTTTGACCTGGTCGATCCCATCTATCGCAAGGCCGTCGAGTACACCCGTCCGCTCGCAGCCAAGTGGGCCGAGCAGAACGCCGACAAGCCCTGCATCAACGTGATGGCTCAGGGTCCGCTCTTTGGTGCCGCCTACGTCTTTAGCATCTGCAACGTGCAGGAGATGCTGCAGATCGACTCCTGCACCATCAACACCTGCGACTTCTTCCACGGTCCCTTCGAGATCCTGGACAAGCGTACCTCGCTGTTCCAGCTCATCAGCGTCGGCCGCAGCCGCTGCAACGACGAGCGCGGCATTCGCTTTGTCAACCAGTACGGTGGTGAGCGCGTCTACCAGCTCGACGCCAAGGAGCTCGGCCTCAACGACATCAAGGACAGCGTGAGCGAGTACTTCAACCACCTGATCTTTGCCCCGATCCTCAACAACGTCTACATGCGTGCGCTCTCCGCCGTCACCCACAAGGACTACATGACGCGCCGCTACATGTGGAAGCTGGATTACTAAGGGATAGAGCGGCCTAACAGCCCAATACCCCTCATGAGTTGCGGTGGAATAGTTCCTGTTTGGGAGCGTGAAGCCTCTGTTTGAGAACTATTTCACTGCAACTGCTAGAGCGGCACTTGGGTGTTCCTATAGTTTTGTCAACCTTCGATGCTACTCCCGGTAGGGTAC
>CATYIU010000044.1:0-16571 GCA_958407445.1 uncultured Collinsella sp.
GTTTTGGAAAGTAACCCAAAGCGGCCCGGCGATCCTGCGGGAGTTAAACCCCTTTAGAACTTGTCATGGAAGGTACGCGAAATGACCTCGTCCTGCTGCTCCTTGGTGAGCGTGTGGAAGTTCACGGCATAGCCGGAAACGCGGATGGTCAGCTGCGGATACTTCTCGGGGTGAGCCTGAGCGTCGAGCAGCGTCTCACGGTTGAAGACGTTGATGTTCAGGTGGTGGCCACCCTTCTCGGCGTAAGCGTCGAGCATGTGGACCAGGTTATCGGCCTGGGTCTCGGAAACTTCAGAAACCTTCATAATGTGTCTCCTTCGATTAATAGGCGCCGGCCGAAACCGGCGCACTAATCAGTAATCGTTATTGTTAGTATAGCACTAACAATAGTTACTCGCCCAGCTGATCAAGGTCGATATCGCCAAAGAACACCTGGTCCTCCTTGCCGAGCGCACTCGGGATGATGGAGAAGGTGTTGGAGATGCCGTCCTGAGCATCGCGGAACGGGAGCTTGGAAACCGAAGACAGCGAAGCGATGGCGCCGTGGCTATCGCGCTTGTGCATGGGGTTAGCACCCGGGGCGAACGGCTGGCCAGCCTTGCGGCCGTCGGGGGTGGAGCCGGTCTTCTTGCCGTACACGACGTTGGAAGTAATGGTCAGAACCGAGGTCGTGGGCACGGAGTTGCGGTAGGTGTCGTTCATGCGGATGTACTCCATGAACTGGTGCACAACGTCGTGAGCGATCTGGTCGACGCGGTCGTCGTCGTTACCGTACTTGGGGAACTCGCCCTCGGTCTCGAAGTCGACGATGATGCCGTTCTCATCACGGACGGGGTGGACCTTGGCGTACTTGATGGCGGACAGGGAATCAGCCACGACGGAAAGGCCAGCGATGCCCGTAGCGAACCAGCGGTGCACGTGCTTGTCGTGCAGAGCCATCTGGATGCGCTCGTAGCAATACTTGTCGTGCATGTAGTGAATGATGTTCAGCGAGTTGACGTACACGCCAGCGAGCCACTTCATCATGTCGTTGTACTTGGCCACAACGTCGTCGTAATCGAGCGTATCGCCCTCGACGGCGCGATACTTGGGGCCGACCTGCTTCTTGGAGACCTCGTCAACACCACCGTTGAGCGCGTAGAGCAGGCACTTGGCCAGGTTGGCACGGGCGCCGAAGAACTGCATCTCCTTGCCAATGCGCATGGAGGACACGCAGCAGGCGATGCCGTAGTCGTCGCCGTGGTAAACGCGCATGAGGTCGTCGTTCTCGTACTGGATCGAGGAGCTGGCGACAGAAGTCTTGGCGCAGAACTTCTTGAAGTTCTCGGGCAGACGGGTCGACCACAGAACGGTCATGTTGGGCTCGGGGCTGGTGCCCATGTTCTCGAGCGTGTGCAGGTAGCGGTAGCTCATCTTGGTAACGAGCGTACGGCCGTCAACACCCATGCCGCCGATGGACTCGGTGACCCACTGCGGATCGCCGGTGAACAGGGCCTGGTACTCGGGGGTACGGGCAAACTTGACCATGCGGAGCTTCATGATGAAGTGATCCACGAACTCCTGGATCTGCTCCTCGGTGAAGGTACCGTTGGCAAGGTCGCGCTCAGCGTAGATGTCGATGAACGTAGAGGTACGGCCGATGGACATGGCAGCGCCGTTCTGCTCCTTGACGGCAGCGAGGTAGGCGAAGTACATCCACTGGATGGCCTCCTGCGTGTTGGTAGCAGGGTTGGAAATATCGAAACCATAGGTCTCGGCCATCATCTTGAGCTCGCCGAGGGCGCGGATCTGCTCCTGCAGCTCCTCACGATCGCGGATGTTGTCGGCGGTCATGACCGTCGGGGTGGAAGCCTTCTGGGCCTCCTTGTCCTTGATCAGGTAGTCGACACCATACAGGGCGACACGACGATAGTCGCCGATGATGCGGCCGCGGCCATAGCCATCGGGCAGACCGGTGATGATGTGGGCCGAACGGCAGGCGCGCATCTCGGGGGTGTAGACATCGAAGACGCCGGCGTTGTGGGTCTTGCGCTCGAAGGTGTAGCGCTCGACAACGCTCTCGTCGACCTTGTAGCCGTGCTGGCTGGCGGCCTGGCAAGCGATGCGGATACCACCGTTGACGTGCAGAGCGCGCTTGAGCGGCTTGTCGGTCTGGAGGCCGACGATGGTCTCCTTCTCGCGGTGGGCGTTATCGATGTAGCCAGCGGGGTGGCTCACGATACCCGTGACGGTCTTGGTGTCCATATCGAGGACACCGCCCTGCTCGCGCTCCTTAAGCAGCAGGTCGAGAACCTCGCCCCACAGCTCCTTGGTACGCTCGGTCGGGCCGGCGAGGAACGACTCGTCGCCCTCGTAGGGGGTGTAGTTCTTCTGGATGAAGTCTCGGACGTCAACCTCTCCCGTCCAGATGCCTTCCTTGAAGCCTTCCCATGCCTCCTGCATTGTGTAACCACGCTCCTAGTTACGTGTAATGCGGCGCTCTCTCACACCGCTGCTTATTGAATTCTTGAATTATCGGCTTGCACTACCGGCTTCTTCCGTTCTTCACCACACGTTGGTACAGGGAAAAACGTTTGTCCACCTTGGAACTGCAACCCAAAACCCAAGATTTCACCCGTTTGAGAAGGATAACATAGCTACCCCCTTCATCAGGGCTGTTATATGTTTCTTTTTTTATACCATTAGGGCGTTTTTAACAAATCCGCAGGAAATGCGAGCGCGAACAACTACCGTTCACCGATTTGTTTGGTATTTTTCCTTGCCTTTGTACGACGTTCACTCTAGCTGTTATGCCAGCTTTAGCAGGGTAAAGTGCCTCTGAGTAGGCTTTGGGACATGCCTAACGATCTGCCCCAAACTTTACTGGCACCGACGGTGTACGGAGGTCGCCTAAAGGTAGTTTTCTTGGCATGTCCCAAAATCTACCGTATAGGGCGCGCGTGCAGGGGTATCATCTTTCACCGAAAATAGTTTCTAGTGTTAGGGGTTTTCGGTGGAAGATACCGATTTCCATGAGCTTGGGAGTCAGCTCCTTACCGAGTTTGGCGGCATTCACCAGCGCGTTTCGCGCTTTGTGGACAAAGCTCTCAGCGGCGAGATGGCTGTCATGCGCGCCCTTATGCTCGCTGGCGGTTCGCTCACGCCGAGCGAACTCGCTGATCGCGCCTGGGTCTCGAACGCCCGCATTGCCAATATCCTACGCGCTCTCGAAGCCAAGGGCTGGGTTGAGCGTGAGCACTCAAAGACCGACCGTCGTCGCGTACACGTCATAGTGACCGACAAGGGATTCCAGGATCTCGAAATCAAACGCCGGGAATTCGAGGACCGCACCGCGGCTTTCCTCGAACAGCTCGGCGAAACAGATACCCAAGAGATGGTGCGTCTTCTAAGGCGTGCCAACGAAATTATCGACCACAATCAAGAAAGGAGAGATGCCGAGTGAGGATTCTCAAGCTCTTTAAAAAGCATGTCCTGGCACTGCTCGCAGCTATCGTACTTATCGTAATCAGCTGCAACGCCGATCTGGCGCTGCCTACCTATATGAGCGACATCGTCGACGTGGGCGTGCAGCAAGGCGGCATCGCCTCGCCCGTGCCCGACACCATTCGCGCCGAATCGCTCGACGACCTCGAACTCTTTATGAGCGCCAAGGACGCCAAAGCTGTGGAGGCCGTGTTTAGTAAGGCGGACAATAACGGCATTCGAACGTACAAGGGCACCGAGGAGGAGCGCGGCGACGGCGACAAGATTGCCGACATCATGAGCCTGCCTGAGACCGTCGTGCTCGCCTTCAACCAGGGCATTGACGCCGACTCCATGGGCGACATGACCGGCGCATCCACCGAGGCAAGCGATGGCGGCGCCGCTCAGGCCATGCCCACCCCCGAGCAGATGGCAGCGATGACACCCGAGCAGCTCGCCGAGATGCAGCAGAAGGCCGCAGCCGCGCAGAGCATGCAAAAGCAGATCGACGCCGACGGCGGTAAGATCACCATGAAGAGCCTGCGCCTAGGCGTTGAAGGCGGTCTTATCGATCAGGGCAAGCTCGTCGAGGGCGCCAACGATATGGCTGACAAAATGGGCTCCATGTCGGGCTCCATCGTCACCCAGCGCGCCGTGAGCTACGTGCAGGACGAGTACAAGGCACAGGGCATCGACCCCGCTGACGTGCAGAACGCCTACCTGGGCCGCATGGCGACCACGATGTTTGGTCTGTGTCTGGTGTCGCTGGTCGCCACCATCCTGACCGGCGCCGTGGCTTCGCGCACCGCCTGCTCCATCGCCCGCGACCTGCGCCGCGAGACCTTCAACAAGGTTATGCACTTCTCGCCGGCCGAGGTGGGCAAGTTTAGCCAGGCCTCGCTCATCACCCGCTGCACCAACGACATTCAGCAGATTCAGATGGCCGCAACCCTGTTTATCCGCATGTGCCTGATGGCTCCCGTCATGGGCATCGTCGCCGTCATGCGCGTCCTGGCCAACCATACCGGCCTGGAGTGGACCATCGCTGTGGCCATCATCGCGGTTTCGGCTGTCGTCGGCGTGCTCATGGGCCTCACCATGCCCAAGTTCAAAAAGATGCAGAGCTTTGTTGACCGCGTGAACCTTACCGCCCGTGAGCTGCTCGACGGCCTTATGCCCATCCGCTCGTTCAACCGCGAGGAGCATGAGCTCGAACGTTTTGACAAGGCATCACTCGACCTGATGACCACGCAGCTCTACACCAACCGCGCCATGAGCTTTATGATGCCGCTCATGATGCTCGTCATGAACTGCATCACCGTACTTATCGTCTGGTTTGGCGCGCAGGGCGTGTCCGACGGCGTGATGCAGGTCGGCAACATGATGGCGTTTATCTCCTACACCATGCAGATCGTCATGGCGTTTATGATCCTCACCATGGTTTCGGTTATCCTGCCCCGCGCCGAGGTCGCAGCCGAGCGCGTGGAAGAGGTCATCACTTGCCCCACCAGCATCAACGACCCTGTCTCGCCCAAACTGCCCGCGGCCAGCGCGCCGCGCGGTGAGCTCACCTTCCGCGACGTGAGCTTCCAGTATCCCGATGCCCGCGCCGACGTCATCAGCGGCGTAAACTTCACCACGCACGCCGGTCAGATGCTTGGCATCATTGGTTCCACGGGCTCGGGCAAGTCCACACTTGTGCAGCTGATACCGCGCCTGTACGACGTCACGGGCGGCAGCATTTCGCTCGACGGCATCGACGTGCGCGACATGACCCTTTCCGAGCTGCGCCGCCGTATTGGTTACATCCCGCAGCAGGGGCGCCTGTTCTCGGGCACCGTCGAGAGTAACCTCAAGTTTGCCGGCGACATGGTGAGCGACGAGGACATGCACCGGGCGGCACGCATCGCCCAGGCCGAGGACTTTATCGCCGAGCGCGAGGGCGGCTACGACTCCCCCATCAGCCAGGGCGGCTCCAATGTTTCGGGTGGTCAGCGCCAGCGTCTGGCCATCGCCCGCGCGTTGGCTAAAAAGCCCGAGGTCGTGGTGTTCGATGACTCGTTTAGTGCCCTCGACTACAAGACCGACGCGCGCCTACGCGAGGAGCTGGCCAAAAACGTTACCGACGCCGCGCTCGTGGTCGTGGCCCAGCGCATCGCGACCATCATGCACGCCGACCAGATCATCGTGCTCGACGACGGCCACGTAGTGGGCACCGGCACGCACGAGGAGCTGCTGCGCAGCTGCCCGGCGTACCTGGAGATCGCACAGTCGCAGCTTTCCGCCGAGGAGCTGGGGCTTACCCAAGAAGAAATTGCAGCCGTCATGGAAGGAGGCGAGCGCTAATGGCAGACGAGACCAAGACTCAGATTCCCAAGCCCACCCGCCAGCGTGGTCCCATGGGCCGCATGGGCGGCATGCGTCGCGGCGAAAAGGCCAAGGACTTTAAGGGCACCATGAGGCAGCTGCTCGGCTATATCGGCCAGCACAAGATTGCCGTGTTTGCCGCCGTCGCCTTTGCCGTGTGCTCGGTCATCTTTAACATTGTGGGACCCAAGGTGCTCGGCCAGGTTACGACCAAGCTGTTTGAGGGCCTGGTTGCCAAAGTCAACGGTACCGGCGATGTCGACTTTAACTGGATCGCCAAGACGCTCGGCTTTTTGCTCTGCCTGTACCTGGCGAGCTCTATCTGCAGCCTCATCCAGGGCTGGCTCATGACCGGCGTCACGCAAAAGATCTGCTACCGCATGCGCAAGGAGATCGCCGCCAAGATTGCCGTCGTGCCGATGAGCTACTTTAACGGTCACAGCAAGGGCGATGTGCTCAGCCGCATCACCAACGACGTCGATACGCTCGGCCAGTCGCTCAACCAGAGCGTGACGCAGCTCATCACGTCGGTGACGCAGATTATCGGCGTGCTCGTCATGATGCTTTCGATCAGCCTGCCGCTTACCGGCGTCACCGTGCTCACGCTGCCGGCCGCCGCGATTATCTTGACCGTAATGATTCACTTCTCGCAGCCGTACTTCCGCGAGCAACAGCAGGTTCTGGGCGCCGTCAACGGCATTATCGAGGAGGACTTTGCCGGCCAGAACGTCATTCAGGTGTTCGACCGCGCCGAGGCCTCGATCGAAGAGTTCGACCGTCAAAACGACCGTCTCTTTATTAGTGGCTGGCGCTCGCAGTTCCTGTCGGGCCTGATGATGCCGCTTATGAGCCTGGTGGGCAACATGGGCTACGTGGGCGTCGTCGTGGTGGGCGCACAGCTCGCGCTGACCGGCAATGCCACGCCCGGCGACATCCAGAGCTTTATCCAGTACGTTCGCAACTTTACGCAGCCCGTGCAGCAACTGGGCAACGTGAGCAACACGATGCAGTCGATGGCTGCCGCCACCGAGCGCGTCTTTGAGTTCCTGGCCGCGCCCGAGGAGGAGCAGAAGGCCGACGCGCAGATTCCCGAGAAGCGCCCCGGTCACGTGGAGTTCGACCACGTCAAGTTTGGCTACACGCCCGACAAGACCATCATCCACGACTTTAGCTGCGAGGCGCAGCCCGGCCAGACCATCGCCATCGTCGGTCCCACCGGCGCCGGCAAGACCACGCTCATCAAGCTGCTGCAGCGCTTCTACGATGTGGACGACGGCTCGCTGCGTGTCGAGGGCGTCGACGTGCGCGACTGGGACCGCGCGGCGCTGCGCGGCGAGTTTGCCATGGTGCTGCAGGATACCTGGCTGTTTAACGGCACCATCCGCGAAAACATCCGCTACGGACGCCCCGATGCGAGCGATGCCGAAGTCGAGGCCGCCGCACGCGCCGCACGCTGCGACCACTTTATCCATACGCTCGCCGGCGGTTACGACTTTATGATCAACGAGGAGGGCACCAACCTGTCGCAGGGTCAGCGCCAGCTCGTGACCATCGCCCGTGCCATTTTGGCCGACCGTCCGGCGCTGATTTTGGACGAGGCGACCTCCAACGTTGACACTCGTACCGAGGAGCTTATTCAGCGTGCCATGGATGCGCTGATGCAAGGCCGCACCAGCTTTGTTATCGCACATCGCCTGTCCACGATTCGCAACGCCGACGTGATCTTGGTGATCCGCGACGGCGACATCGTCGAGAAGGGCACACACGACGAGTTGCTCGCCCAGGGTGGCTTCTACGCCGACCTGTACAACTCGCAGTTCGACGAGGCGGCGTAAATTCTGCCGCAGGGAACGAATAACGCCCCGACAATGGGGGCGCAGGACAACCTGCGCCCCCATTTTGTGTCCTTCGAGCCTCGAAATGCCTTCCCTGGGACCTGATTGACGGCGCCTTCCAGACCCCGTGGTCAAAAAAGGGCAAATATGAGTACTGTCACCTTTTTAGTAACAGCCAAAACTGCCCCAAATGCTGCTCACACGGCTTGCACGCGCTCCTAAATTGATCAAACAGCCCTATAGCGGACTTATATGCGTTGAGGTTAATGAACATATTTGCTGTTATGTCTATTATCTTATACCGTCAATATGGCACTACGATAGCAACAGTACTCATATTTGGCATTTTTTGCCCACAGGACTTAGAGAACGCCAAAAAATCTAGCAATGCCAGCGAGCAAACCGCGTCAGCCGATGCAAGGAGTGTCCCCAAGTGCCGGCAGATAAGGAACGTCCCTAACTGCCAGGTTTGAAAGGTAGTCATTGGGGACGTTCTTAAACGACTAGTCAAACAAGAACGTCCCCAACGACCACTCATTTAAGTACGTCCCCAATGAGTGCCCCTGGAGCAAGACAACGCCGCAGGTAGAGGGCGGACAGCGAGCGCCGTCCAGAGCGAACAAATTGGCATGAAAAAGGCAAGGCATAGACCTTCTGGTCATGCCTTGCCTTTTGAATGACAAATTGTCGCTCTGGGCGGCGCGCAACGTCGAGCCGTTACGCGGGTTGGTAAACCCGCGTAACTAAATACGTTCCGCGATCTCGTGGATGAGGTAGTCGGTCTTTTCCCAGCCCAGGCAAGGGTCGGTGATCGACTTGCCAAAGACGCCGCCGTCGACCGGCTGGTTGCCGTCTTCCAGGTAAGACTCGATCATAAAGCCCTTGACCAGCTTGGAGATGGACTCGTTGCGACGGCAGCTGTCGAGCACCTCCTTGCAAATGCGATACTGCTCAAGCGGTCGCTTGCCCGAGTTGTCGTGGTTGCAGTCGATGACCGCCGCTGGGTTGGCGTAGCCGGCGTGCTCGGTGTAGCGCTCAGCCAGGCGCTCGAGGTGCTCGTAGTGGTAGTTGGGGTAGGTGCGGCCATCGAGGCCGATGTAGCCGCGCATGACAGCGTGCGCGAGCGGGTTGCCATCGCACTCGACCTCCCAGTTGCGGAAGATGAAGCTCTGGTGAGCCTGGGCAGCGTAAATAGAGTTGAGCATGACGGTGGTGGAACCGGCGGTGGGATTCTTCATGCCCACGGGTACCGAAATGCCGCTCGACACCAGGCGATGCTCCTGGTTCTCGACCGAGCGCGCGCCCACGGCAACGTAGCTCAGCAAGTCGACGAGGTACTGGTAGTTGGACGGGTAGAGCATCTCGTCAGCGGTGAAGAAGCCCGTCTCCTCGATGACGCGCAGGTGCATGTGGCGGATGGCCTTGACGCCCTCGAGCAGGTCGTCGGGAGCCTCGGGGTTGGGGTTGTGCAGCAGACCCTTGTAACCGGTGCCCTTAGTGCGCGGCTTGTTGGTGTAGACGCGCGGAATGATGATGAGCTTGTCCTTGACCTCCTCGGCGGTTTTGGCAAGGCGGTTCATGTACTCAAGCACCGAGTCCTCGCGGTCGGCAGAGCACGGGCCGATGATAAGCACCTTGCGTGCGTCCTCGCCGGTAAAGACTTTGGCGACCTCGGCGTCAAATGCCTGCTTTTTGGCGGTAAGCTCGGCAGAAAGTGGCATTTCCTCGCGGATCTCCATGGGGATCGGCAACTTGCGTTTGAATTCCATGGCCATAGGGGCCTCCTCAATCTATAGAAAGAGCAATAAGCGTATTGTCGAGTGCTCGGCATTATCCGCTGTCGCACGCTAAAGTGCAAGCACAGCCTACTAAAAAGGGAATGAATCGACACAAGAGCCCGCTCACCACGAGAGTGGATAATCTCCCGTTTTTGGCCCATGTTCGCGCTCAAAGTGGGAGATTATCCACTCTCGTCGGGCACGCGTCCAAAAACCCACACCGACCAAAAAGGGACGGGTTTATTTTGGCAGGTTTTATCTGGGCAAACGTCAACAGCCGCAGGAGAGCTGCTTTCCCTCGCGGCGATCTTCTAACAGAAAAAACTAAGTGAGTAGGCTTTTTGCAGGAGGCCAAGCACGCCCCAAAACGCCACAGCCCTGACCTGCGGTTTTATTGGGCGCCACCCGCGATGTGCTCGACAGATCCAAAAAAGTCTACTCACTTGGCCTTGAGACTCATCAGTCAGACAAAAAAACGCCGCGAAGGGGGGCTGGACTCCCTTCGCGGCGGTTGTTCGCACTGGTTTTGCGACGATTTTGCCCCGCTTGTTACTCGCTGTAGCGGGTGGCGATGGCAGCTTGTACCATGCCGGTGCTCATGAGGTACGTCACCAGGAAGTAGCCGCCGTATGCTGCCAGGAAGATTGCACAGGTGAGGCGCACGGTGCCGGCGATGCTCATATCGCCGAATACGCTCACCAGCTCGATGATCACCTTGAGCGCCACAAAGGAGTGCGCCAAGCCCACTGCCAGCGGGAACAGGAAGAACACCGCTTGCTGCGCCATCACCGAATGCCGGATCTGACGGTCGTCACAGCCAATCTGCGCCAGCACACGATAGCTGCGGCTGCCATCGGCCACATTGGAGAGCTGCTGGATCGACAGAATCGCCGCACATGCAACGACCAGCACAAAGCCAATGTAGATGGCTAGATAGCTAATCATGCCGTTCATCTGCGCTGCTTGCGTGTACATCTCGGAACGCGTGATGAAGACTCCCCACGACCCCGGCTCCTTGCCGTCAACGAGCAGATTGTCGAGCAAGGTGTATTTAATGCTCTCGTCTGCCTCGGTCGTATCCATACCTTGTTTGTAATTAACGAGCAGATTACTGGAATACGGTTGCAGATTAAGCTGGGACAGCAGCTCATCGGCTACGACCACGGTACCGGGATTGCTGCCCATCGCCGAGTTGGCGATGGCCGCCGTGTCCTCGTCCGACTTATCGGTTGCGGGCTTGAGCGTATGCCCGCCCAAGGTAAGGGCATGGCCGCCAGCCATATACTTGGTGTACAGGTCGCCCAGCTCACCGCCCATATCACACGTGAGCAGATACTGGTCGCGGCCAATGCTCACCGGCTCCTCGCCCATCATCTGGCGCAGTTTGTTGTACTGGCTCGCCGGCGTCACATACAGACCCATCGCATCGGCGTTGCTTCCCTCGAGCGCCTTGGGAAGCTTTTCGCCCATGGCCTTGCACATCTCACCCGCCACCACCGAGGGGCCCGAGCCGCCAAGCGGGTAACTCAGATACGAATCGATCTGCACATGCTCACCGGCAACATCGGCGATATTGACCTTCTTGCCGGTCTCGTCGTTGTTGTCCGCCGACTTGCCCTTAATACCGTCTGCAACGCTATCGGGATCTTTACGATCGCCATGCCATGCAGCGTACAAATCGACCGTTGCATCGGCCAGCACCATGCGATCGGCCTCAGACGGATTGACATACTCCTTGTAGTAGTCGAGCGTTTCGGGCGTGTAATAGACATACGTCTGAGACACGTCAACAGGGTTATAGCGCTCCAGATTCTCGTTCATCACGTTGGCAATCGACATACCGCAGGTCACCGAGGTAATGGCCAAAAACAGAATCATCGCGATGACGCCCATCGAAAAGCACACCGTATTGACCTTGGCCGAAAGCTGACGCACGGTAAACATATTGAGGCCGCGCCAATACACGCTGCGCAGGCTCTGCAACAGCTTGATAAGCATGCCCGAGAGTCCCCAGAACAGGGCAAAGGTGCCCACTGTAACCATAGCGGTCGTAATGCCAAACTGGTTCATGGCCTCTTGCAGCTTGCTGTCCGTCGCGGTTAGCGGGAACCCATCACGTAGCAGACGGTAATAGGCCACACCCACCAGCACCACGCCCACGGCAAAGATGGCAATCGCGATCCAGGGATTGCGCGTCTTGATGCTCTCGTTGCGACGCTCGGCACCCATGAGCTCAATGAGCTTAGTGCGACGAACGGCGCGCAGGTTCAGCAGTAACGTGAGTACGAACATCACGAGCATGCAGGCAAGGGTCAGGTTGAACGCATGCACCGAGAAGAAGAAGTGAAAATTGGCGATCTGTGTCTTAAAGAGCGAGGCCGTAAAGAATGTCATGAGCTGGGAGAGTCCCACACCCAGCACAATGCCGGCGACAAAGGCCACGACCGAGACGATCACCGTCTCGAGCGCCATGATCGTGGCGACGCGCCCGCGGCCCATGCCGAGCACCTGGTACAGGCCAAACTCCTTTTTGCGGCGTTTCATGATGAAGTTATTGGCGTACACCATCAAAAAGGCCATGACACCGGCCAAAAAGTACGTCAGGTAGCCGAGCATGCTGCCCATAACCTGCGCCAAGCCCTCTTCATCGATTCCGGCGATGTCGACCTGCATCGAGATGGTGTTAAAGGCATAGAAGACCGTGACGCCCAGGGTGAGCGTCAAAAGGTAGACGAGGTAGTCGCGGCCGGCGCGGCGGACGTTGCCCCAAGCGAGTTTACAGAGCATCGGAGCCCTCACCGCCCATCATGGCAACGACCTCCATAATGCGGTCGAAGAACGCTCGGCGGTCGGTGTCGCCGCGGCGCAGCTCGGTGAAGATCTTGCCGTCGCGAATAAACAGTACACGGCTCGTGTAGCTGGCGGCAAAGCTGTCGTGCGTGACCATGAGCACGGTGGCGCGCAGGCGGTGATTAAGGGCCTCCAGGCTCTCGAGCAGCAGACGGGCGCTCTTGGAATCGAGGGCGCCGGTGGGCTCGTCGGCCATGATCATGGTGGGGTCGGTGACGAGCGCGCGGCAGGCGGCGACGCGCTGCTGCTGGCCGCCGGACATTTGGTAGGGATATTTGTCGAGCACCTGGCTCACGGACAGGCGCGCGGCCACGTCCTGCACGCGGGTCGAGATTTCGGCCGAATTCACACGGGCGATGGTGAGCGGCAGGGCGATGTTCTCGCGTGCCGTGAGCGTATCGAGCAGGTTGGAATCCTGGAAGATAAAGCCGAGCTCCTCGCGGCGGAACTGCGAGAGCTTGGCCTGCTTCATGCGCGTCACGTCCTGGCCGTTGATGCGGATCGTGCCACTTGTGGCGCTATCGATGGTCGAAACGCAGTTGAGCAACGTCGACTTGCCCGAGCCCGAGGCGCCCATGATGCCAACGAATTCGCCGCGGTTGACGGTAAAGCTGACGTCATTGAGCGCGCGGGTCACATTGCCCAGCGCGCCATATACCTTTTCGAGATGCGCGACCTCCAGTACCGGGGTCGCCATGTGCGTGGTTTGCATACCGAGTCCTTTCTTGCGATTAGTCTACGGCATCTATAGTCGCAAGAAGCCGAGTCGGCTACCATCGATATGGCTTACGCTTCCCTTACCGTTGTGTAAGGTACGGGTAGCTAGCCTGCCACGTGTTGATGTTGAGAGAGGACTCCTGTTGAAGACTGTTCATGTTGCCGCTGGGATCATTCGCAAGGAAGGATCTGACGAGCTGCTTGCCGTGCAGCGCGGCTATGGCGACATGCAGGGACTTTGGGAGTTCCCAGGCGGCAAGCTCATGCGCGGCGAGACACCCGAAGACGCCGTGCGCCGCGAGCTCATGGAAGAGCTGCAGGTGAAGGTCACCAACCTGCGTGACTTCTACACCGTTGAGTATGACTACCCCGATTTTCATCTCTCCATGGAGTGCTATTACTGCTCGCTGGCCGATGAGTCCGGCGAGCCCCAGAAACACGACCGCCAGCTCGATATCCGCTGGATTCCACGCACCTCGCTTGCCACGGTGGACTGGATGCCCGCCGACAAGGGGCTTATCGATGCCCTAATTGAGCTGAAGGAAGACCGGCTTGAGGCCAACGGCAGCACCAACGACGCCGAGACCGCCACGGCTGACGAGCCTGCCGCCAAATCCAAGCGCAAAACCAAACGCCGCAGCAAAAAGCGTCCCAAGCCCGGCCTGCTGGACGGCATCGACACCTCGGACCTTTCCGCCGATGAGCGTGAACTCGTCCGCCGTCGCGCCGCTATAAAAAAGTCCATGAAGGGCAACAAGCGCGCCAATACCAAGCCCGAGCCGCTCGTACGTCAGCGCCTACGGGCCGCGGGCCTTACGGGCTATCGCCTGGAGTGGAAGGTACCCGGCAAGCCCGACATCGCCTTCCCCGGCCGCAAGATCGCCATCTTTGTCAACGGTTGCTTTTGGCATCGCTGCCCTAAGTGCAATCCGAGCCAGCCAAAGCGCAATGTTGAGTTTTGGGAGGCAAAGTTCCGTCGCAACGTCGAGCGCGACCGTGCCGCCGTGGCAGCGCTCACCGAAATGGGCTGGACGCCCATAACCATCTGGGAATGCGAACTCAAAAAGGACCGCATCGACGCCACGATGGAAAAGGTCATCGAGCAGGTGCGCGCCGCAGAGCCGCAGCGCTAACAGCGAGCATTCACACGCTCCGCACGTCCACGCCATATCCACGTCACAAACCTTAGAAAGCCCTTAAGCCCAAAAGCTTTCAAGAGTGTTACTCGATACTCCTGACCTGCAGTTTCATCGTAACACCAAACCAGGTTAAGCCTTTCTTTAGCGCTTCTTTGCGGCAGCCGCGGCATAATACTGCCAACGCACGGGACCTAGCAGCACACCCCGTGCGCAACCTTTTGGTGGACATCGAGGAGGCCGCATAAGCATGCATTCTTCCAATGACGCAGCACAGCAGCCATCCCTAAAACATGCAAACCTTTTCTCCTTCCCCCCGACACAGAGAAACGGTCTCCTTGACTCCCCCACCACAAAAACCAAGCGCTCAGCCGATCAGAGCCTCAACTTACGAGCATCCTTCGAAAAGCTCCAAGCATCCCTAGACAAGGCGTTCCCCGAACAGGCAAGAGCAATCTAAGCCCATCGCGCTTTATACTGATGCCATGCGAAACATGGATCACATAGAATTGCACCGCGGAGGACGCGAGGAAGCGTTTCCCGAGACCGCCGAAGACTGGCCCTATATTGCCGAACGCGCAGAATTCGCTCGCTATCCGGGCAATTCCGTCCCCTGGCACTGGCATTCCGAAGTTGAGCTTTTCTACATGGAGCAGGGAGCGATTGACTATCGAACGCACGCGGCTCATGAGCACGTACGCTTTGAGGAAGGGTCCGCCGGCTTTATCAACGGCGGCGTTTTGCACAGCACGCTGCAATCACCCAATTCGGCGCCAGCCATTCAAATGCTGCATATCTTTCAGCCGTCGATGCTCGGCGATCCCGCGGGACGTCTCCAAAAGCGCTACATCAACCCATTGCTTCAATGTCGAGGCGTCGATGTGCTCAAATGGTCGCCCACCAATCCCGACGATATGCCCTTTATCGATTTGCTGAAGAGCTCCTTTAGCCACGACCTTCAACGGCCGCAGAACGAGATGGCGCTTCGAAATAGTTTGTCAGAGCTCTGGATTCAGATTAACGCCAAGACCGAACCGCTCTTTTCTTCCGACGGCGCCTCTTGGATGACCAGCCGCGACGTACAGTTCAAGGCAATCCTGGACTTTATCCGCGCAAACTATGCAGCCGCTATAGATGTGCCCCAGATGGCATCTGCAGCCGGCGTAAGCAAAAGAGAGTGTTACCGCATTATCGAAACTTGTGCAGGAACGACCCCGGCGGCATATCTACGCGCATACCGCATAAACCGTGCTTGCGAACTTTTGGCACACACCACGCGAACGGTACAGACAGTCGCGCGCCAATGCGGATTTATAACAGCAAGCCATCTTGGCCAGGTATTTAAAGAACAAATGGGGTGCACTCCTTCGAGCTATCGAGCAGCGAGGCAGAATCTCGATAGCACCAGGCAGAAATCCCGCTAGCCCTTCTTCTGTCACTGCATCAAACTTGCAGGCAAACAACAGAGAGGAGCAATCATATGAAACACTTTGACCATATCGTATTTGACGTTGATGGGACATTGGCAGATACAGAAGAAAGCGTTCTGTCATCGCTTGTCCAGATTGTCCAAGAAGAGACCAGCAAAACGCTTCCCCGACACGAGCTTGACTTTGCCCTCGGCATACCCGGCAAGGATGCCCTTGAGAAACTTGGGATCTACTCGCAGGCAACGTTGGATCGCTGGTGCCAAGTTGCCGCCAGCTTTAAAAGCACCATCAGCGTGTTTCCAGGTTTGCTTGAAGTCATCGCAACACTCGCCGATAGCGGCTGCAAACTTGGCATCGTCTCCTCACGTGCGCGCGACGAATACGCAAAAGAAATTGCACCCCTTGGTTTCGATAAGTATTTTGAGCACATCATCCTTGTCGAAGACACAACCGAACATAAACCCGCACCCGCACCCATGCTCGAATATCTCCGACGTGCGGGCGCGAATCCTGGCAACGTCGTCTACGTTGGCGACACCGTCTACGACGAACAATGCGCAACTTCAGCAGGGGTCAGTTTTGCCCGAGCAGCATGGGGATCACACCAAGATATCCCAAACGCCACCTACAACCTCAAAACCCCCAACGACCTACTAACCCTAACAACCAAATAACCCACGCGTCCCACCCTTTCAGCCCCAACGCCACAAGGGCGATTGAGCAGGACGGCTTGGGCGGGTCCCCGTACTTAGTTTCCAAAATCATTCCGCGGCGCGAAGGCTTCTTATTATTTTCAGACCTAACGCCACAAGGGCGACGACCTCGAGTAGGTCAACCTGGGAGGGACGAGGGCTTAGTTCTCCAATCTTTCCGCAGGGGGCAAAAAGCCTCGCCGCACGAAGTGCGCAGCGAGGCTTTTTGCATGCCCGAGGACGATTGGGGAACTAAGCCCTCGTCCCTCCCCGGGATATGTAGCGAGTCGGAGTACCCTTGTTG
>CATYIU010000045.1:0-15373 GCA_958407445.1 uncultured Collinsella sp.
CCCTGACCTCTTGACTGCCAGTCAAGCGCTCTCCCAGCTGAGCTACGCCCCCGTGACGAGGAGATACTATAGGGGAAGTTGGCGTGGGGTGCAAGGACTTTTTTGGGTCAGACTCTAAATGTCTCTTGATATAGGTAAGCGATGGCGGTGCCGGTATGGACTTGGATCGTGGCTGTTGACCTGACGACGTTGCTGATGCCGGTGTCGGCCAACAAACCCAGCGGGGCGTGATTTAGTTCCCATTCTAGGCCGTGTTCGCTTACCTCGGTGTTAGGGGCAATGGCGATGATGGAGAACGTCTTGCCCTCGTGGCCTTCGATGGTCCACGATTCGCCTGCGCGAAGGATGCGGGCGACAACTTTGTCCTCGGCAATCCAGACTGGGGCATCCTCGTAGCCTGCGAGCAGGCCCAGTACGGATAGCGCCATATCAGGACGGCCACCCGTGGCGCAGGTCGCAACCACTTCGGCACCCGGCCAGCGACGACGGACGGAATCGAGCGCCAGCGCCAGATCGGTATAGTCCTTGTACGGGTCGTGGCGCTCAACTTCAAAGTCGGTGGCGTCATCGACCAACGCGCGACCGGCGTCGCTCACCGTGTCGGCATCTCCTACATACACGTCGCACCCCAGTCCCGCGACCAGCAGCGCGTCGAGTCCGCGGTCCACGGCAACAACGTAATCGCACTCCCCTGCTAGCCTACGCAACAGATCCGCGCTCACCACCACGAGCGAGCCGCAGACCACTAATACCTTGCAAGCCACAGCCCTCGCCTAGCCCTCAAACTCAAGAACGCTGACCAGGTACAGGTCCTCGTAGCTGTCGATAAAGATATCGCAGTTGGCGCGCACATCGTCGCGCTTCATGCGGCCGTGCGGATCATAAATGCCCACGCGCTTAAAGCCGGCGGTGCCAGAGCTCTTAAGGCCAAAGACGGCGTCCTCAAACACCCACACGCGCTCAAATTTGCATCCGTGGCGCTCCTCCAAGCGGCGCAGCGCCAACTCGTAGACATCGGGGAACTGTTTGGAGCGTCCTGCCTCGCCCGTCGTGGTAACAAACTCCATGTAAGCATCGAGCCCGGCACCCGCAAGCGCAGACTTAACCAGCTCGGCCGGTGTGGACGTAGCCACGCACATGGCAATACCGGCCTCCTTCGCCTGCTCCAAAAATGCAAGCAGACCCTCGCGTGGCGGCACCTTAGAGTAGCCATCGATCAGAATGTCGCTCAGCTCGCGATACAGCTCCTCGCCATTTGCGCCAATGCCCCAGGTGTCGTGGTAGGCCTGGCACTCGTCCTCGAGCGACAAATGCTCAAACTGGGCAAAATCGTCGACCGTCACGTCAACTCCGTGGCGGTGCAATAACTCGGGCTGGGCATAGGCCCAAACGGGGGTGCTATTAACCAGCGTGCCGTCGCAATCGAAAATAAAAGCGACATTGGGAGCGGCGGTCTGGGACATAAATGTACCTTTCGATGTCAAATGGTAAACAACCTGCTAAAAACGTTTTACCAAACGTCAAACCAACAATCAAAAAACCCTTATTGGTAAAGCTGTCAAGAGTTTTACCACGGCAATTCTGCCAGTGGTCTAAACATGGCGCTTACCGATTAAACGCCGCCCTAAAACCACTTTCCTTCATAAAAGTAACGTACAGGTGTTATCGTAGTTTCTGCCGAAAGTTCCACCGAGCACGCGAGGTGGAACGAATCATAGAACTATCGCCGTCCCTTCGATTCGTGCAGCCTTGGACCTTTCGCATCTAGTCACCAAGGCAACACGCTGCCGCGTCATGATGGGATCAAACGTGAGCGATACAAAGCTAAAGCCAACGGCTAAAAAGCCCGCAACCCGTAAAGCCGCCCCGCACGCACCGGAGCTCACCAAGGACGATGTCTATCTATTTGGCATCGGCACGTGGGAGCGCAGCTGGGAAAAGATGGGCGCGCACCCCGACACGCAGAACCGTACGCGCGGCTGGCGCTTTTGCGTTTGGGCGCCCGATGTAAAGAGCGTGCATGTCATTGGTGAATTTAACGACTGGGATGAGGAAGCCAACCCTCTGGTGCCCGTGCATACGAGCGCTATTTGGGAAGGCTTTATTCCTGGCGCAGAACAAGGTCAGCTCTATAAATACCTTATCGAGACCAACGAGGGCGAAAAGCTCTACAAGGCCGATCCGTATGCCTTTAAGGCCGAGTGCCCTCCGGGAACGGCGAGCGTGCTGTGGACACTCGACGGCTATAAGTGGAACGACGCCGCATGGCTCAAGCGCCGCGCTGGCCACAACCACATGTCGCAGCCGCTCAACATCTACGAGGTGCATATTGGCTCGTGGAAGCGCCACGGCGATGCGCCGCAGGGCGAGCCAGACGAGTACGGCAACTACCCCGGCCCCATGGATCCCTTCCCCGCGCAGCGCGGTGAGTTCTACACCTACGACGACCTGTCGGTGGAGCTCGTGGACTACGTGCGCGACATGGGCTACACGCATATCGAGGTCATGCCGCTTATGGAGCATCCCTTCGATGGCTCCTGGGGCTACCAGACGACCGGCTACTATGCCGCCACGTCGCGTTACGGCAACCCGCAGCAGCTCATGCACTTTATCGATGCATGCCACGAGGCTGGCATCGGCGTGATCATGGACTGGGTGCCCGGCGGTTTTTGCGCCGACGCCCACGGCCTTGCCACCTTTAACGGCCACATGCTGTTTGAGCACGAGATTCACCCCAACTGGGGCACGCACAAGTTCGATTTCGCCCGTGGCGAGGTCCGCTCCTTCTTGGTCTCCAACGTGCTGTACTGGCTCGAGAACTTCCACGTTGACGGCATCCGCATGGACGGCGTGTCCAGCATGCTGTACCTCAACTTTGGCATCGACGATCCCGGCCAAAAGAAGTTCAACAAGTACGGTACCGAGGAGGACCTGGACGCCAGCGCGTTTATCCGCCAGGTCAACTGCGCCGTGGAGGCCCACTTCCCCGACGTGATGATGATGGCCGAGGAGTCCACCGCGTGGCCACTCGTGACCTATCCGCCGCAGGACGGCGGCCTGGGCTTCCACTACAAGTGGGACATGGGCTGGATGAACGACACCCTGCACTACATGCAGACCGATTTTCCGTGGCGCCCCGGCAACCACGGACTGCTCACGTTCTCCATCATGTACGCCTTTACCGAGAACTTCATTTGCCCACTGAGCCACGACGAGGTCGTGCACGGCAAGTGCTCGCTCATCGGCCGCATGCCGGGCGACTGGTGGCGCCAGTTTGCCGGCCTGCGCACGCTCGCCTTCTACCAGATGACGCACCCCGGTGCCAAGCTCAACTTTATGGGCAACGAGATCGGTCAGTTTATCGAGTGGCGCTACTACGAGCCCATCCAGTGGTTCCTGACCGAGGAGTACGAGACCCACAAGCATCATCAGGCGTTTATCAAGGCGCTCAACCACCTGTACACCGCCGAGCCCGCCCTGTACGAGCGCGGCTACACCGACGACGGCTTTACCTGGATCGATGCGGACAACTCCAAGCAGTCCATCGTGAGCTTTGTGCGCCAGGGCGAGGACATCGATGACGACCTGGTGATCCTGATCAACTTTGATCCGGCGAGCTACGAGAGCTTCCGCGTGGGCGTGCCGCGCGAGGGTGACTGGGAGGTCATCTTCGATTCCGACCGACCCGAATTTGGCGGCAGCGGATACGCCGGCGAAGAGCCCTACACCTGCTCGAGCGAGCCCTATCCGTGGAACGGGCAGATGGACTCCATTGAGATTAAGGTGCCCGGCCTGGCTGGCGTGGTGCTTAAGCGCCGCGGTCCCAGCAGCTATAAGCCGCCGGTGGTCGAGGCTCCCAAGGCTGCGCCCAAGAAGCGCACGTCCTCGGTAAAGCCCAAGACCGCGGCTGCCAAGAAGGCTCCCGCCAAGGCCAAGGCTGCGACGACCAAGGCCAAGGCCAAGGCTGCCGCAAAGCCCGCTGCTAAGGCTACCGCGACCAAGAAGCCGGCTGCAAAAAAGGCCGCTACCAAGGCCAAGTCTGCTTCTGTTAAGTCGTCTACCAAGGATGCGTAACAAAGCCGTTACAGCTGTAATTACCCGCCCCGACGTGGCGTAGGATATAAGTCTTAACCGTTCCGGGAGAAACATCCCCGGGGGAAAGGAACGTATGAATAAGATCTTCGACAACAAGCAGGAGTTTACCGAGCTCTATCGCGATGCCGTCATGAGCATTAGCGGCAAGAGCGTCGAGGCCGCCAGCGACCTGGACCGCTTTAACGCCCTGGCCAAGCTCGTGGCCGAGAAGGCGCGCACCGTTGCCACCAAGAGTGACGCCCGTGTGACCGCCGAGGGCAAGAAGCGCGTGTACTACTTCTCGATCGAGTTTTTGATCGGCCGCCTGCTCGACAACTACCTGCTCAACTTTGGCGTGCGCGACATGGTCGCCGAGGCGCTCGACGACATGGGCTTTGACCTGTCCGTCATCGAGAACCAGGAGCCCGATCCGGCGCTGGGCAACGGTGGCCTGGGCCGTCTAGCCGCATGCTTCCTGGATTCCATGGCAGCCGAGGGCATCGCCGGCTACGGCAACGGCATGCGCTACCGCTACGGCCTGTTTAAGCAGGAGATCGTCAACGGCAGCCAGGTCGAGGCCACCGACGAGTGGCTCACCCACGGCTACCCTTGGGAGGTCCGCCGTCAGGACAAGGCCGTGACCATCAAGTTTGGTGGCCATGTTGAGGGCTTTGAGGAGAACGGCCGCACGTTCTACCGCACGGTGGACACGCAGGACATCCTGGCCGTCCCCTATGACATCCCCGTTGTGGGCTATGCCGGCGAGACCGTCAACAAGCTGCGCGTCTGGGCCGCCGAACCGGTCGAGGAGCACTTCGATCTGGAGGCCTTCAACCGCGGCGACTACGCCCTGGCCGACGCCGAGCGCGCCGAGGCCGAGGCCATCAGCGCCATCCTCTACCCCAACGACGCCGGCGAGCACGGCCGTCTGCTGCGCCTGAAGCAGGAGTACCTGTTTGTCTCGGCCGGCATTTACAGCCTGCTCGACACCTTTGAAAAGGAGCACGGCGAGAACTGGGAGCTGCTGCCGCAGTTTGTGGCCATCCACACCAACGACACCCACCCCGCCATGTGCGGCCCCGAGCTCATGCGTATCCTCATCGACGAGAAGAAACTCGAGTGGGACGACGCCTGGAACATCGTGACGCAGGTCGTGAGCTACACCAACCACACCATCCTGCCCGAGGCTCTGGAGAAGTGGCCCATCGGCACGTTCTCTAAGCTCCTCCCCCGCGTGTATCAGATCATCGACGAGATCAGCCGTCGTTGGCACGAGTCGTTCGACACCACGCAGGAGGGCTGGCAGGAACGTCTGCGCCAGACCGCCATCCTGTGGGACGGCGAGATTCGCATGGCCAACCTGTCCGTGATCTGCAGCCACAGCGTCAACGGCGTGGCCAAGATCCACTCCGACATCATCAAGAACATCGTGCTCAAGGACTTCTATGCCCTGACGCCCGAGAAGTTCAACAACAAGACTAACGGCATCTCGCACCGTCGCTTCTTTGCCGAGGCCAACCCCACCTATGCCAAGCTCGTGACCGAGGCCATTGGCGATGGCTGGCTCAAGGACGCCTTTGAGCTGGAGAAACTCAAGGAGTTCCAGAACGACACCGAGTTCCTGAAGGCCGTGGGTGCCTCCAAGCGCGCTAACAAGGAGCGTCTGGCCGCCTACGTTAAGGCCGAGACCGGTCTGGTCATCGACCCCAACACCGTCTTCGATGTTCAGGTAAAGCGCTTCCACGCCTACAAGCGCCAGCTCATGAACATCATGAAGGTGATGGACATCTACAACCGCCGCATCGCAGACCCCAACTTCCACGTGACGCCGACGACCTTCATCTTTAGCGGCAAGGCTGCCTCGAGCTACACCTTCGCCAAGGAGACCATCCGCCTCATTAACTCCGTGGCCGACGTCATCAACAACGACGCCCGCGTCAACGAGGTCATGAAGGTCTGCTTTATCCCCAACTTCCGCGTGAGCAACGCCCAGCTCATCTACCCCGCCGCCGAGATCTCGGAGCAGATTTCCACGGCCGGCAAGGAGGCCTCGGGCACGTCCAACATGAAGCTCATGATGAACGGCGCCATTACGCTGGGCACCCTCGACGGCGCCAACATCGAGATCGCCGACTTGGCCGGCCGCGAGAACGAGGCCATCTTTGGCCTGACCGCCCCCGAGGTCGAGCAGCTCTGGGCGTCGAACAGCTACTTTGCGTGGGACACGCTCAACGGCGATCGCGAGCGTCTGGGCCGCGTGATGGACGAGCTCAAGGACAACACCTTTGCGGGTCTTTCGGGCAACTTCGAGAGCATCTACAACGAGCTCATGAACAACAACGACCCCGACCTGGTCATGGCCGACTTCCGCAGCTACGTCGACGCCTGGGAGAAGCTCACGAACAGCTACGGCGACCAGGAGACCTGGAACCGCAAGGCCCTGCTCAACACCGCCTCCTCCGGCTGGTTCTCGAGCGACCGCACAATTCGCGAGTACCGCGACGAGATCTGGCAAGCGTAAAGGCGCGCGAGCTCCCTTTGCCGCAAGGCATTACTCGACGGGCGTGACAGTGCGCCGCGCCCGTCGCTAATGGGTTAGGAACATCGATGACAGAAGGAGAAATCGATGAGTAAGAAAGAATGCATCGCGATGCTCCTCGCAGGAGGACAGGGCAGCCGATTGGGGGCACTCACCCAAAAGATCGCCAAGCCGGCGGTTAGCTTTGGTGGCAAGTTCCGCATTATCGACTTTTCGCTCTCCAACTGCTCCAACTCGGGCATCGACACGGTGGGCGTTCTGACGCAGTACCGTCCCTACCTGCTGCATGCCTACGTGGGCTCCGGCGAGGCGTGGGATCTGGACAGCCGTGACGGCGGCGTGTCGATCCTGCCGCCGTACGAGACGCAGACCGGTGGCGCATGGTATGCGGGCACGGCCGACGCCATTACGCAGAACCTCGACTACATCAAGGCCAACGACCCCAAGTACGTCCTGATTCTTTCGGGCGATCACCTGTATCGCATGGACTACCGCAAGATGCTCAAGACGCACATTGAGAACAACGCCGACCTCACGGTGAGCGTTATGCCCGTGCCTTGGGAGGAGGCCAGCCGCTTTGGCATCCTGACCACCGACCCCGAGGACGGCCGCATCACCAAGTTCACCGAGAAGCCCGAGAAGCCCGATTCGAACCTCGCGTCCATGGGCATCTACATCTTCTCGGCCGATGTGCTGATCGAGGCGCTCGAGGAGGACGCTCTGGACCAGCGCTCGAGCCACGACTTTGGCAAGGACATCATCCCCAAGCTGCTCGGCGAGAACAAGCGCCTGTACAGCTACGAGTTCCACGGCTTTTGGAAGGACGTCGGCACTATCGCCAGCTTCCACGAGACCTCGATGGACCTGCTGGGCAACAACCCCGAGTTCGATCTGTTTGACAAGAACTTCCCCATCATGTCCAACATCACCACGCGTCCGCCGCACTACATTGGCCCTGACGGCCGCCTGGACGACTGCCTGGTCTCCAACGGCTGCAAGATATACGGCACCGCTCGCCACTCGATCCTTTCGACCGATGTCATCATCGAGGAGCGCGCCGTGGTCGAGGACTCCGTGCTGCTGCCGGGTGCGCATGTTAAGAGTGGCGCGCACATCTGCCGCGCTATTTTGGGCGAGAACTCCACGGTCGAAGAGGGCGTGAAGCTCGGCTCTGTCGATACCACCAAGGATACGGCCGTCGTTGGAAATGACGTCGTTATCGGGAAGGGGGAATGATCCGATGATCAATCGCAAGGCCATCGGTTATATCACCGCTAACTACTCTTCGACCTACGGCAGCGTGCTGCTCAAGGATCGCCCCATCGCGTCCGTTCCGTTTTTGGGCCGCTACCGCCTGATCGACTTCCCGCTGTCCAACATGATGAATGCCGGCATTAAGACTGTCGGCGTCGTCATGCCGGGCAACTACCGCTCGCTGATCGACCACGTGGGCTCGGGCAAGGACTGGGGCCTGGACCGCAAGAAAGGCGGCCTGTTCATGGTGCCCGGCAACGCGTATGGCACCACCAAGGGCGGCATGCGCTTCCTGCTGCGCGACATCATCTCCAACAAGACGCTGTTCCAGCGCTCGGACATGCCCTATGTTGTGATGATGGGCACCAACATCATCTTTAACATGGACCTCAACACCATCATCGAGGCGCACGAGAACTCCGGTGCCCAGATGACCGTGGTGTACTGCAAGGCCACGCGCAACGTCGATGACGAGACCAAGCTCGAGATTAACGAGAACGGCCGCCTGACGGGCGTGAGCGCCGGCGTCGTGTACGGCGACAACGCCTCTATGGACTGCTGCATCGTCAACCGCGATACGCTGCTCGAGATTATCGACCACTACCAGGCCGCCGACTATCTGGACCTGCTCGAGGCACTCCAGGGCGACTTTGGCAACATCGACGTGTGCAGCTACGAGTACAAGGGCGAGGTCGTGGGCGTGTTTAGCGAGAAGTCGCTGTATCGCCGCAGCATGGACCTGCTCGACCAGACCGTGGCCGACCAGCTCTTTGACCCCGAGCGCCCGATCCTGACCAAGGCTCACGACGTGCCGCCTTCGCGCTATGCGACCGGCAGCCACGCCTGCAACTCGATCATCTCGGCCGGCTGCATCATCAAGGGCACCGTGCGCAACTCGATCCTGTCGCGCGGCGTCGTGGTCGAGGAAGGCGCTTCGGTGACCAACTCGATCATCAACCAGAGCTGCATCATCAAGAGCGGCGCCCGCGTCGAGAACGCCATTCTGGACAAGAACAACGTGGTCCCCACCAACACCGAGCTTCGCGGCACGCCCGAGAACATCCTGGTGCTGGGCAAGGCTCCGTTAACTTCCGACACCACCATCGTACGTTAACGTTGGCACCGCAACATCGCTCGTAACATGTAGAATAGCCGCCCGGTTCGCGCCTGGCGGCTATTCTCGAATAACAACATGGGAGACAATATGGCAGATTCCAGCAAAAAGATGCAGATCGTGTTTGCCTCGGCCGAGTGCGCACCGTTTGTAAAGACCGGTGGCCTGGGCGACGTGGCGGGCTCGCTGCCTGCGGCGCTCGTGCGCGCCGGCGCCGAGGTCATCGTGATGGTGCCCAAGTACGCCACCATCAAGGACGAGTACAAGTCCCAGATAGAGCACTTCTCCGACTTTTACGTGAGCCTGGGCTGGCGCAACGAGTACTGCGGGCTCGAGAAGCTCGAGCACGACGGCGTCACCTATATGTTCATCGACAACGAGCGCTACTTTGCGCGCGACTATCCGTACGGCTTCTTTGATGACGGCGAGCGCTTCGCGTTCTTCTCCAAGGCTATCACCGAGAGTCTGCAGCACCTGCCGGCCGGTTTTGAGTGCGACATCCTGCACTGCAACGACTGGCAGACCGCACTGGCGCCCGTGTTCTTGCGCGAGTTCTACCAGGGCCTGCCGCTGTACGACCGCGTCAAGACCGTGTTCTCGATCCACAACGTGGCGTTCCAGGGCCAGTTTAGCGACACCGTGATGGAGGACATCCTGGGCGTGGCGCATATTCCGGCGGCCGCCTCGCAGCTGCGTTGCGACGCCTGCAGCATCAACTACATGCTGGGCGCGCTGCGCTATGCCGATGCCATCACCACGGTGAGCCCCACCTATGCCAACGAGATCCAGACGCCCGAGTTTGGCGAGGGCCTGGACGGCGTGCTGCGCGAGCGCTCCTATGCGCTGCAAGGTATTTTGAACGGCATTGACGTGGCAGGCTTTGACCCGGCGACCGACAAGCGCATTGCCGCTAACTACACGGTTGATGACCGTTCCGGTAAGGCAGTGTGCAAGGCCAAGCTGCAGGAAGAGCTGGGACTCGAGGTTCGCGACGACCGTCCACTTATGGTGATGGTCACGCGCCTGACGCGCCAGAAGGGCTTGGATCTGGTCATGTACGCGCTCGACCGCATTTTGGCCGGAGGCGTGCAGGTGGCGGTGCTGGGCACCGGCGACCGCGACTACGAGGACGGCCTGCGCTACTTCCAGGACAAGTACCCCGGCACCATGGCCGCGCGCATCGAGTTCGATCCGGCGCTGTCGCAGCGCATGTATGCTGCCGCCGACATGTTCCTGATGCCGTCGAAGTTTGAGCCCTGCGGCCTGTCGCAGATCATCGCCATGCGCTACGGCACCCTGCCCATCGTGCGCGAGACCGGTGGCCTGAAGGACACTGTGATCCCGTACAACGAGTTTACCGGCGAGGGCACGGGCTTTTCGTTTAGTAACTTTAACGGCGACGAGATGGGCGATGCGGTATTCCGCGCGGCGCGTCTGTTCTGGGATAACCGCGACGCCTGGAACCAGCTGGTCACGCAGGCCATGAGCCAGGACTTTAGTTGGACGCGCTCGGCCGATAAGTATCTGGACCTGTACTTCTTTATGCACCCGGAGATTGAGAGGCCGGCGGCTGTTGTCGACGAGACTGAAGCTGTTGCTGGGCCGGTGGCCGCTGAGGAGCCCAAGGCCGAAGAGAAGCCGGTTGAGGCTGAGCCCGCAAAGGCCGAGCCTAAGGTGAAGGCTGAGGTTGCTCTTGAGGCAGAGGACGAGGTCAAGCCCGCTGCAAAGCCCGCAGCTAAGAAGACCACGACCCGTAAGACGACCGCTAAGAAGGTTACGACGGTCAAGGCCGCCGCGACTAAAACAACGGCTGCCAAGACAACGACCACGCGCAAGCGCACGACCGCCGCTGCCAAGAAGGCCGCCGAGGCCGAGGCTGCTCCCGAGGTAAAGGCCGAGGTCGCTGAGGACAAACCGGCCGCCAAGGCTCCGGCAAAGACCGCTGCCAAGAAGACAACCGCGACCGCCAAGAAGACTACAGCTACGAAGGCGACGGCTACCAAGGCCGCCGCGACCAAGGCAGCCGAAAAGCCGGCAGCCAAGGTCGAGGAGACGCCTGCAGAGTCCAAGGCGGAGGCAACCGTCGAGGCCAAGCCCGCCGCCAAGACCACCACGCGAAAGCGCACGACGACGGCCAAGAAGACCACGGCAAAGGCTGCCGCTCCTAAGGCAGAGGCTATGCCCGCCGCCGTCAAAGAGGAGACCAAGCCCGAGGCAAAGCCCAAGCCGGCACCGAAGGCCGCTAAGGTCAAGACCGCTCCGAAGGCTACGGCAAAGGTCGAACCCGCCAAGGAGGCCCCGGTCTCCCCCGCCGCTTCGACCGAGGAAAAGGCTCCGACCAAGAAGACCTCCGTCCGCAAGGCAACGGCCACCCGCAAGCGTCGCTAGTCCACAGACGATCCAAAACCTCATCAAACCCTAAGCAAGGGGCGCTCCAACCGGGCGCCCCTTCTCTGTAGGTAGTGGTAAAACGATTTTCTAGGACAACCGTTCGCCGATGGTAAACGGATGTTGTTTATACACCCTGTGTACTACAGATATACTTACATCTTAGGCGTAAAACCCATGGCCCGCAGGCCATGATTCTATTGAACTGGACCGTACTATGAGATTGATACACAACAGCCGTCTACCGCAGTTTCGCACTCCGTTTGGCGCTGTGACCACTGGAACTTCCGTTGCACTCTCGGTGATTTTGGAGGATGCCGATCCTAACCAGGCAACGCTTACTCTGCGCACCTGGGTAGATGAGATCGGTGAGTCTCTGTATCCCATGACGCACGAGGGCGACGGCATATTTACCGTAGAGCTTGAGTGCACCGAGCCCTGTCTTATCTGGTACAGCTTTATCTGCAATATCGAGGGCCAGCCCGAGGTTCGCCTGGGCGCGCCGCAAGGCCGCACCGGTGGCGAGGGCGTAACTTACGGCTACGCCGAGGTTCCGTCCTTCCAGATTACCGTCTATAAGCACCGCGAAGTGCGTCCCGAGTGGTACGAGCGTGGCATGGTCTACCAGATCTTCCCCGATCGCTACGCCCGTGACGAAAACTGGCGCGAGCGCACGCTGGCCGAGGTCGAAAAACCGCGCAACGGAATCCAGCGCCGTATGGTCGAGGACTGGAACGAGCCGCCCGTGTACGAGCGCGCCGAAGACGGCTCCATCAAAACCTGGGACTTCTACGGCGGGTCGCTCAAGGGCATCCAGGAAGACCTGCCCCGCATCGCCGAGTTGGGATTTACAGCTATCTACCTCAACCCCATTTTTGAAGCCGCGAGTAACCACCGCTACGACACCGCCGATTACACCAAGATCGATCCGATTCTGGGCACCGAGCAGGACTTTACCGAACTGTGTCAGGCTGCCGAGAAGCTGGGCATTTCCATCATCCTGGACGGCGTCTTTAACCATACGGGTGACGACTCCATCTATTTCAACCGCTATGGCAACTACCCCGGCGTGGGCGCGTGGCAGAGCGAGAATTCGCCGTGGCGCGATGCGTTTTATTTCCACGAGGACGGCTCGTACGACTGCTGGTGGGGCGTGGGTAACATGCCCGCTATCAATGAGAGCTCCGAGCTGGTACGCGAGCGGCTCCTGGGCAAGGACGGCGTGATCCGTAAATGGCTACGTGCCGGCGCTCATGGCTGGCGCCTAGACGTGGCCGACGAGCTTTCGGACGATTTCCTGACCGAGATCAAGAAGGCAGTACTTGCCGAAAAGCCTGACGCACTGTTGCTCGGCGAAGTCTGGGAAGACGCCTCCAACAAGATCAGCTACGGCCATCTGCGTCGCTACCTACAAGGCTCCGAGCTCGACTCGGCTATGGATTACCCCTTCCGCGACATGGTCATCGGCTTTTTGATGGGCTACAAAAACGCTTACCAAGCTGCTGAAGATATCGAGACCCTCCGAGAGAACTATCCGCGTGAGGCCCTGTCTTGCGCGCTTAATCTGCTTTCGAGCCACGACCGTCCGCGCATTATCTCGGTGCTCGGCGGCGGCCCCGACGAGTCGCAGCTGCCCGAGTGCGAGCGCAGCAAATGGCGCCTGGACGAGAACTCGATGGGCCTGGCCAAGAGCCGTTTTTGGCTCGCCACGCTCATGCAGATGACCTTCCCCGGCGTGCCTTCGATCTACTACGGCGACGAATACGGCCTGGAGGGTCTAACCGATCCGGGTAACCGCCGCACCCTGCCGACCAAGGACCAACTGCACGACTTCGACACGCTGGCTATTGTCAAAAACGCCTCCGCCGTACGCCGCGCACTGCCGTTTATGATCGACGGCGAGATCAAGGCCTTCGCGCTCAACGACGAGGTGCTGGCATACAACCGCACGGGCAAGGATGGCGAGTCCGCGACGGTTATCATCAACCGCAGCCTGCGCAATTCGCACCGCGTGACGATTCCGGCGCTCGACGAATGCGCGAGTGACGTGATCAGCGGTCACGAGTGCGAGATCCACAACGGCACGGTCACGCTCGATTTGTATCCGCTGGGCTCGTCGATCATCTATCACCATGCCGAGCAGCGCCTGCAGGAGCCGCTCGATTACGGCGCGGGCGTTGTGTGCCATATCACCTCGGTACCGACCGATGACGGCAAGCCCGGCACGATCGGCGCGCCCACGCGTCGCTTTCTCGACCATCTGTCCGCTATGGGCATGCGCTACTGGCAGGTCCTACCTGTCAACCCAACGGACTTCTTCCGCTCCCCTTACGCCGGGCCTTCGGCCTTTGCGGGCAATATTGACCTGCTGCCCGAGAGCCAAGAGGAGCTGGCGGCCGACTTTGAGACTTGGAAGGCCCGTGGCGGCGAAGATGCAGATCCGCTCTACACCGCGTTTAAACATCGCAACGCCGATTGGCTCGAGAAATACTGCGTCTACATGGCCGTTAAGAAGTACTTTGAGGGCGAGTCGCGCCACGATTGGCCGGCGGATGTCGCGCGCTACAACGAGCACCTGATCGACGACAAGCGTTTCCACGACGAGGCAGAGCTGCAGGCGTACATGCAGTACCGCTTTGACCTAGCCTGGTGCGAGCTCATGAACTACGCGCACAAGAAGGGCATCGAGGTCATCGGCGATATCCCGATGTATGTCTCGGACGATTCGGCCGATGCATGGAGCGAGCCCGAGAACTTCTGGCTGTCCGATACCGGTAAGGCGATTGAGATTTCTGGCGCGCCGCCCGACAACTTTGCGCCCGAGGGCCAGGTATGGGGCAACCCGACGTTCCGCTGGGACCACATGAAGCAGAACGGCTATAGCTGGTGGATGGATCGCCTGCGTCGTGCGTTTTCGCTCTACGACCGCGTGCGCCTGGATCACTTCCTGGGATTCCACAGCTATTTCAGCATTCCCGCGGGCAAGGCATGCGCCGACGGGCGTTGGCTGGCAGGACCGGGCAAAGACCTGTTCCAGACCGCCTATGACGAGCTGGGTCCGCTCAACTTTATCGCCGAGGACCTGGGCTACCTGACGCCCGGCGTTCGCGCCATGGCTTCGACTTGCGGCTTCCCCGGTATGGACGTACTGGAGTTTAGCGATTACGACGTTCGTTGCGGCGTGCACCCTACGCCCGGCAAGATCCTGTACACATCGACTCACGACACGTCGACGCTCGCGGGTTGGTGCACGCGCTCCTTTGCGGGCGGCGACGAGCCGAGCGGTGTTGAGCTGGCAGCCAAGCTGATGAGCGACGCGCTGACAAGCGACGCTCCCCTGGTGATGATGCCGCTGCAGGACGTGCTGGGGCTTGGCGACGACACGCGCATGAACGTACCGGGCGTGGCCACGGGCAACTGGACCTGGCAGGCTGACGAGGCCGACGTTGCGGCCGCTGAGGGCAAAACCGCACAGCTCCTGCGCAACACGCATAGATTCTGGGGCGAAGCGTGATAAAACGCCCGATATAGGGTACAGTTACAGACGTTTGAATTTTGCGGGCAGAGTAATCTGCCCGCTTTGTGCTGAAAAGGAAGTATTATGGCGCGCTACGATTACAAGTGCTCGAGCTGCGGCAACGTGTTTGAGGTTGAGCATCCCATGTCCGAGACCCCCGAGGTCGTGTGCCCCAACTGCGGCGCTCCGGCCGCCAAGACGTTCTCGGCCAGCGGCATCAAGTTTGAGGGCAGCGGCTTCTACAACACCGACCAGCGCAGCGGTGGCTCAAGCACCAGCGCCACAAACGGCTGCTGCGCCAACTGCCCGCATAACCACTAGAAACCAATCAGCCCCGCGACCGACACCAATCGCGGGGCTGATTCTTTAGCTGCCCAGGTTCCTTATGAGTTGCGGTGAAATAAGGACTGTTTGGCGGGCAGAAGCCGCTATTGGGGGTGCGGACAGAAAGTTGGACCGCGGGGCGGTCCGGACTGGAGGTTCGCAT
>CATYIU010000046.1:0-15291 GCA_958407445.1 uncultured Collinsella sp.
GCAGCGAGTAAAGGTAAGAACGCCCCGCCCCAACCCAGCTAACAAAGGAGCTGATATGTGCGATTGCACAGATCATAAGGATGAGATCCCTGCCTACGACGCACAGGCCATTGAGTCCAAGTGGATGAAGGCCTGGGAGGACTCCAACCTCTTTGCCGTCGACACCGACGCCAGCAAGCCCAAGAAGTACGTGCTCGAAATGTTCCCGTATCCGTCGGGCGACCTGCACATGGGCCACGCGCGCAACTACACCATCGGCGATGCCATGGCCCGTCAGGCCCGCATGCGCGGCTTTGACGTGCTGCACCCCATCGGCTTCGACGCCTTTGGCCTGCCCGCCGAGAACGCCGCCATCAAGCACAACACGCAGGCTGCCGCCTGGACGTATAAGAACATGGACCAGGCGCTCGCCACGATGAAGCGCATGGGCTTCTCCTACGATCTGGATCGCACCGTTAAGACCTGCAGCCCCGACTACTATCGCTGGGGTCAGTGGATCTTTGAGAAGATGTGGGAAAAGGGCCTGGTCTACCGCAAGAAGAACCCGGTCAACTGGTGTCCCACCTGCAAGACCGTTTTGGCCAACGAGCAGGTAACCGAGGGTAAGTGCTGGCGCTGCGGCACCGAGCCCGAGAAGCGCGACCTCGAGCAGTGGTACTACAAGATCACCGACTACTCCCAGGAGCTGCTCGATGATCTGGAGAAGCTCCCCGGCTGGCCCGAGCGCGTCAAGCAGATGCAGGCCAACTGGATCGGCCGCTCCGAGGGCGCCGAGGTCGACTTTACCCTGTGCGATGCCGATGGCGAGCCCATCGAGGGCGACGAGGGCAAGATCACCGTTTTCACCACGCGCGCCGACACGCTCTTTGGCGTTTCCTTCTTTGTCCTGGCTCCTGAGTACGCCCGTCTGCACGAGCTCGTCGAGGGCACTCAGTACGAGGAAGCCGTCACCAAGATTGTCGAGGACTCCAAGCATATCTCTGCCGTCGAGCGTGCCCAGGGCACCCTCGAGAAGCACGGCGTCTTTACGGGCCGCTACGTGGTGAACCCCGTCAACGGCGAGAAGATCCCCGTGTGGGTTGCCGACTACGTCGTAGCCGATTACGGCACCGGTGCCGTCATGGCCGTTCCCTGCGGCGACCAGCGCGACTTTGAGTTCGCCCGCAAGTACGACCTGCCGATCGTGCCGATCATCCTGGACGATGAGGATCGCGCTGCCGTCGAGGCCAGCGGCGAGACCATCGATACCTTCCACGCCGAGACTGTCGACTGGGATTGCGCCCACGCTGCCGAGGGCACGCTCGTCCAGTCCGGCAAGTACACTGGCATGCGCGGTGGCAAGCACTCCGAGGGCGAGGCTGCCATCGTGGCCGACCTCGAGGCCATGGGCTGCGGTCGTCGCAAGGTCGAGTTCCGCCTGCGCGACTGGCTCATCAGCCGCCAACGCTATTGGGGCAATCCCATCCCGGCCATCCACTGCGAGCACTGCGGCATCGTGCCCGTGCCCGAGGATCAACTGCCGGTGACGCTGCCCGAGAACCTGGACCTGGGCGCCGGCGAAACCCTCGCCGAGTGCAAGGAGTTCTACGAGACCACCTGCCCGGTCTGCGGCCGCCCGGCCAAGCGTGAGACCGATACCATGGACACCTTCACCTGCTCCAGCTGGTATTACCTGCGCTATACGGACCCGCACAACACCGAGCTGCCCTTCTCCCGCGAGGCTGCCGATCGTTGGATGCCTGTCGATAACTACATCGGCGGCATCGAGCACGCCATTCTGCACCTGCTCTACAGCCGCTTCTTTACCAAGGCACTGCGCGACCTGGGCCTGCTGAGTGTGGACGAGCCCTTCACCAACCTGCTGTGCCAGGGCATGGTCAAGGACGAGAACGGCGACACCATGTCCAAGTCCAAGGGCAACGTCGTGCCCCCGAGCTCGGTCATCGAGCCCTACGGCGCCGACACCATGCGTCTGGCGATCCTGTTTATCGCCCCGCCCGAGAAGGACTTCGACTGGGACCCCAAGGCCGTTGAGGGCGCCAACCGCTTCATCAAGCGCGCCTGGCGTATCGTTTGGCAGCTCGTCCAGTCCGGCGACGCCAACGTGGCCTTCGACAAGTCCGCGCTCGACGAGGTCGCGATGAAGCTCTATCGCGAGCGTCACCGCACCATCGCCAAGTGCACCGAGGACTTCGATCGCGGCCAGTTCAACACCGCCATCTCGGCCGTCATGGAGCTCGTCAACGCGGCGAGCGCCTACCTCAACGCCACCGAGGGTGCCGCCCGCGACAAGGCGCTGTGCTACGGCGTGGCTAAGGATATCGTGAGCGTCCTTGCCCCCATCTGCCCGTTCTGGGCCGATGAACTGTGGCACGAGGCCCTCGGCTGCGAGGGCAACGCCTACACCGCCGCCTGGCCCGAGTTCGACTTGGCCGAGTCCATCGAGGACACGGTGCAGATCGTCGTCCAGGTGCTCGGCAAGGTCCGTGGCCGCATCGACGTCGCCCGCGACGCCTCCAACGAGGAGATGCAGGCTGCCGCCGAGGCCGCCGTCGCCAAGTGGCTCGAGGGTAAGACGGTCGTCAAGGCCATCTGCGTGCCCGGCAAGCTGGTCAACCTGGTGGTCAAGTAAGCACTGCGCACTTAACTGACGCATAAAAGACGAGGGGCGATCCGGTTGGGTCGTCCCTCGTTTTGTGTTGTATGACCTGCTTAGTCAGTGCGTCGCACCGTCTTCTACGGGATGTGTACCAGGTCCCTAAAGTAAACATTGCCCGTTTGCTCCTCGATCATCCAAATGTTGAGGTAGATGTCGTTGAGGTCGTTGTTCACATTAAAGTCCGGGTCGTCGAAGGTGCCTACAAAGGTGAGCATGGCGCGCGTTTCCTCGCCTGCTGCGACCTGCTGGCGCATGCGCACATCGCGGACCACGCCGTTGACGTAGGCATAGGAGTCCACATCGCCAAACATCATGTCGACACCGGTGTTGTTGGTTACCGTAAAGACGAGCGCGGCGTCGCCGTAGCCGTCGGTGTCCTTGCCCACGCAGGTAACATGGACGTTCTCGTCTGCCTCAAGGTCGATAGGGAACTGTTCTTGAGGGTCGGGACCTAAGCCCTGGGGATCGTCGATGTCTTCGTCTATTTTGTCGAAGCTTACCGGGGGTTCGGTTTTCTCGATGGCTTTGGTGCTGCCACGATCCGGTTCGCATGTTCCGGTTTTGCCATCGATGTTGTTGCAGCCCGTCAGAGCGAACGAGCAGGCAGCGACGACGAGCGCGGTCGCGCAGAGGGTGCCTAGGCGTTCCATGGATCCTCCTTGCCGTAGAGATGCTGGAAGGTTGTGCGGTCAATGCGTGCGGCAGGCTTTCTCGCTACAGAATGCCTCTCGGCTCTAGTCTGGCCGATGTGCGCCCAGGGATGGAATGCCCATAGGGCCCGATTCGGTCGGCACGCTGGGACGCATGGCCCGTTTTGGGGCTGTTGAGGTTGCTCCGCATGGGGCTCTTCGGTCAATTGTCCTCTTCTTGTGGAGAACCTGTGCGCACGCTGACCTGCAGATTCGTACTGTGCTTGCGCGTTTCCGCAGCTATTGGTATAGTTTGCTTGCAAATGAAGTTGTAATTGAAAGAAGTGGGGTTTCGGCCCCGCTTCTTTTTTGTATGGATGGAGGTGCCGCAATGGTCAAGACCAAGACCGAGCAGGCGATCATCGACGCGCTCGAGGCCGTCGCTCCCCAGCACGATGTCGACATCGTCGACGTCGAGCTCGTGGGCGCCACCAAGGCCCCCTGCGTGCGCGTGCGTATCGAGGGTGCCGAGGGCCAGAGCCTGTCGCTCAACGACGTCACGGCCAACACCAAGTGGGTCGGCGATGTGATCGAGGAGCTCGACCCTATCTCTTCGAGCTATACGCTTGAGGTGTCGAGCCCGGGCATGGCGCGCCCGCTGCGCCGCCCGTGCGACTTTGTCCGCTTTGTTGGCGAGAACTGTGAGCTCACCTCCACCGCTACCGAGGGCCGTCGCAAGTACGCCGGCAAGATTGCCGCCGCCACCGAGACGAACGTGACCCTCGAGCTCGAGGACGGCGAGTCCGTTACCCTCGATTTCTCTGATGTTAAAAAGTGCAAGTTGAAGCCCACCTATGACTTCAAGCCCGCGAAGGAAGGAAAGTAAGATGGCAGCATCCGACATGATGTCCGCCCTGATGGAGCTTTGCCAGGAGAAGCACATCGACCAGCTCTACCTGATCGACCGCCTGGAGCAGTCGCTTGCCAAGAGCTATGCCGAGATCCTGCATCTTGAGTGGGGCGCCAAGGTGACCATCGACCGCACCACCGGCAAGATCTACGTCTACCGCCTGGAGCCGATCGACGATTCCATGGACGAGGAGGGCAACTTCACCGAGTTCGAGGAGATCGACGTCACCCCCAAGAACACGAGCCGCATCGCCGCCCAGCACGCTAAGGCCGAGATCAACGCCATCGTGCGCAACTCCGCCCGCGAGCAGATCTACGAGGAGTTCTCCGGCCGCATCGGTGACCTCATCAGCGGTACCGTGCTGCAGTCCACGCCCGACTTCACGATCGTCAAGATCCGCGAGGGCGTCGAGGCCGAGCTGCCGCACTTCGATCAGCGTCGCTACGAGAACGAGCGCAACGAGCGTCCGATGGGCGAGCGCTACCTGCACAACCAGCATATCAAGGCCGTGATCATCGACGTTCGCGACCCCAACTCCAACCTGCAGCCGGTTCGTGGCGAGCACAGCCGTCCGCCGATTGTCATCTCCCGTACCCACCCCGAGCTCATGCGTCGTCTGTTTGAGCAGGAGGTGCCCGAGATCTATGAGGGCACCGTCCAGATCAAGTCAATCGCCCGCGAGCCCGGCCAGCGTTCCAAGGTCGCCGTCCACTCGCTCGACGACCGCCTGGATCCCGTGGGTGCCTGCGTCGGCCCCAAGGGCAGCCGTGTTCGCGCTGTCGTGGGCGAGCTCCGTGGCGAGCGCGTCGACGTCATCCTGTGGGATGCCGATCCTGCCGTCTACGTCGCCAACGCCCTTTCGCCCGCTAAGGTCACCCGCGTCCTCATCGACGAGGAGAAGGCCTACGCCGGCGTCATCGTGCCCGACGACCAGCTGTCCCTCGCCATCGGCAAGGAGGGCCAGAACGCCCGCCTCGCCGCGCGCCTGACCGGCTGGCACATCGACATCAAGTCGGAGACGCTTGCCGCCGACATCCTCAAGAACGTTCCCGTTCACGAGGAGCCCGCCGCCGACCTGATCGGTGACGAGGAGGACGAGGACGTCCGCCGCTGCGAGTACGTGTCCGAGGACGGCGTCCAGTGCCGCAACCAGGCTCGTCCCGGCTCCCGTTTCTGCGGTGTCCACGACACCGACGCCTTCGATGATGCGGAGGACCTGATCTAGCGCGCGGTCGCGCCGGGCGGGTCCCGGCGCGTCTCCCTCGCTTGTTCAGTCTCTAGGCACCCAAGGTGCCAGAAAGGGTAGGTGAAGTCATATGGCAAAAGTCCGTGTGTCCACCCTGGCCAAAGAGTTCGGCATGACCTCCAAGGAACTGATGGGTCATCTCGCCGAAATGAAGATTCCCGCTAAGTCCGCGTCCTCCACTTTGGAGGACGCCTATGTCGCCATGGTCCGCAAGCAGCTCGCCTCGGTGATCGAGGCCCGCGCTCAGGAAGTCGAGGCCGCCAAGCAGGCCGAGGAGCAGGCAGCTGCCGCCGAGGAGGCCGCTCGCGCCGCCGAGGCCGAGCGCGAGCGCATCGCCGCCGAGAAGGCACGCGAGGAGGAACGCCGCCAGTTTGCCGCAGCCCAGGCTGCCGAGGAGGCTGCCCGCGCCGAGGCCGAGGCCAAGAAGAAGGCCGAGCAGGAGCGCCTTGCCCGCGAGAAGGAGGAGGCTGCCCGCGAGGCCCAGCGCCGCGCCGTTCCCGCTTCCGACTCCGGTTCGCGCTTCCGTTCGCTGCTCGACCAGATCGCCGCACAGGAGACCGTGCTCAAGGAGAAGAAGGACGCCGAGGACAAGGCCAAGGCCGAGCGCGCCGCCGAGCGCGGTAACCGTCGTGGCGGCAACAATGATCGCCGCGGTGGCCGCCGTAACGATCGTAACGCCTCCGACAACAACTCCGAGCGCAACGCCTCCGAGAGCCGTCCGCACAGCCATCGCACCAACGCCAGCAACAACGTCGCTGCTGGCATGGACTTCCCCAACCCTGATAAGCAGGGCAAGGGCAAGAAGCGCAAGGGCGGTCACAACAACGAAGAGGACCACTACAGCCGTATGGCTCGCGAGGCCGAGGAGTACAGCCGCGAGAAGGTGCTCGAGGAGGCTCGTGCCGCCGTCGAGGAGGCCTCTCGCGAGTCCACCGGTCGCCGCAAGAAGCGCAAGGAGAAGCGCGAGCGCGAGGCTGCCAAGGCTCAGGAGGAGCGCAAGATAGAGGAAGCGCTGGCCCAGGGCGTGAACCCCGAGGAGCTCGACGCCATCAAGGTTTCCCAGGGCGTTACCGTCCAGGAGCTCGCCGAGGCGCTCGACGTTCCGGCCAACGACATCATCAAGCGCCTGTTCCTACTGGGTACGCCGCTCACCATGACGCAGTCCATGTCCGATGACCTCGTCGAGCTCGTTGCCGACGACCTGGGTCGTCAGATCAAGATCATCACCCCCGAGGAGGAGAACACCTTCTCGTTCTACGACGATCCCGCCGACCTTAAGCCGCGCGCCCCGGTCGTCACCGTCATGGGCCACGTCGACCACGGCAAGACGAGCCTCCTCGACGCCATCCGTCACACCGGTGTCGCTGCCGGCGAGGCGGGCGGCATCACGCAGGCCATCGGTGCTTCGCAGGTCATGATTAATGACCGCAAGATCACCTTCATCGATACCCCGGGTCATGCCACCTTTACGGCTATGCGTGCCCGTGGTGCCAAGGTGACCGACATCGTTATTCTGATCGTGGCTGCCGACGACGGCGTCATGCCCCAGACGGTCGAGTCGATCAACCACGCCAAGGCCGCCGGCGTACCCATCGTCGTCGCCGTCAACAAGATCGATAAGCCGGGTGCCAACCCCGACCGCGTGCGCCAGGAGCTCACCGAGTACGGCGTCATCCCCGAGGAGTGGGGCGGACAGAACATGTTCGTCAACATCTCGGCCAAGCAGAAGATCGGTATCGACGACCTTCTGGAGACCGTGCTGCTCCAGGCAGACGTGCTCGAGCTCAAGGCCAACCCGGACACCTTTGCCTCCGGCAACGTCCTCGAGGCCAAGCTCGACAAGGGCCGCGGCTCGGTCGCTACCGTGCTCGTGACCCGCGGTACCTTGCACGTGGGCGATACGCTGGTCGCCGGCCTTACCTACGGCCGCGTCCGTGCTATGCTCGACCCCAAGGGTCGCGCCGTCACCGAGGCCGGTCCCTCCGACGCCGTCGAGATCCTGGGCCTGCAGTCCGTGCCCAACGCCGGTGACGAGTTCCGCGTGTTCGAGGACGAGCGTGAGGCTCGCGCGCTTGCTGACGAGCGTTCGCTCAAGGCCCGTATCGAGGAGCAGAGCCGCGTCAAGCACGTCACGCTCGAGAACCTCTTCGAGACCATTGCCGACGCCGAGGTCAAGGAGCTCAACCTGATCATCAAGGCCGACGTCCAGGGTTCCATCGAGGCCCTTCAGGACTCGCTCGACAAGATGGATCAGTCCGAGGTTCGCATCAACACGATCCACTCCGCCGTTGGTGCCATCAACGAGACCGACGTCGTCCTGGCCGACGCCTCCAACGCCATCATCATCGGCTTTGGCGTCCGCCCCGACGGTAAGGCACGTTCCGCCGCCGAGCGCGAGGGCGTCGAGATCCGTTGCTACGACGTTATCTACAAGTGCCTCGAGGAACTTGACGCTGCCCGTATCGGCATGCTTAAGCCCACCGAGGTCGAGGTCTCCACGGGTACCGCGACCGTCCTGGACACCTTCAAGGTGCCCAAAGTCGGTATCGCCGCCGGTGTCCGTGTCGAAGAGGGCGAGATCGCCGCGACCGATTCCGTGCGTCTGGTGCGCGACGGCATCGTGGTCTTCAACGGCAAGATCGCCTCGATGCGTCACTACAAGGACGAAGCCAAGAGCCTCAAGAGCGGTTCCGAGGGCGGCATTGGCCTGGAGAACTTCCAGGACATCAAGCCCGGCGACCAGATCGAGGGTTACCGCATCGACCAGGTTGCCCGTACCGAGTAGGGGGTAGCGCTATGAAGCAAACGCAGGCAACCCGCCGTCTGGGCGAGCAGCTTCGCGAGAAGCTCGGTTATATCCTGCTCTTTGAGGTTTCCGATCCGCGTCTCGACCTGGTTACTTTGACCGCGGTCGAGGTCGCGGTGGACCGTTCGTTCGCGCGTGTGTTCGTGTCGTGCGATGCGAGCCGCTACGACGAGGTCATGGAGGCGCTCGCAAGCGCTAAGGGCCGTATTCGCAGTCTGTTGGCTCGCTCGCTCGATTGGCGTGTTACGCCCGAGCTCGATTTTCGCATCGATCGCTCGACCGATGAGGCCGAGCGCATCACGCGTGCGCTGGAAAACGTTCCCGCCACGCTTGCGATCGAAAAGGACGAGGACGGCTATCCGATAGCGGATGCCGCCCAGGAGGCAGCTTTAGATGACTAATTCCTCCGACCTCGCCTCGTGCGAGTCTGCAGATATTCAGCGACGCATCCTCGAGCTCATCGAGGGTGCGTCCTCCATTGCGATTTCGGGACACACTTCTCCCGATGGCGACGCCCTGGGCTCCGTGTTGGGTCTGGGCCTTTCGCTCATGAAGTTTTTTCCCAACAAGGACATTGCGCTGCTGTTGGCAGACGATGACCCGGTTCCGCGTATCTACCGCTTTATGGAAGGCTCCGATCGCCTGGTGCCGGCATCTGCGTACACTGGCAATCCTGACCTGTTCATCTCGGTGGACGTACCGGTCGTAGAGCGCCTGAACAACTCCGCCGAGGTGCTTCGTCGCTCCAAGCATGTGGTGTGCTTCGATCACCATCCGGCGCGCGAGGAGTTTGCCGAGCTCAGCCTGAGGCGCGTCGAAGCTGCAGCCTGCGCCATGATCATCGACCGCTTCTTGGACAATTGCGGCATTGTCGCACGTGATGGCGTTGCGACCTGCCTGCTGTGTGGCTTGGTTACCGATACCGGCCGTTTTCAGTATCAAAATGCCGATGCCGCCGCGTTCCATGCAGCCTCGCGTCTGGTTGCCCACGGTGCCGATCCGGCGCGTGTGGCACTCGAGGTTTACCAGAGCATGCGCGTTGAGTTTTTGCACCTCAAGTCCATCGTTATGGGCCGCATCAAGACGGTGGCCCACGGGCGCGTCGCGTATAGCTACGCGTACCAGAGTGACCTTGAGGCCTGCGGTGTCACCTCGGATGAGTGCGACGGCCTGGTCGATGTGGTTCGCTCGGTGATGGGCGTCGAAGTCTGCCTGTTCCTGAAGGGCATTGAGGGCGATAGCAAGGTGCGCGGCAACCTGCGCTCCAAGGGCGACCTCAACGTGTCCGAGATCGCTGCTGCTTTTGGCGGAGGCGGACATCCCGCTGCCGCCGGTTTCTCCAACAACGGAACGATTCTCGAGACGCTCACCGTGGCACTTCCCATGCTGGCCGAACTGGTAGGGGAGGATCCCGCTTCGGTGACCGTCGAGCTTTAACTTTTTGGATGGTACATGGCTCGTCGTACGCCTTCTCAACTGAATATGCTGCTCGCCGTCGATAAGACGGTGGGCTGCACGTCCCACGATGTGGTCTCGCAATGTCGGCGCGCCCTCCATGAGCGTCGCGTCGGCCATGCCGGCACGCTCGACCCCATGGCATCGGGTGTCATGGTGGTGGGTGTTGGCCAGGCTACTCGTTTGCTGGGCATGCTAACCCTCGATACCAAAAGCTATGTCGCCGACATCTCGTTTGGCGCCGAGACCAATACCGATGATGCGGAGGGCGAGGCGGTCCGCACGGTGGCTGTTGCCAACGAGCTCCGCGATCCTGCCTATGCCCGTGAGCGCTTGGCCGCTTTGCTGGGTCCGCAGATGCAGGTGCCGCCGGCGTTTTCGGCTATCTCGGTCAATGGCGTTCGCGCCTACAAGTCTGCTCGCGAGGGCAATGCGGTGGACCTACCTCCGCGCCCCGTCGAGGTCTATGCCGCCGACCTGATCGCCGTGGGAGGCGAAGGTGATACGTGTGTGTGGACCGTGGCGTTCTCAGTGAGCAAGGGTACCTATATCCGTGCGCTCGCTCGCGATTTGGGCCGCGCCTGCGAGAGCGCCGCGCACATTTCCGCGCTGCGCCGCACGGCCTCCGGTGTTGTTTCCATTGGCGCTTGTCATGCGGTCGAGGAGTTTTCTCCCGAGTCCGCGGCTGGCTTTGCCCTGGATCCCATTGCGGCCCTGGGCGCCACGCGTGTTGACTTGCCGGGCAATCTTGCCGACGATCTGCTCTGCGGTCGACGCATTCCCGTTGAGCGTGCGCTTGCCGATTTCGATACCTCGAAGTCGCCTTTTGCGTTGGTGCTCGATGGGGGACTCAAGGCGCTCGCCCGCATCGAGGGTGGCCGCTTTGTCATGGAGCACGTGTTTCCGCAGGCAATCGGCGGTGTTCGATGATGTTGTCCGCTCACGAGCTCGCGCGTATTTTTTTCGCGGGCGAGTCGGACGTGGCTCACATCGTTACTGCCGATGCGTTTGATAAGTGTGAGCACCTGGGTGCCGCATCGATTGCCATCGGCGTGTTCGACGGCGTTCACCGTGGACACCAGGAGCTCATTGCGGCGCTTGTTAGCGATGCGCGCGCCCATGATTGCAAGGCGGTCGTGGTCACTTTCGATCCCGATCCGGACGTTGTGGTGAGTCCTTCGCCCGCTCAAAAATTGATGACGACGGCCGACCGTCTACATGCCTTGGCTCAGACCGGGGTCGATGCGGTGGTGGCCGTTCCCTTTACGCCTGAGGTTGCGGCACTCGACCATGTTGCTTTTCTCTCGCTGGTGTCGCGTCTGGTCGACATTCGTTCGATTCGCGTTGGCAGCGACTTTAGGCTGGGTCGTGGCGGTGCTTCTGGTGTTGCCGAGATGCGCTCTTGGGGTTCCGAGCGCGGCGTTGACGTGTATGGTCACGACCTGCTTTGCGAGGGCGGTGAGGCCATTTGCGCCACCCGCATTCGTCATGAGCTGGGACAGGGCCATGTGGAGCTTGCTGCTGAGTTGCTCGGCCGCCCGTATATGCTGCGTGGCGGTGTTATTCGTGGCCGTCACGAGGGTTCTGACATGGGCTTTCCCACGGCAAACCTGCAGGTTCCCGACGGCATTCAGGTGCCTGCCGATGGTGTGTATGAGGGTCTGGTGCTCGTCGATGACATCGCGTGGCCCGCTGCCGTTAATGTCGGCCTGCCGCCGACGTATGCCGACGATGCCGCTTCATCGCATCTCGAGGCTAACTTAATTGGTTATACAGGCGACCTGTACGGCGCTTCCGTTTCGCTGGCGTTTACGCGCTGGCTGCGTCCCTCGCGTGTGTTCGAATCGCTGGATGAGTTGATCTCGACCGTCGAGGGTAATATCGAGGATATTCGTCACAACTTGGGCGAGCAGGGGGTGAGTATCCGTGATTAGCGATGAGGAAAAAGACCAGGTACGCGCTGCGTCCGACTTAGTTGCCATCGTGCAGGAAACGGTTGAGCTCAAGCCCCGCGGCCATGAGTTTTGGGGTTGCTGCCCCTTCCATGGCGAAAAGACGCCTTCTTTCCACATTATCCCCGCTACGCAGGTCTGGCACTGCTTTGGCTGCGGCGAAGGCGGCGACGTCTTCACCTATATCATGAAGCGCGAAAACCTGAGCTTTCCCGAGTCAATCCGCTATTTGGCCGATCGTGCGGGTATTGAGCTGCATGACACCGGAGATCGTCGCGAGCGCGGTACCAAGCGTGCCCGCATCTACGATCTGTGTGCCGAGACCGCCCAGTTCTACCACACCATGCTTATGCGCGGTAAGGACGGCCGTCCACGCGAGTACTTTGCCAGCCGTGGTATGGGTGGCGACGTCTGCCGCCGCTACTGCCTGGGCTTTGCACCGGGCCGCAACGCGCTGGTGTCGCACCTGTCCCAGGCGGGTTTTACCCCGCAGGAGATGATCGACGCCAACGTTGCCGTGAGCCGCGGGCGCGGGCAGCTTGCCGACCGCTTCTACGACCGCGTGATGTTTCCCATCTTTGACGAGCAGGGTCACAACATTGCCTTTGGCGGGCGCATCATGGGTGACGGCCAACCCAAGTACCTCAACACCGCCGAGACGAGCGTGTTCCATAAAAAGCGAAACCTCTATGGCTTTAACTGGGCCAAGGAGTTTATCGTCGCGCAGGATACGGCCATCGTGGTGGAGGGCTATACCGATTGTATCGCCTGCTGGGAGGCGGGGATCAAAAACGTTGTCGCCACGCTGGGCACCGCGCTCACGGAGCATCACGTCAAGACGCTCACCCGCTTTGCCAAGCGTATCGTGTATATGTTCGATGGCGATGCCGCGGGCCAGAAGGCCGCTCGCCGTGCGATTCAGTTTATCGAGCAGGATTCTATGGACCTGCGCTGCGTGGTGCTGCCCGATGGTAACGATCCCATGGAGTTCATCACGGCGCACGGCGGAGGGGAGCTGCAGAAACGCATTGACGCCGCCGAGCCGCTCATGGACTTCGTGTACCGTTCGCTGCAGGAGTCGAGCGACATCTCCACGCCGGGCGGTCGTGCCAAGGCGCTGGAGGATGCGCTGACGCTCATCTATCCGCTTCGTGACAGCTATATGATCGATACGTACTTTATCCAGATTGCCGATCTGCTGGGTTTGGATCTTGAGACCGTGCGTGCGAGCTCGGGCCGTGTGTTTCGCGGTGTTGCCAAGCGCGAGGATGCGGAACGACGTCGTGAACAGAACTATGAACGCCAGCGGGCGCAAGCCGAGCGCTCTGGTAGCGCGGGCGGTCGGACGTCAGGTTCGCAGGGGGCATCTCGTGGTGCTTGGGCATCGGGCGCGACTCCGGCAGTAGCGGCGCCGGTTGAAGAAGAGCCGTACGACTATGTCCCGCTCGATGCCTACGGTGCCGCGCCTGTAGAGGTCGTCGACGACCTGCCGCCGATCGATGTGCCTGATGGTATGGGCTCTGCGCCCGCCGGTTCCCCGACAGACGCCTCGGCCACTATGGTTTTGACCGATCTGGAACGCAAGTCCTTGGCAGGGGAGCGCGAGCTGTTGACCATGCTCACGAGCTACCCCGACCTGTTCCGCACGTATGCCGATCGCATCTGCTCCATCGAGTGGGTTGACCCGCGTCACGAGTCCATCGCATGGGCCGTTCTGGCAACTCCGCCGGGAACCGATCCTGCAGCCTGCATGGATGCGGCGCGCTCGGTGTGTCCCGAGGCGGCAACGCTTGTGAGTGCCGGGCGCATCTCGGCGACGAGCAAGCACCCCACCGAGACGAACATCGTGTTTATGCTCGATACGCTCGAGCTCTACACCATCAAGCGCCGCATGCGTGCCGCACAGGCCAAGCTGCGCCAGGACCGTTCGCTCGACGATGAGGCCCGTCGCGCGCTGACCGTGCAGGCCGCGCAGGATTCGCAGCGTCAACGCGAACTGCAAAAGTCGATCGGCGGCGTGGCGGACCCGTTCCGTTTGATCGGTCTGGAGGCCGCAGGCACCGAACAGGCCTAGATGTTGTGGTCAACCAGCGTATTCTTGCCTATATCCAGTCCTCTTTTTGGGTATAGACGTCAATGTGTGTGCTAAAGTATTGAGTCCTGTGGACTATGAAGGGAGAATCTGTGCCAAAAAAGACTGAGAGCACGGGTACTGGGCTGGAATCCTACGTTGCAAAGCTCATGGGCAACGGCTCAAACAGGACTTCGGTAACCGAGGACGAGATTCAGGTCGCCCTGAAGGATATCGATGTTTCTGACGAGCAGCTCACCGCGGTGTATTCCGCGCTGCGCAACAGCGGCATCCAGATTATCTCCGCGAGCGGTAACGACGACGCCCCCATGGACGTCGACGATGACGATAACGATACCGATACTGACGATTTCGATGATGACGACGAGCACGATTCCGGCTCGCTTGACGATCACGAGCTCAAGATGGCCCGTCAGGCCGATGCCGAGATGGGTTCTTCCAAGAGCAAGAAGAAGCGCACCGTGCGCACGTCCCGTTCACGCTCCCGCGTGCGTGGCATCGATGCCTCCACGGTGATGCTGACCGGCGACCCGGTTCGTATGTACCTCAAGGAGATCGGCAAGGTCGACCTGCTGACCGCCTCCGAAGAGGTCGATCTGGCCATGAAGATCGAGGCCGGTCTTGAGGCCACCGAGAAGCTCGAGGCCGCCGATGCCGGTGAGCTCGAGCTCACGCGTGCCGAGATGCGTCGTCTTACGCGCATTGAGAACGTGGGCCTCGAAGCCAAGCAGGCACTCATCAGCGCAAACCTGCGTCTGGTTGTCTCCATCGCCAAGCGCTATGTCGGCCGCGGCATGCTGTTCCTGGACCTGATCCAAGAGGGCAACCTCGGTCTGATTCGCGCCGTCGAGAAGTTCGACTACCAGAAGGGCTTCAAGTTCTCCACGTACGCCACGTGGTGGATCCGTCAGGCCATTACGCGCGCTATCGCCGACCAGGCCCGTACCATCCGTATTCCCGTGCATATGGTCGAGACTATCAACAAGCTCGTCCGCGTGCAGCGCCAGCTCCTTCAGGACCTGGGTCGCGACCCGACCCCCGAGGAGATCGGTGCCGAGATGGACATGAGCGCCGACCGCGTCCGCGAGATCCAGAAGATCTCGCAGGAGCCCGTGTCGCTCGAGACCCCCATCGGCGAGGAAGAGGATTCCCAGCTGGGCGACTTCATCGAGGACTCCCAGGCAATCGTTCCGCCCGATGCCGCCAGCTTCTCCATGCTGCAGGAGCAGCTCACTCAGGTGCTCGACTCGCTTGCCGATCGTGAGCGCAAGGTTATCGAGCTGCGCTTTGGCCTTGTCGACGGACATCCCCGTACGCTCGAGGAAGTCGGCCGCGAGTTTGGCGTCACGCGCGAGCGTATCCGCCAGATCGAGTCCAAGACCTTGGCCAAGCTCCGCCACCCCAGCCGTTCGAGCAAGCTGAAGGACTATATCGAAAGCTAGTCAAGCAAGAAGCGCCCTCAAGCACATCCGCCTGGGGGCGCTTTCATGTAGTCGTTGGGTGTTCCTATAGTTTTGTCAACCTTCGATGCTACTCCCGGTA
>CATYIU010000047.1:0-14484 GCA_958407445.1 uncultured Collinsella sp.
AATCCACGCTCAGGGGGGGGGCAGCCGAGCTCGACACGGCTTTTGTCTCGATCTGTAACATATAGAGAACATTTTCTCCCCTATCTGTTACAGGTCGAGATATTACGCAGAGACCTCCGCTTACGTCTCATTCTGTAACAGTAAGAACGGTTTTCAGCTTCTTCGTGTTACAGATCGAGATGTTATCGACCATCCCTTGGCATTGTCTCGATCTGTAACTATAAGGAGGGTTTTCAGCCCGCCCGTGTTACAGATCAAGACAAACCTGAAGCTTGGTTGGTGCCAAACCCGCTGACATATCGGCATATATAGAAACGAGTTAGCCTCGAACATACCGAACCTCAAGTCACGAATCGACGACTACCAAACCGTAGCGCAAGACAACAAATCGCAACGAATATAGCGATGGGTTCACCAGCGGCGCCATTCTGATTTGACCGGCAGTAGATCTTTAACGAACCGACCGGTCCATTCATTTGGCTCCAACCCGCGGCACGCGGCGCCTACGCCGTATTCCCCACGGATCACGGCGCGCGCCAGCGCATCCACGTCACAGTCAGTACCGCCAGCTCCGGCCATAGCTAGGTAGTCATTCGCCTCGGGTTTGCCCGTGGGCCTGCCCACGGCGACATAGAGCGTCGTACCGCCTCGATGCAGGCGTCCCCAAATCCACCCGTCGGCAGACGTGTACCAGGAGTCCAGCATCACGGTCTCGCCCCATCGCGGTGCGCCGATCACACGTCCTGCCAAGCTCGGGGCCGCGCGCGGACTCAATGCTCGCGCAAAGTGAGTCATCATTGCCCGCATCCACGCCACCGTGTCGGCGGGTTGCGTATGGTATACGACACCGCTGTTCAGCTCCATAACATAGTGCGTCATGCGCGCCCAGCTCGCGGTACGCCGCCAGTAGGCGCCGTGCCCCTGTGACACGATCGTCTCGCGACTCTCGTACGTTGCCGTCGGCGTGACAAGCGCCACCGCCACAGCGCCACTGGGACAGACAGGATCACCTCCTAGGCCGTACCGCCCGAGTCAAGCTCGGTCATCGGTGGGGAGAGCACGGCCATGACGAGGGCCACGACCAATGCGCGCCAGGCGGGGTCCAAAACCACTTGGCCAAAGATCAGGTCGATGTTGGCGACAATCACGCCCAAGATGCCCTGGACGATGGTTCGGGCCAAACGCCACTGCCATTCGTTCGACTTCAAAAACTGTTCCATTTACTCCGTCCTTTCGCTCAGGGACTTAACGTCGTGCTTCATAACAGCCACGTCCTGCTCAAGTCGGTAGGTGCGTTCAATCAGGGTGTTGTGCTTCTCGACACGCTTCGAGAGCAAATCAATCTTGATCTCCATCACCGCCCGGTTACGGGAGTTGGAGCACAGCACGCCTACGAGCGTGACGACACCGCCGATAAGAGCAACAACAATCGATTCCAAGCGACCTCCTAACGTCTTTCGTCAGGGCAATCATCGCGGACGGTCACAAACTACTTTCTATTACTACTTTTCTAGGTTACCGTTAATGCTACATTAGTGTTATAGTAGTGCCAGAGAGGAGAAGGCCTTGGAAACTTACAACGTCAAAGACATTGCAGATCTGCTGAAAACAAATCCGGAAACGGTCCGCCGATGGATCAGGAGCGGAAAACTAAAAGCAACGCGCGGAGCTTCGAAAAAAGAGGGAAGCTCAATTAGCTCGGACGACCTTCTTAAGTTTCTTGAGAACAATGCAAAGTACGCGGGGATTGTTGCTGGCGCAGCCTCTTCCCCCATCGGAGCCATATCCGTCGCGCTTCTTGGCGCGGCAGGCGGAATCGCTGCCCTTAAACATGAAAACGACCGGACAATCGAAAACTCGACGGCAACTCAATATCAAATCTGCGCTTACTTGAATAATGAAATACAAAGGCTGTCGGAAGGCGTTGAGCAAAAGGAAAAGGTCGCCTCTCAACTAAAAGCAGAAATCAAAAGAGACAAAGCAAGAATCAATGAGATGCGAAAGGTGATTCTTCAGCTTTCGCAGGAAAAAAGTAAATCTATAGAAGGATAAAAAATGTGGGACTACGCACAATTGACCAAGACGGCAGCCGAGTTCGGCGGCCCGAAAGACTATATCGACGCGATCGAGACCTTTGCCTACACCGAAGGCGCCGTTAACGGATTCAAGAAAGGTGCCGGCATAGTCACTTTAGTGGCCCTACCGGCTTGCGCCGTCATCGCGAAACTCTATGCAAGTTACCAACTCAAGAAGGAGGATGCGAATAAGGCGAAGCAAGCCCTATCAAGCTATATGGAATCAAGTGAGACTACAGAGGCGGCCCAGGAGGAGCAACATGACTAAATACAAGGTTATCTACCATTACCCGGACGGAACCGACGGCGAAGAAGACGATCTCTTCAATTCCGAGGACGAAGCCTTTGAAGTGGGAAGCTACGGCGTTTCCTGCTATAGCTCCGGCGCAGAGATCTTAAATATGTCTAACCCGGGCGATTATCCGTTAGACGGCACAGAGGATGACTGTGAATTCGAGATCATCGAAGTCGACGAATAATGCCTCCGGCCCCGCCCGCAAGGACGGGGCCTTTTCATGCCTATTCTGTCATCAAGTACCCCGGCGCCGCCCCGACCATGCACTCGGACCGGGGCCGGCAGTACCAGCACGCCTCGTACACATCCAGGCTCGAGGCCGCCGGCATCGTCCAGAGCATGTCCAGGAAGGCGAACTGCATCGACAATGCCGCACCGAGCAGCTCTTCGGCCACGTCAAGGACGAGTTCTACCGAGGCCGCGAGTGGAAGACGTTCGAGGATTTCAAACGCGACCTGGAGGAATACATAGCCCACTGGAACACGAGCCGGAGGCAGGTAAGATTGAAGGGCCTGACCCCGAAGGAGTTCCGGAATCAGGCCCTCGCGGCCTAGTCGCTATTAAGGGCGTCCAAGATTTGGGATGCAGTTCACAACCAGCGCGGGCGCTTCTTTTAAAAGAAACAGGCTCTGTCCCACAGGGGGACAGAGCCCGAAACTCTCATGGAGCCAGTGACAGGAATCGAACCTGCAACCCACTGATTACAAATCAGTTGCGCTACCGTTGCGCCACACTGGCACACTTGGCGCTTTCGCGCGAAGCCTGTTAAGGATAAAGGAATTGAGGATGGGGCGCAACAGGCCCTTCGACCGACCACATCTCAAAACTATTCGCCAGAACGAATAGTTTCGTCTGTTCGCCAAAACAAAAAACTATTCGTTTTGGCGATGGCAAGTCCACAATCCAATAACTACAAGCCAGTGAATTGACCAGCCGAGTAGCTGGTCTCTACAGATACTCCCCTACCGGCCGCGCAGGGCCTTGAGCTTGGCCAGGGCATCGGGGCTCAGGCGACTGCCCAGAGTCATCTTGATCTGCGGGGCTTCCTCTGCCTCGTGAACGTCGTTATCGATCTGCTTGATCTCGTCCACCAGCATGCGGCTCGAGATGCGCGTAACGCCCTTGCCCATGACGACGGCCTGGATCGTGCCGTCGCTCGACACCACGGAGCACGCGCGACCTTCCTCGCGCGCCTCGATGCAGAGCTTCTGCACCACGGTATCGGCAGAGACGCCCGTCGGCGAAAACTCGATGCGCACGCCGCGGGCCGGCAGATTGGGGCGCTCGTTGGAGATATTGCCTGCGCCGTCAAACACGATTACGGCTTCGTAGCGGCCTTGAGCAAACGCCGCCACGTCGTTGATGAGCGCGGTGCGCGCCATATCGTGAACGTCGCTGGAATACGGATCGTCGGAATGGTCGTACACGAGCTTTTCGTAGCGCGGCGTGCAGTGGATCACGTTGTAACCGTCAACCACCAGCAGCTCGGGCTTGTTGGAGTGCACCGTCGAGACTGGATCGGCGATGGCCTGCGCAAACGCATTGCCGCCCACGCCATAGGTCGCGGCCGAAACAATCGGCTTGGCCGAGCCTTCGCCAAAGCGCTTGGCCTTGGACTTGGCGCGGTTCTTCTTGGACATGCGCTACTCCTCCCCCATAAGCTCGCCGGCATTGCGGCGCAGCCACTCAAAGCACAGCGCGGTGGTCGCCTGGGCCACATTGAGACTCTCGGTCATGCCGCGCTGGGGAAGCTTGGTCAAAAAGTCGCATTTCTCGAGCACCAGGCGTGAGATGCCGTCGCCCTCGGAGCCCATGACGAGCGCAACGCGGCCCTCGAAGGGGGCATCCCAGCAGCTGCCCTCGGCGTGCTCGGAAGCACCGCCCACCCAAAAGCCGGCGGCCTTGAGATCATCGAGCGCACGAGCGATATTGGGAACCTGCGCGATGGGCAGGTGCATGACGGCACCAGCAGAGGTCTTGTAGCTGCCCACGGTCACACCGGCGGCGCGCTTGTTTGCAATGATGACGCCCGCCGCGCCCACGACCTCGGCGGAGCGCACGATCGCACCAAAGTTGCCATCGTCGGTCACATGGTCGAGCACGACGACGAGCGCCGGTCCGTCACCCGCGCGATCGAGGATATCGGCGACATCAGCATAGGGGAAATTTCCCACCTCGAGCGCAATACCCTGGTGAGCGCCATGGCTCGACAGCACATCGAGCTGCGCGCGCGGCACATACTTAATGCGGACACCCGCGGCGTTGAGGTCATCGACCAGACGAGACAAAGCAGCATCGCGCTCCCCGCCCTCGGCGATGAGCGCGCACTTGATGGGAAAACCAGTGCGCAGCGCCTCGGCGGCAGCACGACGACCTTCGATAAACTCGCCCTTGGGAGCCTGGACAGTGTCGCGGTTACGATCTCGCTGCGGACGCGCAGCCTGGGCTTGGGAGCGCTCGCGCTGGCCCTTGGGAGTGGCAGCGCGTTCGTTGCGGCGAATCGGACGCGAGCCAGAAGCAGCCTGTTTGCCACCACGAGGCGCACGCTTGCGATTGTCGGCCATAAAGCGACCTCCTAAATACAACTATCAAACGAAACAAATAGACCGACCGCCCGAGGTGCGGCAGATTGCCTTGAAAGAGGAGGGCATAGACCTTGAGGTCTGCCCGACGATTGAAAGACAAGGTGCCGTGGCTCGGGCGGTCGGGTGCTTGGGAAACCCGCAGGGATTAGAGAGTCTTAATACGGGTGCCGGCGGCAGTATCCTCGATCGTCAGGCCCAGGTCCTTGAGCTGGTCGCGGATGGCGTCGGCCAGATCCCAGTTCTTGGCGGCGCGGGCCTCGGCGCGGGCCTCGAGAATCTTGGCAGCGGCCTCGTCCACATCGTCGCCCGTGTAGGCGACCAGGCCGGCGGCAACGCCTAGCAGACCCAGCGGCAGCTCGACCTTGGGCTCGGGGAGCTCAACGCCAAACGTATCGAGCAGCTCGACCAGCGTATCGGCGGCGGCAAGCGCGGCGGCCTTGTCGGCAGCGTCGCCCGCCTGCTCCAGGTACTGGTTGCACTCGGTGACAAAGCCAAAGACAGCACCCATGGCACCGGCGGTGTTAAAGTCGTCGTCCATGCACTCCTTAAAGGTGGCACGGGTCTCAGCGGCCTTGGCGGCAAACGCCTCGGATGCTGCCTCATCGGCATTGGCCGTCGCATGGTTCGCAGCCCAGCGCAGGTTCTCGACCGTACCGGCGATACGCGTGAGCGAGTTCTCGGCACCCTCCAGGCGCTCCCAAGAAAAATCGAGCGGCGAGCGATAACTCGTCTGCAGCATCAACAGGCGCAGGGCGGCAGCGGAGTGCTGCTCGAGGACCTCGGCCAGCGTAAAGAAGTTGCCGAGCGACTTGGACATCTTTTCACCATCGACCAGCAGCATGCCCGTGTGCATCCAGGTGTTGGAGAAGCCCTGGTGCCAGGCGCAGGTGGCCTGAGCGCACTCGTTCTCGTGATGCGGGAAGGCAAGGTCGGAGCCGCCGCCGTGGATGTCGATCGGAGTGCCCAGGTAGCGATGCACCATGGCGGCGCACTCGGTGTGCCAACCGGGACGGCCCTTGCCCCAGGGGCTCGGCCAGCTGGGCTCGCCGGGCTTGGCGGCCTTCCACAGGGCAAAGTCGAGCGGGTCGTTCTTGTCCTCGTTCTCCTCGATGCGCGCGCCAACCATAAGGTCGTCGATGTTGCGGCCCGAGACCTGACCATAGTTGGGATCGCTGCGCACGGCAAAGTACACATCGCCGTTATCGGCTGCGTAAGCGTGGCCCTGCTCGATAAGCGTCTTGATCATGGCGATCATGGGGCCGATCTCCTTGGTGGCGCGGGGGCGCACATCGGGATCGAGCACGTTGGCGGCGCGCATGACGCCGATAAACTTGTCGGAGAACTCCGTCGCGACCTCGGCGGCCGTTCGGCCCTGCTCGTTGGCGCGCTTGATGATCTTGTCATCGACATCGGTGAGGTTCTGGGCGAACGTGACCTCGTAGCCGCTCGCGATGAGCCAGCGACGAATCACGTCAAAGCTGATGAACGTGCGGGCATTGCCGATGTGGATGTTGTCGTAGACCGTGGGGCCGCACACGTACATGCGGACCTTGCCGGACTCGATGGGCTGGAACTCTTCCTTTTTATGGGTAGCGCTGTTGTAGATACGCATTCGTTACTCCTTAACGGTTTTCTGTAGCAGGCAGACGGCCCAGGCACCGATTCCCTCGCCCTGGCCTTCCCAACCGAGCTTTTCGGTCGTAGTGGCGGCGACGCCCACGTTTTCGACGTCGACGCCCAGGGCATGGGCAAGGTTGGCGCGCATGGCATCGCGGTGCGGGGTGATCTTGGGTTGCTGACAGGCAATGGTGCAATCGGCATCGACAAACTCGAAGCCCAGTTCGCGCGCGTAGTCCATCACGCGAGCGAGCAGCACCATCGAATCGGCACCCTCATAGGCGGGGTCGGTATCGGGGAATAGCTTGCCGATGTCTCCCCCGCGGCAGGCGCCCAGAATGGCGTCGGCCAAGGCGTGCGCGAGCACATCGGCATCCGAGTGGCCCAGCAGGCCGCGCTCGTAGGGAATGTCAACACCGCCGATGATACATCGACGCCCCTCCACCAGACGGTGGACGTCGTAGCCATGGCCAATGCGCAGGTTACTGAACATGGGGAAGGTCCTCTCCCTCGGCCATACGGCCAAGCAGAATCGCGGTTACGGGACGAAGGTCCTCGGGCACCGTCACCTTTAGGTTGTCGCGTGGGCTCTGGACGCAGCGGACGCGCCCACCCATGCGCTCGACCAGCGATGAATCGTCGGTACCGATAAAGCCCTCGGCAATCGCCGCGGCGTGAGCGCGCTTCATGGCGTCGACGCTAAAGATCTGCGGCGTCTGCGCGGCCCAATAGAGCTCGCGCGGCGGCGTCTCGACGATGTTATCGCCATCGACGATCTTGAGCGTATCGATCGCGGGCTGACCGCACACGACACCGTCGAGGGCACGGTCGCTCACGAGCACGTCGATAGCGTGGTCGATAGCCTCGGTCGTAATGAGCGGACGGGCGCCATCGTGGATGGCGACATATTCAAAGCCCGCCGGCACCGCGTGCACGCCGGCGCGGGTGGAATCCTGGCGGGTCTCGCCGGCATCGGCAAAGCTGATGGGCGTGCTATACGAATACGGGCTGATGGCCAGGCGGCGCATCTCGGCACGACGCTCGGCAGGGCAAACCACGACGATGTGGCCGACCTTATTGCTACGGTCAAATGCGCGGATGGACCAGCTCATAAGCGGACGACCCGCTACATTGACGAGCTGCTTGCCACCGGGGTTACCAAAGCGCTGGCCGCTGCCACCGGCAACGACCACGGCGCATACGGGCGCCATTATGCGTTCCCCTGTTTGGTGCCCTTCATGCGGTACAGGGAGTCCGCAAGAATGGCAGGGTTGTTAACGCCAAAGTCGCCCAGGCGCTCCGGATCCTCGCTGATGTCGTCCATGAGCTCCTGCAGCGATCCATACTCGTCGACGATTTTCTCGGCCACGCCGTCGCGCACGACGGACACGCGCGAAAGCGTGCGCAGGCCCAGCGGTGTCATGACGGAGTCCTCGTCCAGGTCGTCGTAACCCAGAACCGCCGCCACATGCTGCGGGTCGGACAAGTCCTTGGGCGTCATACGGCTCAGGTTGGCGCGGATCTTTTCGGCATTGGCCTCGGAAGAATCGCTCGCGTAGTCGCGAATCATCAGGTCGTACTCGGTATCCATGCTGGAGCCGGCGAGCTGCTCGAGCTGCATCTGCACGAGCTTGCCCTGGTTGCCCAACTTGACAATGCAATCCTTAAGCTCGGTCTTTGCCTGCTGCATGATCTCGAAGCTCGAGAAGATACCGGTAATGTCGGCGAGCGTAACGTAGTCGTCGAGCTCGAGGGCCGTCAGACGCAGCAGGGAGCGGTCGAGCGACTGACGGGTAGTCTGGAGCGTGGCGACGAGCTGGTTGACCGAGCTCATGATGGTGGTGACGGGCTGGATCTCGTAGCTCTTGCCGTGAACGTACACGTTGACGACGGCACGACGGGCCGAGACCGAGATCACGATGGCATCCGTGAGCACCGACATGCGGGCGGCGGTGCGGTGACGCATGCCCGTCTCACTCGTGGCGAGTGAGGGATCGGGATTGAGGTGGAAGTTGGCGCGCAGGATCTGGGTGAGGTCGCCGTCGATGACGATGGCGCCGTCCATCTTGGAAAGCTCGAACAGGCGGTTCGAGGTAAACGAAATGTTGAGCGGGAAGCCGTCGTTACCAGCAGCGAGCACGTTTTCGGTGTCGCCGACGCAAATAAGAGCGCCCAGGTGACCAGCGATGATCATGTCGAGGGCGGTGCGGATCGGCTGGCCAGGTGCCGTCAGGCGGATGGCCTGTTCCATACGCTTTTGCAGCTCGTTCTTATCCAAGGCATCGCTCCCATCGTATACGCTCCATAAACGTCAATAAGTTTCTCACGGTTTGCCTCTGTGACGCCCGCAAAATCCGATGCTTACAGAATGAGCGAACACAGCTGAGAGCCCCAATCCAAATGAGCTGCTTATGTGGTAGCATCGGGATTCGCATAAATGAGGGAGTAGTCGCGTGATCGGGTTCGCCTCCGGTGGCGCGGCAAGTCAACACACTGGCCGATGCGGCCTGGCTTGCCTTAATGAACGAGACTCGTGGCTGTGCGCGCAACGCGTACGCCACGGGTCTTTTTTGTTACTCCCCCAAGAGGTACACGCGGGCCCGCCCGCAGAGAGGGAGCCAGACTATGGGACTCGCAGAGCTCGTACTGCTCGCCGTTGGCCTTTCGATGGATGCCTTTGCCGTATCCATCTGCAAGGGCCTTGGCATGAAGAAGATCAACCTTAAAGTCGCCGTGGTGCTCGGCCTGTTCTTTGGCGGCTTTCAGGCCGGCATGCCCGTAATCGGATGGGCGCTCGGCAGTCAATTCATGGGCATCATCGGACCCATCGACCATTGGATCGCCTTTATCCTTTTGGCCTTCATCGGCGGCAAAATGCTGTGGGAAGCCTTTACCGATGACGAGGATGAAGGCGACGGCAAGGATGCCGAAAAGATTGACCTGGGCGAGTACCTGATCCTCGCCATCGCCACCTCAATCGACGCCCTAGCCGTGGGCATCTCGTTCGCCGCGCTTTCGGTCGACATCGTTCCCGCTGTATCGCTTATCGGCGTCACAACGTTTATCTTCTCCGTCGCCGGCGTAGCGATCGGCCACACCTTTGGCGCGCGCTACGAAAAACCCGCCACCATCGTGGGTGGCGTCGTACTCGTCCTCATCGGGCTTAAGATCTTGCTTGAGCACCTTGGAATCCTCGCACTGTAACGAATAACGGCCGCCCGGCATTACGCCAGGCGGCCGTTTTCATAGCCAGCCGTTTTAGAGCGGCTTAACCAAGGCGACCCTTACGCGGCAAGGCGCTTGAGGACGTCGATGAGCAGCTCGTAGAAGCGCTCGGCAGAAGCGAGCTCCATGCTCTCGTCCGGGGTGTGGACATCGGAGAGTGTCGGGCCCACGGCGATGGCGTCCAGACCGTGCAGGGCCTCGGCAAACAGGCCGCACTCAAGGCCGGCGTGAATGGACTCGATGCGCAGCTCGGAGCCAAAGAGTTCACGGTAGCTCTCGACAAAGACGTCGCGGACCGGCGAATGCTCGGCATAGCTCCAGCCGGGATACTCGAACTCGAACTTGGCGTCGAAGCCCAGGACATCGGCCAGCATCTGCAGGCGGTCCTTGAACTCGTTCTGCAGCGAGGTGATCGAGGAGCGCGGGGACAGCATGATCTTGACCTGGTCGTCAGAGGTGGCAACCACACCGATGTTGGAGGAAACCTCGACGGAGCCGTCGGTGGCGACGTTGCGGCGAATCACGCCGTTAGGGGCAAGACGCAGGGCGCGGATGAGGGCAAGCGCGGACTTCTGATCCATGGCCTCGACCTCGGCGTCGTCGGCAATCTCGACGGTGCAGGTAAAGCCGGGGTCGAAGACCTCGAGCTCGGCAGTGACGTCGGCGATGATGTCCTTTGCGATCTGGGCCGCGGCCTCGGCGGCAGCGTGGTCGGCGTAAACCAGCTCGGCCTTGCACTCACGGTTGATGGCGTTGTCCTTAGTGCCGCCGTTAAAGCTGACGATGGCGGGCTCGCCGGCGACCATCAGGCGGTCGATGATGCGGGCCATGATGAGGTTGCCGTTGCCGCGCTCCAGGTTGATATCGTTGCCGGAATGACCACCCAGTAGGCCGGAGATGTCGAGCGTGAGGGTGCTGCCGGTCTTGTGCTCGCGCACGATGGGGCAGGTGTAGGTAACAACGACGCCGCCGGCGCAGCTGACGGTGGCAACGCCCTCTTCCTCGGAGTCAAGGTTAATCATGGTGCGGGCGCTAATCTGGGACTTGTCGAGCGTCTCGGCGCCGACCAGGCCAGTCTCCTCGTCGGTGGTGAATACGCACTCGAGGGCGGGATGAACGATCGAATCGTCGTTGAGCACAGTAAGCATCAGAGCGACAGCAATACCGTTGTCGGCGCCCAGGGTGGTGCCGTTAGCGGTGAGGACGCCGTCCTTCACGACCAGGTCGATACCGTCGGTCGTAAAGTCGTGCTCAACAGAGCCCAACTTGTCGCACACCATATCGATGTGGCCCTGCAGCATCACAGTCGGGGCATTCTCGGCGCCGGCAGAAGCGGGCTTGCGAATGATGACGTTGTAGACCTCGTCCTGGTACACATCGAGGCCGCGCTCCTTGGCAAACGCAACCAGGAAATCGCTGATGCCCTTCTCGTTGCCAGACCCACGGGGGATCGCGCTGACCTCCTCAAAGAAATGGAACAGCTGGGCGGGCTCGTAGCCGGTGATCTTGTAATCCATGGTGCCTCCTTGGCGCAACTGGTTAGACAGTAAGACATGCGCCTTGTATATTCCCAGACTTTGCGTGCATAAACCAGTCGAAAACGCCGAGCGCCCTCGCATCATCGGCTAACGGTGGACCGTATAGCGTAACGGTCACAACTTCCGCAGCTCTACAAATCGAGGCGCCCTTTCCGGAGCGCCTCGATTGCGCGTATCAAATTGTCGCCACGCCTTACAGCGCGCCGGAACCGGCTTGCATCATGCCGCCGGGGCCCGAGGTCACGCCGCCGCTCACGGGCGCGGCGTTGCCAGTGCGCGGTGCCGCCGGGGCGGTATCACCACCGAGCGTGCCCGCCGGACGCGGTGCCGGGATCTCGCCCGTGCCGTGGCTAAAGACAAACTTGCCATCGGCCACGTCGCACAGGACGGTATCGCCCTCGCCCCACTCGCCGGCCAGCAGCTCCTCGGACAGCGGGTCCTCGATGAGCTTTTGAATAGCACGGCGCAGCGGACGCGCACCGTTGGTGAGGTCGGTGCCCTCGGCCACGATCTTGTCATAGGCCGCATCGGTGAGCTTGATGTTCATGCCGTTGGCAATCAGACGCTGGCGCAGGTCGTCCACCAGCAGGTGCGCGATCTTGGTGAGATTCTCGCCCGAGAGCTTCTGGAACACCACGATGTCGTCGATACGGTTGAGCAGCTCGGGGCGGAACAGGCGCTTGAGCTCGCCCATCGCGCGACCACGGATCTCACTCGACGTGAGACCCTGCTCGCCGGTGGTGCCAAAGCCCACGCTCGCATCCTGCGCAATCTCGCGGGCGCCCACATTGGACGTCATGATGATCACGGTGTTGCGGAAGTCGACCGTCTTGCCCTGGCTATCGGTCAGGCGGCCCTCCTCCAGCACCTGCAGCAAGATGTTGAAGATATCGGGGTGCGCCTTCTCGATCTCGTCGAACAGCACGACCGAGTACGGGTGGCGACGAACGGCCTTGGTGAGCTGGCCGCCCTCGTCGTGACCGACGTAGCCCGGAGGGCTACCGATGAGCTTGGAGACCTCGAACTCGCTACCGAACTCGGACATGTCGAAGCTGATGAGCGCGTCTTTGCTGCCAAAGAGATACTCGGCGAGCGTCTTGGCGAGCTCGGTCTTGCCCGTGCCGGTGGGACCCAGGAAGATAAAGCTGCCGCCGGGACGACGCGGGTCCTTGAGCGGCGAGCGGCTGCGGCGCACGGCCTTGGCGACGGCCTCGACGGCCTCGTCCTGGCCGATAATGCGGGTCTTGAGCACGCTTTCGGTCTGCAGCAGGCGACGGCTCTCGCTCTCGGTGAGCGAGGAAACCGGCACGCCAGAGGTCACGGACACGATGTCGGCAATCTGACTCACGTCGATGGTGAGCGGGCTGGCGTCGAGCTCGGCGGTCCAGGCGGCCTTGGCTTCGGCGAGTTCAATCTCGGCGGCCTTCTGCTGCTCGGTGATCTCGGCGGCCTTGTTCATGTCATCGCCCTCGGTGGCCTCCTGCGCGGCGGCCTTGAGCTCCTCTATACGATGCTCGGCCTCGCGCACCGGCTCGGGCGCGCGGTTGGCGGCGATGCGGGCGCGGGCACCGGCCTCGTCAATGAGGTCGATGGCCTTATCGGGCAGGAAGCGATCCTGAATGTAGCGGTTGGAAAGGTTCGCGGCGGCCTCGATAGCACCCTGCGTATAGCGCACATGGTGGTGCTCCTCGTAGCGCGGCTTGAGCGCGGTCAGGATCTTGACCGTGTCCTCGACGCTCGGCTCCTCGACATCGATGGTCTGGAAGCGGCGCTCAAAGGCCGGATCTTTAGTGAGGTACTTACGGAACTCCTCGGCCGTGGTGGCACCAATGATCTGGAAAGCACCGCGCGCGAGCACGGGCTTGAGCATAGAGCTCGCATCGATAGAACCCTCGGCAGAACCGGCACCGATGATGGTGTGCATCTCGTCGATAAACAAGATGACGTCGTCGGCTTCGGTCGCCTCCTGGATCACGTTCTTGAGGCGCTCCTCAAACTCACCGCGATACTTGGCACCCGCGACAAGACCCGGCAGATCGAGCGTCCAGATATTCTGGTTCATAAGATTCTCGGGCACATTGCCAGCAGCAATCTGCTGCGCCAGGCCCTCGACGATAGCCGTCTTGCCCACGCCGGGATCGCCCAGGATAAGCGGATTGTTCTTGGTGCGGCGCGAAAGGATCTCCATCATGCGCTGGACTTCCTTTTCGCGGCCAATCACGGGATCGAGCTCGCCGTCGCGCGCCTTCTGCGTGAGGTTGGTGGCGAACTGCTTGAGCGTGTCGGTGCCGCCCCCCCTTTGCTGAGAGGCATCCGAGCCGCTAAAGAACGGCAAGCCCGCACCGGGGCGACCGGCGCCGGCTCCGGCGAGCGGACGCTTCTTGTCCTGATCCTTGGCGGTGAGTTTCTCGATAGCCTTTTTGATGGAGGCGGACGACACACCCAGGCGCATGAGGATGTCCATGGCCATGCCGTTGCCCTCTTCGACGATGCCGATCAGCAAGTGCTCGGTCGACACGTAGGTCTGGTTGTTCTCACGCGCCACGCGGAAGGAGCGCTCCATCACGCTAATGACGAGCGGCGTAAAGGCAAGCTTGGCAGCCTCGGTCTCCTCGCTGGGCTCGGGAACCGTGGTCTGGACCTCTTTGAGGGTATCCATGATGTCGTCGTAGGAGATATCGAGCGAGCGCAGCGCCTCAGCGGCAATGCCCTCGTCCTCCTTGGCGAGCGCGAGCAACAGATGCTCGGTACCCACCTTATTTGAATGAAGATCGAGCGCCTCCTGCTTGGCCATGGACATGACCTTGCGCGCGCGATCGGTAAAACGGTCTAACATGCTAGTTCCTCTTAGACGAGCTAGTTTTTTCAAACGCAAAGCGCCACTCGTGGCGGCGCTTTGGTCTCTTTACCCATATGGAGTATATGTTAACCGCTGGGGCCTTTTCCGCATGCAGCCATACGACAACGTCTACAAAAAAGGAATTGCCAGGTGCGTCTGCATCGGCCCAACGAGCGTGGATTTTCGGACACCCATTCCACGAGCGTGGATAATCTCCCGTTTTGAGCCCGTAAACAAGCCAAAAACGGGAGATTAGGGACCTCGGACAAAATCTCGGACCCAATCTGGGTCCAGGAGGGAGTCCGATGTA
>CATYIU010000048.1:0-14370 GCA_958407445.1 uncultured Collinsella sp.
CCTACCGGGAGTAGCATCGAAGGTTGACAAAACTATAGGAACACCCAATGACTAGGTGGGGGAGGCGTGCGACAATGGTGGGCGTTGTGTTGTCCGCGCTAAGGAGTTGCCATGTTGTTGTGTCCCGTTTGCCATGAGCCGTTGGTGGACGACGAGCGCGGTGCCGCATGCGCGGGCGGACACCGGTTTGACCGTGCGCGCGAGGGCTATCTGTACCTGTTGCGCTCGTCCAAGAGCGGCGACTCCATGGGCGATCCCAAGTCGCAGGCGCGCAGCCGTCGTGACTTTCTAAACCGCGGTTACTATGCGCCGTTGCGCGATGCGATGGTTGGGCTGGTGCGCGAGCAGGTGTCTGGGCGTGCGGCGTCTACGGGCACTCCTGTGACCTTGCTCGATATTTGCTGTGGCGAGGGCTACTACACCAGCGCCATGGGTGCGGTGCCGGGCGCGGATGCCTACGGGTTCGACTTGGGCAAAGAGATGGTGCGCCTGGCCGCCAAGCGCGGCGATGCGACCTACTTTGTGGCCAACATGAAGGACATCCCCGTGGCGGGCGGCGCCTTTGATATGGTGACCGAGCTCTTCGCTCCCTTTAACGAGCGCGAGTTTGCCCGCGTGCTGGCGCCCGAGGGCTCGCTCTACACCGTGGTGCCGGGCGCCCGTCATCTCTTTGGGCTCAAGGAGGCGCTCTACGACACGCCGTACCTTAACGACGAGAAGCTGCCGAAGACAACCGAGCTCGAGTTGGTGGGAACGCAGCGGGTGTCTGCGAACATTACGCTCCAGACGCAGGCCGACATCGAGGCGGTGTTCCAGATGACGCCGTACTACTACCGCACGCGCCCTGCCGACAAAGAGCGCCTGGCAAACCTGGACACCCTTCAGACCGATATCGACTTCATCATCGCCGAGTACCGTCACAGCTAACAACCTGCCAAAAAGGGACAGGTTTATTTTGGCAGGTTTTATCTGGGCAAACGTAAAGGGCCGACCGCGTTGCTGCGCGATCGGTCCTTGTTGGTTGCTTGGATGTAGGGGGCAGTGGAAGGAGGGAGTCTACAGGCGGTCCTTGTTCTCGGCCTTAATGTCGTGTGCCTGCTGAATAAAGAACAGGTCGTACACCACGATGACAAAGGCGCCAAAGTTGATGGCGTCGCCGCCAAACGCGGGAAGCGTGAGCACGGCCTGCGCAATCGTGGCGATTGCGGCGACGATGCCGAGCTTAAACGCACCATCCACCTGCGAAGGCTTGTTGGCGCCCTTGATGCCCGCAACACCTGCGGCAAGATCGACAAGACCCTTGATGACAAGTACGGCCGCGGCGAGCATGGCATTCGATCCGTAGGTGGACTCGAGCTTGCCGGTCGCGATGCCGGCGATTCCAATGATGAGACTGGCGATGCCCAGAACAAAATAAATCAGGGCAAGGATTTTGAGTGTCTTGCGAGCGGCGCTCATAGCTGGTCCTTTCGATGCGGGCGCGGAGAATCTGTCGCACCCAGGTTGCGGCACATATCGTGAAGCACATTGTAGTTCAACGGGGCGATGCATGCGTTTGAAAGCGTTTCTTACCTGCACGGTCCAACCTTTCAAAAAGGAAAGTCGGACGTAAGCCAAATCGATGGCAGTTCAAGTGCGGCGCTGCGATGATGAGGCCATAGCAAGGAGTTGGTCTAAGGAGGAGCCATGATGTACGGAACAGGGCAGGCGCGCGAGCCGCGATCGTTGGGAAGGCGCATGAGCGATTCCGTGATCGCTGCCGTGTGCACGGGATTGATGGCGGTGCTTTGCATTGGGATGTTGTGGGCCATGTCGCATGTGGGACAATAGCGGACGATTGGGTGCCGACACATGAGGCGCTCACGTATCCGCTTTGCTTGCTAAGGAGTGCCCATGGGCGTCGTCGATCCCTTTTCTGTTGCTCGGGCCGCGGGGCTTGAGCTGATCGGGAAGCCCGAGGGCCTCACGCTCACCGACGGTGCGATGGAGCTGCGCGCCGATTTTGTCCGCATGCTTCCACGGCTCAGGCAGGGCCGCCTGCAGCAAGAGCTGCTGGTTAAGGCTGCGCGCACAAAAGGCATCGAGCAGCCATGGGCGATTGACGCCACGGCAGGCTTTGGCGAGGATTCGCTGCTGCTGGCGGCAGCGGGCTTTACCGTCGATCTGTATGAACAGGACTGCGTGATCGCGGCGCTCCTCAAGGATGCCTTGGACCGCGCGGCGGATGATCCGGCGCTTGCGACTGCCGTGGCGCGTATGCGTTTGCATGCGGGCGAGGACAGCATTGCCGGCCTTCGCCATACGGCTGAGCTGGTCGAGCGCGGTGAGCTCGCGGCTCCCGACGTGGTGTATCTGGACCCCATGTTTCCCGAGCGCACCAAGAGCGCGGCGGTTAAAAAGAAGTTTCAGCTCTTGCACCATTTGGAGCAGCCGTGTGCCGATGAGGAGACGCTGGTCGAGGCCGCGCTTGCACCGCACCCGCGCAAGGTCGTTATCAAGCGACCGGTGAAGGGGGCGCTGCTTGCCGGCGTTAAGCCGAGCTATCAGCTTGCAGGCAAGGCCGTCCGCTACGATGTTTTGGTGCCGCCGCGCCCGTAGTTTGCGTGCGATGGCCGGCGATGTGTCGGTGCCGCGCCGCTGCGTGAGTGTCGCGCCGATGCGGCGCCTATTTCCAAGGGTGCGACGTCAGGTGCCACCCGCCGCAGTATTCACATTTGTAGCAGGCCAAGCCACGTCGTCCACGGTTTTCGCAGTCGGCCATAACGGCCTCGGCCTCGGCGCGTGTGTCGTAGCGGTTTTTGCGCTCGCACGACTTGTAGCGCCAAGCCTCATCGCGCTCGGCGTCCAGGGCATCGCGGCGCTCGTCCTCGCGCGCAAACAGGTCGCTCATATCGCCGCCGATGGCAGCGCCCAAAAACTCGCTTTTGGCCTTTGACCAGGCGGCTCGCTTTTTGCTTCCCATCCGCTCCTTGCCCTTTCCAAACGCTGGTATCATTGCTCAATCAAAGTGATACCAATAAACGTGAGGTCGCTGCGTGATGATCAGAAAAACCCTCGAGACCGACATTCCCGCCGTCATGGCTATCTATGATGCCGCCCGCGCCTTTATGCGCGCGCATGGCAACGCCACGCAGTGGCCCGAGGGCACGCCTTCGGCCGAGCAGCTGGCTGCCGATATTGCCGCTGGTGGCAGTTACGTGTGCGAAGTCGACGGCCGCGTGGTGGCGACGTTTGCCTTTTTACCGGGTCTGGACGAGTGCTATGACGTGATTGAGGACGGTCAATGGCGCAGCGACACTCCGTATGCCGTGCTGCATCGCGTGGCATCCGACGGCACCGTGCACGGTATCGCGGCGGCGATGTTTGCCTTTGCCAAGGAATGCGCCGACCATCTGCGTATTGACACGCACGAGGACAACTTGCCCATGCAGGGCGCCATCGCCAAGGCGGGGTTCGAGCGTGTCGGTATCGTCTATGTGTCCGACGGCACGGCGCGTGTCGCGTTTGATTGGCTGCGCGAGGCGTAGGAGCCAAGGCACGTATCATCACCCAGCTCAAATAAAAAATGGCCCCGAGTGGGGCCATTTTTGGTAAAACGCGTCGTTGTGGGACTCGCATTGTTACCGCCCCAGATGAACCTGGGCAGACAAAAAGGGGAGGTGCCGGCTTTCGCAAGGCGCGAACCTACGAAAATCGCCGCGCGGCAACGCGGGGCGATGAGCTCGGTCGGGGGATAGGGCCCGCTTCGCCCACCGGCCCGTAAATTGTATCATCCAGTGTGGAGCGTGAACGCCCGTTGCCGCGTGCGATGGGCTTGCAATAAGAGGAGAGCCATGTCGAAGCAAGCGGTCGTTGGAATCTTGGCGCATGTCGATGCCGGCAAGACCACGTTGGCCGAGGCCATGCTGTTCAACGCGGGCCGCATTCGCAAGCGTGGCCGCGTGGACGATGGCGATTCGCATCTGGACACTAACACGATCGAGCGCGAGCGCGGCATCACGATTTTCTCGTCGCAGGCCGTGCTCGACCACGGCGATACCCACGTCATGCTCGTGGATGCTCCCGGCCATGTCGATTTTTCTGCCGAGGCGGAGCGCACACTGCGTGCCCTGGACTACGCAATTCTGGTGGTGGGCGCCAACGATGGCGTGCAGGGGCACACCGAAACCCTGTGGCGCCTGCTTGCACGCTATGACATCCCGACGTTCATCTTCATCAACAAGATCGATTTGGAGAATCCCGGCCGCGATGTTTTGCTGGCACAACTCGGGCAGCGTCTTTCCGAGGGCTGCCTGGATGCCAACGAGCTGCTGGCGGGCGGTGCCGTTCAGGAGGACGCTGCTGCGTTGGACGAAGCGGCGCTCGAGGAGTTTCTTGAAGCGGGTGAGCTTTCTGTCGCAACGCTGTCGCGCATGGTTGCCGAGCGCAAGCTCTTTCCCTGCTTTGCCGGCTCGGCGCTCAAGGACCAAGGCGTTGACGAGCTACTGGATGGTATATGCGCGCTGATGCGTGAGCAGGCGTGGCTCCCGGGGTTTGCCGCGCGCGTCTATCGTGTCAGCCGCGGGGATCGTGGCGAGCGCTTGGCTTGGGTTAAAGTGACCGGCGGCACGCTGCGCGCAAAACAGATGATCAGCGGGCATTCCAGTGCCGAGGCGTGGGAACAGAAGGTCGATCAGGTGCGCATCTATAACGGCGAGAAGTATGAGCTTGCCCAAGAAGTTGCTGCTGGCGGTATTTGCGCCGTGACGGGTCTTGCGCACGTTCGCCCAGGGGACGCCCTGGGCACGGAGCCCGCGGGCGATGCGCCCGTCATCGCTCCGGTCCTCACCTATACGGTGCTGCCGGGCGAACACGACGTTCATGCGGTGTTTAAAGCGCTGAGTGAGTTGGCGGACGAAGATCCCATGCTCGGCGTAAGCTGGAATACGCATCTTGAGCAGATCCATTTGCAGTTGATGGGCGCCGTGCAACTCGAGGTCGTGCAGCGGGTGTTGGCCGATCGCTTTGGCCTTTCGGTTGCGTTTGAGCCCGGCGGCATTCTCTATAAGGAGACTATTTCGCGGCCGGTCGAGGGCGTGGGCCACTTTGAGCCGCTGCGTCACTATGCCGAGGTGCATCTGCACCTGGAGCCATTGTCGGCGGGTTCGGGTGTGCAGTTTGGCACCGTGACCTCGACCGACGAGCTCGATCTTAACTGGCAGCGTTTGGCACTCACCAACGCTATGGAGCGCGACCACCTGGGCGTGCTGACGGGCTCGCCCATCACCGATGTGCGCATTACGCTCACGGGCGGCCGCGCGCATACCAAACACACCGAGGGCGGCGATTTTCGCCAGGCCACGTATCGCGCGATTCGCCAGGGTTTGATGCAGGCGCGCGAGGTCGGCGCAGACGTGTTGCTGGAGCCGTGGTACCACTTTGAGCTCGAGGTGCCGGGGGAGTGCGTGGGCCGGGCGTTGTCAGATGCCACACGCATGGGCGCGGAGTACGAGCCGCCGGCGATGGCGGGTGACCGGGCGAAGCTCGTGGGTCGCGTACCGGCATCCGAGGTACAGGATTATGCGCTGGAGGTGGCTGCCTACACGAGCGGCCGCGGGCATTTGTACCTTGAGTTTGCCGGTTATGCGGCTTGCCATGATGCCGAGCGCGTCATCGAGGCGGCCGCCTATGAGCCCGAGGCCGATCTGCCCAACACGCCCGACTCGGTCTTTTGCGCCCACGGCGCCGGCTACACGGTCAAATGGTACGACGTACCCGCCGCGGCGCACGTAAAGATCGATCCCACCACCTTCCGCCCCTGGCGAGCAGCAGACGCCGAGTTTTTCGGCCATAGGTGATAGAAGGGCGGCCTCTTTGTCACCTGCTGTTGGTATAACTCGGTATAAGTTGGTATAACTATTACCAGCCTTTGCCAATTCGAGGAGGCCGACATGAATCCAAATCCCTTTAAGCCAACGGCTGGCAAGCGGCCTCCGGTACTCATCGGTCGCGAGTCGGTCATCGAAGATTTTGAGGAAGGGCTCGATAACGGTGCCGGAGCGCCGGGCAGACTCATGCTCATTACAGGAAACCGCGGCTGTGGCAAAACGGTTCTCCTGCGGGAGCTGCAACGTCTGGCCAGCGAGTGCGGATGGGCGGTTATCTCCGATTCCGCTTCGCTTGGTTTATGCGACCGCTTGGCCGACGCGCTTCGCTCGAATAAACCCGTTGTGACGTCAATGGAGTTTGGGCCGTCATTTGGCCGAATGTCGGTCGAGGCGGCGCGGGCAAAAGGCGAGACGTTGCGGGGGCTGGTCAACGAGAAGCTCAAGAAGCTCGGTCCAGGCAAGGGCGTCTTGTTTGCGATTGACGAGGCACAATCGGTGTCTATCGAGGAACTGGCGGCTCTTGCCGTCCTCTATCAGCAGGTGCTCGGAGACCAGGATGCCACGGGCTTGCCCGATGGCGACCAGCGTGGTCTTGCGCTGGTTTTTGCCGGCTTGCCTAACATGGTTGACGATTTGCTCGAAGAGCCGAGCGTGACGTTTTTGCGACGTGCCCAGCAGCGTACGTTGGGGGCGATTTCTTTGCCCCAGGTGCGCGATTCATATATCCAGACGGTCAAGTGCGCTGGTCTTTACGTTGACGCGGAGACGGCGGACCTTGCGGCGCGCAAGAGCATGGGGCATCCCTATATGGTTCAGCTGGTGGGCTATTACATGTGGCGGTCTGCTGTCCGGCGTGGCTCGCAACTCATCGAAAGGCGCGATGTCGAGAATGGCCATGCGGATGCCGTCTCCGAGTTCTACGAAGCGGTTGACGCACCTCTGTATTACGGTCTGCGCAGCCCTCAGCGCCTCTTTATCGAGGCTATGGCGGTTGACGAGGACAAGCCGACGCGCACGGCGGATATCATTGAGCGCTGCGACCGTACCCAGAGCTGGGCGAGCAAATATCGCGCAAGCCTGATTCGCGAGCGCGTCATCGAGGCTGCCGGATATGGCCTCGTCCGGTTTACCGTGCCCATGCTGGGCGAGTACATTCGAGATTGTGTTTTATGGCACGAGTAACGTGGCAAAGGGACAGTCCCTTTGCCACGTTCGGCTAACAGGAAGGGGAGCGATGACGGTGTCGCAACAACCAAGCGCTATCGAGGTGCGCGGTGCGCGCGTCCATAACCTCAAAGACATCGATATCGATATTCCGCTGGGAAGGCTCGTGGGTATTGCCGGCGTGTCAGGTTCGGGCAAGAGTTCGCTGGCACTGGGAGTTCTGTATGCCGAGGGCTCGCGCCGTTATCTGGAGGCGCTCAGCACCTATACCCGCCGTCGCCTGACGCAGGCAGAACACGCCCAAGTGGACGAGGTGCTGCACGTGCCGGCGGCGCTCGCGCTGCATCAGCGCCCCAGCGTGCCAGGCGTGCGCTCGACCTTTGGCACCATGACCGAGCTCAACAACAGCCTGCGCCTGCTCTTTAGCCGCTGCGCCCATCACGTGTGCCCGCATTGCGGGGCGCGTGTGGAGCCGAGCCTTAACGTGGCCGCGGGCCTGTCGCTCACATGCCCCGCATGCGGCCGCGAGTTCTATGCGCCGGGGGCCGAGGACCTTGCCTTTAACAGTGGCGGCGCGTGTCCTACCTGCGGAGGCACCGGCGTCATGCGCGAGGTGGACGAGGCGAGCCTGGTGCCCGACGAGTCAAAGACCATCAACGAGGGTGCGGTGCTTTCCTGGGGCACGCTGATGTGGGATCTGATGAAGCAGGTGGCCGGCGAGATGGGCGTGCGCACCGACGTGCCGTTTAGCCAGCTCACGCCTCAAGAGCGCGACATCGTGTTCCATGGTCCGGCGGTTAAGAAGCACATTCTCTACGTTCCCAAAAATGGCGAGGGCGCCACGCCGCTCGACTTTACCTATTACAACGCCGTCTATACCGTCGAGAATGCGCTCGCCAAGGTTAAGGACGATAAGGGGCTTAAGCGCGTTGCGCGCTTTTTGCGCGAGGGACCGTGCCGCGATTGCGGCGGCACGCGTCTTTCCGACGCCGCGCGCCAGCCCCAGGTGCGCGGCATCAATCTGGCGCAGGCGGCGGCCATGACGCTGGGCGAGGCGATTGAGTGGGTGCGCGGGGTGCCCGCATCCTTGCCGACCGAGATGCGGCCCATGGCCGGGGACATCTGCGATTCGTTTTTGAGTACGGCCCGCCGCCTGGTCGACCTGGGCCTCGATTACCTTTCGCTCGACCGCGCCGGTGCCACGCTGTCTACGGGTGAGCGCCAGCGCGTGCAGCTTGCCCGCGTGGTGCGCAACCGATCGACGGGTGTGCTGTATGTGCTGGACGAGCCTTCGATCGGCTTGCATCCTGCCAATGTCGACGGCCTGGTGGGCGTAATGCGCGATCTGGTGGTCGACGGCAATACCGTGGTTGTTGTCGACCACGACACGCGCGTGCTGGCAGAAGCCGACTATCTGGTCGAGATGGGCCCCGTTGCGGGAGCAGGCGGCGGCCATGTAATCGCCGCCGGTACGGTAGACGAGGTCGAACAATCGCAGGGCAGCCGCATCGCGCCGTTCTTGCGCTCGGACCCCAAGCGTCTGCGCCCGCAGGTGGCTGACGACGAAATGTTCGACCTAGGCCATATCCGCATGGCGACCGATGCCATCCATACCGTCAAACCACTCGAAGTCGATATCCCGCGCGGCCGCCTTGTCGCGGTGACGGGCGTTTCGGGTTCGGGCAAGACGACACTGGTGCTCGAGACGCTCATCCCGGCGCTCAAGGCGCAAGCGGCTGGCGAGCGCCTGCCGAGGCACGTGCGTTGGGTCGATGTCGAGGGCATCGCGCGCGCCAACCTGATTGACGCCACGCCCATTGGCGCCAACGTGCGCTCGACGGTGGCGACCTATGCCGACATCCATGATGAGCTGCGCCGCGCCTTCGCCCGCACGCCCGAGGCCAAGGCGGCAGGGTATAAGGCGGGTGCCTTTAGCTACAACACCGGCGCCTTGCGCTGCCCCACATGCGATGGCACGGGCTCGATATCGCTTGACGTGCAGTTTTTGCCCGATGTCGAGATCGTCTGTCCTGCATGCCGTGGCTCGCGTTATGCAGACGCGGCTTCGCATATTCATCGCGAGGGCAAGGACGGCAGCCTGCTTACGTTGCCGCAACTTATGGATATGAGCGTGGATGAGGCCCTCGACGCGACCGTCGGACTCAAGAAGGTTCAGGTGCGTTTACAGACCTTGCACGACCTGGGCTTGGGTTATCTCACGCTTGGTGAGCCTACGCCGGCGCTTTCGGGCGGCGAGGCGCAGCGCCTTAAGCTTGCGAGCGAGATGGGCCGCGTGCGGGATGATGCCGTGTTCGTGTTCGATGAGCCCACGATCGGCCTGCACCCGCTCGATGTTCAGGTGCTGCTGAGTGTGTTTGACGGCCTCGTTGCCAAGGGCGCCACAGTTATCGTGATCGAGCACGACCTCGACCTTATCCGTAACGCCGATTATGTGATCGACATGGGTCCGGGCGGTGGCGATGCGGGCGGGCGAATCGTCTGCGCCGGTACGCCGGGCGACATCGCAGCTTGCTCCAAGAGCATTACCGGCCGCTATCTATAGGCGATGTGACAAAGGGACTGCCCCTTTGTCACATTGACTTCTATTCTATTTAACGCATTGAGCGGCGAGATAGTCGCGGAAGAATGGCAATTCAAAAGCGACGATTCCGCGCCCGCGTTCTCCAATGATGCCGGCATCTATCATGCGGCGTCGGTAGCGGGAGACCTGCTGCGGAGAACGCTTAAGGCGTTCGACAAGGTCAGCGGTGGTGGACTCTTCCTCGTCATCGAGCATGGCGATGAGGAATCGCTTGTCCTCTGCAGTGAGTTCCCGATAGGTTGCCGCGAGGATTCGGTCATCCATCTCGTCGCGTGCGATTTTGATTCCTAGGTCAAAGTCACGTGACGAGATTTCCTTCGAATCGCTTGTAAGATCCCAGGCACGGTAGCCTACGAGTTGCAATAGGAAGGGAAAACCAGAGATCGAGCGAACGGCTCTATCGATTCCCTCAGCATCTGCTAGGCGATCGTTTTCCTGGATTGTGCGAATTAGGGCCTCGCGCACGTCATAGTCGGCAATGCGACCCAGATGATATTGTTGGGCGCGGCGAAGGAACGAGACCGTCTTGTGGTTCAGTAGCGTCGATACGTTGTTGGGAAGTCCCGCCATGAGCAGGGCGACGCGTTTCCCATCGGTCACAAAGTGCTGATACGTCGCTGCGAGCTGAATCATCTCGTCGAGTGTCGGGTCCACCTCGTCAACCGTGACGAGCAGACCGGTGCCCGCCTCGTTGAGCTGGTCGATGATGTCGCTCATGCGATAACGCCAGGTTGAGACATCGTGAACGCGATTGACCTCGATACTGCCGAATGGTGCAATTCCGAGACCGGTGACTTCGAAGTTGTTAGACGGGTCGATGAGATGGCCTGCAGCACGTTTGGCCCCGAACTCGATTTCCTCAAGCATTCCCGAGAGCGCGGTCGTCTTTACGGCAATCCAGCCATGGGATTCCGCCCTTGTCGCGAGCGACGACATGAGAGCAGTTTTACCGGTTCCACGCGCGCCTGAGAAGATCGAGGTCAATTCCGGGCGTCTGCGCCGGCTCAAGAAGGCACGGTCCAAATCCCGAATAATCTGTTGTCTGCCAGCGAGATGGGCAGGAACCTCGCCAAAGCTAGGGGTAAACGGGTTTTCGAGGTATTCCACAATGCCCTCCTTTAGCGTCTCAGGTTAATTTCATTTTATTCTAGTTAATCTCAATTAAAAACGATTAATTTCATTTCAAAGTATAAAGTTGGCGCCGTGCGTTGTCGAAGCGGTGCTTGAATAGCTTACGCTGGAGCCCGAAAATGGGTTCAACCCATTCGCGAAATTTGCACGCCCTATTGTGAGTGGGCTCTCAGATGAGCTGAAGCTGCCATCGTGCGGCTGATAGGGGCAATCATGAAAAACAGAATCTATGGGTATGCTCGAGTTTCGTCAGCAGACCAGAACCTGGATCGCCAACTGGATGCGCTGGAGCGGTTTCCGGTCCAAACGAATTTGATCTATGCTGACAAAGCGAGTGGAAAGGACTTCAGGCGTCCTCAGTACCAGCGTCTTCTTCGTCGTCTGCGCGAAGGGGACGTTCTGGTGATTAAGAGTATCGACCGATTGGGTCGCGACTACCGTGAAGTTCTCGATGAATGGCGTCGCCTAACGACGGACAAACGCGTTGCCATCGTGGTGCTCGATATGCCATTGCTTGATACACGCGAACAACCCAATGGAATTACGGGGACTTTTATTGCCGACCTAGTGCTTCAGGTTTTGAGCTACGTGGCTCAGGTGGAGCGCGAAAACATAAAGCAGCGCCAGGCGGAGGGTATCGCGTCGGCGCGTCTGCGGGGTGTGAGGTTTGGGAGACCGACGCTCGAACGTCCGGATAGCTACCGCGATGTCATCAAATCATTCGAAGGAGGTGAGGTTACGAGGCAAGAGGCCGCAATGCTTTTGAACGTTAGCGCATCGACGTTTGATCGTTGGAGACGGGCGGACGTGAACGGATATGACCGTTCGCCGTCTGTCCGTCCTCTTTAGCTAGACATTTTGACGAGGGGAGTTTATTGCACAGGGCCCACTCCTTCCCTCGATGTTTATCCAGTTCACGCCCTTGAATCAAATAGTGCCACTGCGTCGCCAATTCGTCTGCTATTTGACGAGGGGGAGGTTAAACGACTACCAAGGGATATGTAATGAAGAAAAAGTTATTTACGGCAGTTCTGGCTTTTAGCGCGGCGGCGCTAATCGGCATTTCTCTACCACTCGGAATTACGGGTCGCGGCTGGAGTCCGACATGCGCATTTGCAGCGACTAAGAAAAGTGGAAAGAAGCCAAAGCCAGGTAAGAAGGATTCAGTAAAAATCGATCAACTAAACTGGAGTGTCTCAGAAGGCGTTGTTGATGGCGTCGAGATGATGACATTTGAATATGACAATAAATCGAGCTTCGATATTGCTCAGTTCACTATTCAGTTTGAGCCGAAAGGGGAGTTGACTGACGAACAGAAACTCCTGTTTACTGACGTTTTTGATGAGGAAGAGGCTGCGCACGATTATTCAACGCTGATAATGACGGCGGATAGCCAGCGAATCGTCGAGAAGCGAAAATCGGTTGATAGCGTTCCGTGCATTATTCATGGTGACTATGTCGCCAATGCCCAGCAGAATCAATATGACCTGATGGAGCCTTCAGTGGCGACTATTGCCTATCTAGGCGGCGATGGAAAGATATATCTCGAGTACTATAGTTTCAAGTCGAAAACCTATACGACTTCATCAAAGGGCGGTGTCAAGGCGTATGACTGGCCAACAAAAGCCCTTGCAAAATCCTTGCCGAAGCCTGATTGCCCTATCGTTTATACGTCTTTAGACGAAAAAGACTGCCTTTCGTTTGTCGCATTTGGCATCGATCATGATGGGTACGACAAATACATCAAAGCTTGCAAGAAAAAGGGATACAAGGACATCGAATATTCGTATGACAGCAGTTTTTGCGCAAAGGATAAAAAGGGACGGGAGCTGATGATCGGATATAGCGACCGAGATCAGCGGATGGGCGTCAGCGTTTCAGTTGATTAACGTGGGCGTATGATCGAATGATCAACGCGTTATGATGCCTATGTATGGATTGGGGTGCCGGCCTATGGTCTGTGCCCCAATCTTTCTAAAGTTACGTGCAGCAGAATAGGTATTAAATTAACGTATGAATGTGTATTTATATTATGTTGGATTTAAGTCCTTCCTTTCTGAATTGGTTGACATCAAAACCCAATATAAATGAATTGAGTCCGTAATTACCCTGAGGACAACTGGAGGACAAGGGCTAAATGAGCGTTTCCAATCCGTTTAAAACAATTGGCCAGAAGATAATTGTCGCCCTATTGGCGTTAGGCTTGATTGCAGCTTGCGGCGGCTGCGTGTACCTGTGGTTGACGCGCGATCAGACCGTTATAAGCGATGATTCGATTCGGGAAGAAATTAAGCCGGTAACGAAGTTGCTTACCTACGAATACGATTTTACTCAGGTTCTATATATTGACGACGCAGGGAATCCGTTTGGTTTTAACAATCCATTTACTACTAAGCGATATGTAGCGACCATCGATGGCAAGGCGGATATCGGCCTGAACGTAGACGATGAGAACCTGAAGGTCAAAGTCCATCGTTCGAAAAACAACGAGTCGGTAATAAAATCTGTTAATGTTACGCTTCCGCATTCCGAGATCGTGACGTTGTCAACGGATCCGAACTCGCTTAAAAAGTACGTTGAGTACAATGGTTTTCTTAATTGGAATCAGGTCAGTACGGACGATTTAAATAAATTGCTTCAGCAGGCTGATAAGGACCAGAGGCAAAAGGTTCAAGAAAGTGGCATGCTGGAAAAATCTGATGAACGTGCAGTAAAACTGGTGAAAAAGCAGGTGTCGACGTTCTGTGGTCCAGACGTAAGGGTCAATGTCGAATTCGAAGATTAATATCTACCTTTGAAATCAAATTACTGATTCAGCTGAATGCCCGCTATCGCGATGCCTTACGTTGCGATAGCGGGCATCTCTGATTTCGTTTGAAGGGTGTCAATGTGACAATTGTCCGATATGACAACGAGACTGTCCCTTTGTCACATTCCCGGAAAGCCTGTTTGGCGCAGGGCCTCGTAGAGGACGATGGCGGCGCTGTTGGAGAGGTTGAGTGCGCTGATGCGGTAGTCGTTCGGGTCGACGAAGTTGCCGCAGATATCCTGCTGAAGGATGGCCTCGTGGCTATCCTCGGTATGCCCGAGCGCCTCCTCGTGGGCTTCCCAGACTTCGGCGTTATCGAGCGAGTCACAGTCGCGTAGCATGGGAATGCGCTCACAGCATGTGGACGCTGCGGCGAGCAGCTCTTCGGGAATCCCCGAGCTCTCGCTGCCAAAGACCAAGAAGTCGCCATCGCGGTAGGTGCTCTGCGCATAGGTGCGGCGCGCTTTTTTGGTCAGCAGGTGCAGGCGCTCGTCGGCAGGGGAGAGGCCGTTGCGCGCAAGGAAATCCTCCCAGCCGGCATATGTCGTCACGTCCAAGTTTTGCCAGTAGCCCAGGCCGGCGCGACGCACCGTCTTGTCGTCGAGCGAAAAGCCCAGTGGCTCCACCAGATGCAGGCGGGCGCCGGTAACTACGCAGGTGCGGCCGATATTGCCCGTATTGGCCGGGATCTCGGGCGCATACAGCACAATGTTGAACATGAATCTCCTTGGCTCAGAACGAAAAACCACCACGAAGGGGACAGTGAACTGCGCCCCGAAACTTGGACTGAATAAATA
>CATYIU010000049.1:0-13804 GCA_958407445.1 uncultured Collinsella sp.
GCCGAGCGCAAAATGGATTCTAAAAAACACCTTGCCAAATAGGAGCGTCAGGACGGAGGAAGCCCCCGCCGCACGTAGTGCGCAGCGGGGGCTTCCGACATGTCCGAGGACGTTTTCAGAGCTTTACCCTGTAGGGTCCCGAGGGGATACGTCCGCTACTCAGCCATCTGAGCCTGGACGGCGGTGATGGCGACGACACCCACGATGTCGTCGGCAGAGCAGCCGCGCGACAGGTCGTTGACCGGCTTGGCGATGCCCTGCAGGATGGGGCCGTAGGCGTCAGCGCCGGCGAAGCGCTGGACCAGCTTGTAGCCGATGTTGCCGGCCTCAAGATCGGGGAACACGAGCACGTTGGCCTTACCGGCGACGGAGGAGCCGGGAGCCTTGAGCTGGGCGACGGTGGGGACGATAGCGGCATCGAGCTGCAGGTCGCCGTCGATGGCGAGCTCGGGAGCCTTCTCCTTGCAGAACTTCACGGCCTCCTGGACCTTCTTGGCGACCTCGCCGCCGGCGGAGCCCATGGTGGAGTAGGAGAGCATGGCCACGTGCGGCTCAACGTTGCCCATGAAGGTGGACCAGGAGTGAGCGGAGGCGATGGCGATCTCGGAGAGCTCGTCGGAGGACGGGTTGATGTTGAGGCCGCAGTCGGCGAAGATCAGCGTGCCGTCGGTGCCGAACTGCGGGGTGTCGGTGCACATCACGAAGAAGGCCGAGACCAGCTTGGTGCCCGGGGCGGTCTTGAGGATCTGAAGCGCGGGGCGCAGGGTGTCGGCGGTGGAGTGGCAGGCGCCGGAGACCAGGCCGTCGGCGTCGCCCATCTTGACCATCATGGTGCCAAAGTAGGTGGCGTCCATCACCTGGGCGCGAGCCTGCTCGATGGTAACGCCCTTCTTGGCGCGGAGCTCGGCAAACTTCTGTGCGTACTCCTCGTGCTTCTCGGCATTGCGCGGGTCGATGACGGTGGCGCCGGGAACGTTGATCTCGTTGGGATCGCCCAGGATGACGATGTTGGCCAGGCCTTCCTCGATGATCTTGTTGGCTGCGACGATGGTGCGCGGATCCTCGCCCTCGGGCAGGACGATGGTCTTAAGGTCGGCCTTGGCGGCAGACTTCATACGGTTTAGGAAATCGCTCATGTTACTCCTTACAAGCGTTTCGCTAAGCTCCAGGCGCCCGGCTGTTCACGAATAAACCCGCTGCTAGCGGGTTTACCTTTCAATTATGTACGCCGCGGTGCTTGAGCTTTCCTTGTGTGGCAAGCTCATTATAGGACGCATTAGCGCTATAATCGCTCTGATAAATATGTCTCGAAGAATGTTCGAGAAAAGCCCAGCTAACGAGCCCGTGGCTTTTGACAAGGAGTATCGATGCAGATTACCTCAGGCCTGCCTGAAGGCTTTAACGCCGGCGCGTACGACATGATTGTCGTCGGTGCTGGATATGCCGGTGCCGTTTGCGCCCGCCGTCTTGCCGAGACCATCGGCTATCGTGTTGCCGTTTTGGAGCGCCGTAGCCACATTGCGGGCAATGCCTATGACTGCACTGACGAGGCCGGAATCCTGATCCACGAGTACGGTCCGCATATCTATCACACCTTTAACGAGCGCGTGCACAATTTCCTGTCGCGCTTTACCAAGTGGACGGATTATCAGCACAAGGTGCTCGCCAACATCAACGGCACCCTTATGCCCGTGCCCTTCAACCACGCGAGTCTCAAGCTCGCCTTTGGTGACGAGCGCGGCGAGGAGCTGTATCAGAAGCTCGTGGAGACCTTTGGCAAGGATGTCAAGGTGCCCATTATGGAGCTGCGTAAGAAGAACGACCCCGACTTGGCCGAGGTCGCTGATTACGTCTACGAGAACGTCTTTTTGCATTACACCATGAAGCAGTGGGGCCAGACGCCCGACCAGATCGATCCCTCGATCACCGGCCGCGTTCCCGTCTTTGTGGGCGACGATGACCGCTACTTCCCGCAGGCCCCCTTCCAGGGTATGCCGCAGGATGGCTACACGGCGCTGTTTGAGCACATGCTCGACCACGACCTGATTGATGTGTTCTGCGACGTGGATGCTCGCGATCTCTTCGAGATCGACGAGACAACCGTCAAGGTCGACGGCAAGGTCTACGGCGGCGAGATCGTCTATACCGGTCCGCTCGATGAGCTGTTCAACCTCGACCTGGGCGCGCTGCCGTACCGCACGCTCGACATGAAGTTCGAGACGCTCGATATGGATCAGTTCCAGCCCGTGGGTACCGTCAACTACACCACGAGCGAGGATTACACGCGCATTACCGAGTTCAAGAACATGACCGGTCAGGTTCTGCCCGGCAAGACCACCATCATGAAGGAGTACTCCAAGGCCTATACGCCCGGCTCGGGCGAGACGCCGTATTACGCCATTCTTGAGCCCGAGAACCGTGAGCTCTATGAGCGCTATCTTGAGCGCGTCCAGAACCTGACAAACTTCCACCCGGTGGGTCGTCTGGCCGAGTATCGTTACTACGATATGGATGCCGTGACCAATTCCGCCCTCGATCTTTCGGATGAGATTATCGCCTGCCATGCATAAAGTCATAACATTCGGTATTCCCTCGTATAACGCCGCTAAGGACATGGACCATTGCATTACCTCCATCTTGGAGGGGAGCAATTATGCCACCGATATCGAGATTATCGTGGTGGACGACGGCTCCAAGGATGAGACGGCCGCCAAGGCCGACGAGTGGGAGGCCCGTTATCCTGGAATCATCCGCGCGGTGCACCAGGAGAATGGCGGCCACGGTATTGCCGTCCTTTCGGGTCTGCGCGAGGCGCAGGGCACCTACTACAAGGTTGTCGACTCGGACGACTGGCTTGACGGCGCTGCCCTTTCGACCATGCTGTCGATTCTGCGCGGCTTTGAAGAGCGCGACCAGCGCGTTGACCTGTTTATCTCGAACTACGTGTACGAGAGGGTTTACGAGGGTACGCATACGGCCATTGGTTACAAGTTTGCCTTGCCTCGAAAAAAGATCTTTACCTGGGACCAGATTGGCCATTTCCGCCTGGACCAGAATCTGCTCATGCACAGCCTGTGCTATCGCACGGATGTGCTGCGCGAGTCCAACCTTCCCATGCCGCCGCACACGTTCTATGTGGACAACATCTACGCCTACGTGCCGCTGCCGCGTTGCAAGACCATGTACTACGCCGACATCGACCTCTATCGCTACTTTATCGGTCGCGAGGGCCAGAGTGTCAACGAGGCCACGATGGTCAAGCGTCTCGATCAGCAGTTCCGTGTGACGCGCATCATGATGGAGTCGTACCACCTGTACAGCGATGTCGAGTCGTCGCGTCTGCGTTCGTACATGATGGGTTATTTCACTATGATGATGGCGATCTGCTCGGTGCTCACCAAGCTTTCCGAGGAAGATTGCGCCGACGAGCGCCTAAAGACGCTGTGGAATGATTTGAAGGCCTATGACGAGCGTATGTATCGTCGTGCACGTTACGGTGTGGTCGGCTTCTTCACCAACCTCCGCGGTCGTGCCGGAGACAAAACCACGATCGGCCTATACCGTCTTGCCTCAAAGATCTTCAAATTCAACTAACTGCAGAGTAATCGCTTCTGTTAGGTTGACTGGGCCCCTTGGCCTTTAGTTTGCTACTGCGAACAGTCCTGTCTCGCACGGAAAGCACATTAAGTGCTTTCCGGCTCGTGCGGAACTTGTATCAAACTAAAGGCCAAGGGGCCTCTGCTATAAGAATCGATTGTCAGATTATTTGAATTTGAAGATCTTAGACGCGCGGTACACAGGGGCCTGGGCTGAAAAGAATTTGGTTGGTAGTCGGTCGGAGACGGGCGGGCATTACGTTTGTCGCGAGTTCCGCATGCAAAGAAGGCCACTTAATGTGGCCTTCGTCTTGCATAGGACTGTAGAGCAGCAAACGTAATGCCCGCCCGTCTCCGACCGACGGTCGAGCGAGACTACTTAGCGGCGCCGGGGATGCCGTGGGAGGTTTTGGCGGTTTTGGCTCCGTTTACGATGGCGGTTTGCAAAGCCCTTACGGCGAGCATGCCCAGCAGGTCTAGGGGAACGGCGGCGCTTGCCTGGGCGCCAAGTTTGCCGCTGGCGAGGGTGTAGATGGTGTCGCCATCGTTGGTGGTGTGCGTGGGACGGATGGCGTGTGCGTAGGCGTCTGCGGCCATCTGAGAGACCTTGGTGGCTTGTGCCTTAGTGAGTTCCACGTTGGTGACGATGCAGCTGATGGTGGTGTTGGTGCGGTCGAGCGGCATCTGCATGGATCCGGCGGCGGCAAAGGCTGCGAGTTCCATGTCGACGATCTGGTCGCTATCGGCTGAGGCGCGCATGCCGGCGACCCACTCGCCGGTGAGGGGGTCGACAACGTTGCCGCAGGCGTTGACCGAAACCACGGCGCCTACCTTAACGGGACCGAGCGCCACGGCGGCAGTGCCAAGGCCGGCCTTCATGCAGGTGGCAGGGCCCATGAGCTTACCTACGGTGGCACCGGTGCCGGCGCCCACATTGCCTTGCTCGAGCGTGGTGGGGGTGTTGTCGAGTGCCTCGCGCACGGCGGCGATGCCGGCCTCTATGTCGGGGCGTACGGTGGGGTCGCCAAAGGCAAGGTCGAAGATACAGCTGGAGCACACGATGGGCACCTGCGTGGGGCCGACGGGCAGACCAATGCCGCGGCTCTCGAGTTCGCGAGCGACGCCGCTTGCAGCCTCGAGGCCAAAGGCCGATCCGCCCGAAAGGCAGACGGCGTGAACCTTGTCGACGGTGTTCTCGGGTCGCAGCAGGTCGGTTTCGCGCGATGCTGGAGCACCGCCGCGAACGTCAACGCCGCCGGTTGCACCCCCGGGCGCCACGATTACGGTGCAGCCGGTGCCAGCCTCCTCGTCCGTATAGTTGCCAAAGCAAAAGCCATCGACATTGCAAACATCGATGGCTTCGAGCAGTGTGTCCATGTTTTCTCCTATCGGTTTTCCGCCGGGCCTTATGCCCGGTCGGGATCCGTACGGTACGGCAAAATTGTAGGCGCTGGGGGATAACCAGCGCCAGATGCAATTACGAGAGTTTTTGAATCGCGCGTGCGACGCGAGCGATGGGCAAGCCCACCACGTTGTAGAAGTCACCCGAAATATCGTGCACAAGCATGCGGCCGCCTGTGCCTTGGATGCCGTAGGCCCCGGCCTTGTCCATGGGTTCGCCGGAGGCAACATAGCGCTCGATCTGCTCTTCGGTAAGCTCATAGAACGTCACGTCGGTCACATCGACAAACGACAGGCTCTCGGCGGCATGCGGAGCGGCCGTGTCGCCTGCCTTAACGATGCAGACGCCGGTTGCGACCTGGTGCGTGCGGCCCGAAAGCTCGCGGAGCATGGTGCGCGCCTCGTCCTCGGTTGCCGGCTTGCCCAGAATCTTGCCATCGAAGGTGACAATAGTATCGGCCGCGACGGTCAGTTCGTTGGGCTCGGCATGCTCGGCGGCAACGGCGGCGGCTTTGGCGCGTGCTAAGCGTTCAACGAGCGTAAGCGGGGCCTCGCCATCAAAAGGCGTTTCGTCGATATCTGCGGGAATCACGCGAATGTCATAGCCTGCCTCGCGCATCAACTCGATGCGGCGCGGTGATTGCGAAGCCAAAATCATAGCTGAATGCCCTCGGCGACCTTCTCGACGGCCTTGTCGCCGGCGAGTGTGCGCAGCAGCTCAAGCGCAAAGGGGAGCGACTGGGCCATGCCGCTGGCGGTGATGATGTTGCCGTCTTGCGTAACCTTCTCGCCGGTATAGGCGCCTTCGGGGAAGCTTTTCTCAAAGCCAGGGAAGCACGTGGCCTGGCGCCCCTCGAGTAGGTCGAGCTCGCCCAGGATAAACGGGGCGGCGCAGATGGCGGCAACGTGCTTGGTCGCGGCGAACTCGCAGACCACGTCGCAGACGCGCTGATCGGCGCGCAGGTTGGTGGCACCGGGCAGGCCGCCGGGCAGCACGACGCAGTCGTACTCGTCAAAGTTGATCTCATCAAAGAGCGCATCGCAGGTCACGGGGATCTGCAGCGAGCTTACGACCTCACGCGTGGGCATGATCGAGACGAGCGTGGCACGCACGCCGCCGCGACGCATGACATCGACCATGGTCAAGCATTCAATAGTTTCAAAGCCATCGGCGGCGAGAACGGCAACGCTGGGCATGAGGGTTCCTTTCATAGGCGGCATACAATTAGCCGTCTTATACCCCGAAGACCTCCGCTTGCCACGCTCGATTTCCCAATGATTTTTCTGAGCAATGATTAAGTGGCTAGTTGCGCCTAAGGTGGACGACGGTCTCGCAGTGGAAGGTTTGTGGGAACAGGTCGACTGGCGTGATCTTTACGGGGGAGAAGGTGCCTTCTTCGACAAAGCGTTTGAGATCGCGCGCCAGGGTGGCCGGGTCGCAGCTCACGTAGGCGACATCGCGAGCACTCGTGCTGGCGATAAGGTCGATCGCCTCGGGGGCGAGGCCTGCGCGCGGCGGGTCGACCACCAAGACGTCGGCATCCTGGTCGGGGAACTCGCGCACCGCGTCTCCGCCAATGACGTCGACGTTATCAAGCTTGTTGATCTCCAGGTTACGGCGCAGGTCGCGCACGGCCGGGCCGTAGGCCTCGACGGCGGCGACGAAGTCGCAGCGGCGGGCGAGCGGCAGGGTAAAGGTTCCGGCGCCGCAGTACAGGTCCACGGCAAGCTCGTCTTCCTGCGGGTCGAGGGCGTCCATAACGAGATCAATCAAAATCTCGGCGCCCTTGGTGTTGACTTGGAAAAACGACGGGGCAGACAAGCGCATCTGGCCCTCGGCGATATTCTCGGTCCACGAGCCCTCGCCGGCGAGCATTTCGACCTTGGAGACACGGCGGGCCTTCTTCTCGCCCCTGCTCATCACGCGCACGATGCTCGTGGGATGAGCGGCGTCCGCCAGCACGCGGGAGACTTGCGAGCGCGGAAAAGAGCCTGTGGGCGTCCAGAGTGCGACCTCGAGCGCCTTGGTGCGGCGCGATGCGCGAATGCCCACGCGTTCGAGTCCCAAGTCATGGCTGCCGCTTAGATAGTTGAGTGCGCCGACGACCGATTTGAGCGCCTTGGGAAAACGCTTATCGAACAGCGGGCACGCATCGACGGTTACGATTTTGCTGGGGTCGACACCGTGCATGCCAAGACGCACGCGACCGTTGACGACGGTCGGTTCGAGCTCGATTTTATTGCGGTAGCCCCAGTCGTCCTTGGTGTGGCAGATGGGCTGCACCAACTTATCGACCTGCTCAGGAGCGAACTTGCCGATGCGCTCGAGCGTGGAGCGCAGATTTTGCTCTTTGGCGGCAAGCTGTGCCGTGCGTGAGAGATTGCCCCACGAGCAGCCGCCGCAAATGCCAACGAAGGGGCAGGGAGGCTGGATGCGATCGAGGCTCGGCTCCAGAATCTCGGTGGTGCGGGCGCGCATGAACGACTTACCGTCCTGTACGACCTCGGCTTCAACGGTGTCGCCTGCCACGGCGCCCTGCACAAAGACGGCCTTGCCGTTGTCGGCGTGCGCCAACCCGTCGGCGCCGTAGGTCATCGATTCTATAGTGAGCTTCATATCCCTGCCTGTCATTCGTGTTGTTGTTCGCACCATGGTAGCAGGGAAAAGCGCCCCGCATCCGAGGCTTTCCTCAAATGCGGGGCGCTTCTACAAACTGCTTCTACAAACGACTATTTCGTCTTGCCGGTAATGAGCGTCTTAAGACCCAGGCCGATCAGGCCCAGGCCCATGCGCACGCGACCGGGGCGATGGCGCTCGATGGCCTTGGTCCTGCCGGCGGGCTTATCGCGACGAGCGCTCGTCTCGGGTGCGGGCTTGGTGACCTGCGGCTCGGGCTGAGGTACAGGTGCGGGCTCGGGCTCAATGACGGTCGCCTGGACCTTCTGAACCTCGGGTGTGGCCGGCTGCGGCTCAGGAGCAGGCTTTGCCTCAATGACGGGCTCGGGCGCGGCCTCGGCGTTGCGATAGGCACGCTCCAGCAGGGCTTCCTGCGAGTTGAAGGGCTTCTCGCCCTCTGCACGCTCCACGGGGACCCAAGTGCCGTCGCTCGTGAGGCTGCGGGCCTTCACGTTGTCGCGCAGCTGCATGCCCATGTACTCGTGCACCAGGGCGCGACAGGTGGGGTCGAGCACGGGGAAGGCGATCTCCACGCGGTGTTCGGTGTTGCGCGTCATCATGTCGGCCGAGCTCAGGTAGATCATGTCCGAGTCCACGCCAAAGGCGTAAACGCGCGCATGCTCCAAAAAGCGTCCGACGATAGAACGGACATGCACGTTCTCGGTCTTGCCAGGAACGCCCGGCTTGAGGCACGAGATGCCGCGGATGATCATGTCCACGCGGACTCCTGCGCACGATGCCTCGGCGATCTTGTCGATGACCTCGCGGTCGGTGAGCGAGTTGAGCTTAAAGAACACGCGGGCGGGCTCGCCAGCGAGAGCGCGCTGGATCTCGCGATCCAGACCGCGCATGATGAGCGGCTTGAGGCCTACGGGCGCCACACCCAGGAAGCGGTAATCGCCGCGCAGATTGCCCAGCGACAGGTTGCGGAAGAACAGGTTGGCGTCCTCGCCGATGCCGGGGTGGGCGGTCATGAGCATAAAGTCGCTGTAGAGTTTGGCCGTCTTCTCGTTAAAGTTGCCGGTGCCCAGCAGCGTCAGGCGCGTTAGCGCCATGCCCTCGCGATAGGTGAGCTGGCAGATCTTGGAGTGGCACTTAAAGCCCTCGGAGCCGTAGATGACGGTGCAGCCGGCCTCTTCCAGGCGCTCGGCCCACTCGATGTTGTTCTGCTCGTCAAAGCGCGCGCGGAGCTCCATGAGCACCGTGACCTCTTTGCCGTTCTCGGCGGCATCGATCAGCGACTCGCACAGGCGGCTCTGCTTGGCCACGCGGTAGAGCGTGATGCGCAGTGAGATGCACTCGGGGTCGTAGGCGGCCTCGTGCACCAGATCCAGGAAGGGGTTCATGGCCTCATAGGGATAAAAGAGCAGCTTGTCGTGCTGAAGTACCTGCTCGCGGATGGAGCGGGTCATATCGATGGTGGGGTTGGGCTGCGGCTTAAACGGCGTAAAGAGCAGCTCGTTGCGCAGGTGCTCGGGAATCTTGCCCTCAATGCCAAAGACGTAGCCTAGGTCGAGCGGGATATCGCAGGTAAAGACAGAGCGGCGCGAAAGCTCGAGCGCCTTGCGGATGGTCTTGAGCGTCGCCTTCTCGAGCGACCCCGAGACCGCGAGCACCACCGGCTGCAGGCGCAAGCGTTTCTTGAGGATGCGCTTCATGTGCTGACGGTAATCCTCTTCCTCCTCGACGCCCTCGCCGTCCGGGTCGATGTCGGCGTTGCGGGTGACGCGGATGAGCGCGCGGTCGAGCGGCTTATAGGAGCCAAAGCAGCTGTCCAGGCAGGCGAGGATGACGTCCTCGAGCAAGATGTAGGAGTAGGTGCCGGTGGGCGAGGGGATCTCGACCACGCGGTTCATCGAGGCGGGGATCTCGATAAGGCCCAGCAGACTCTCCTCGTCGGTGACGCCGTCCAGGCCGCAGGCCAGGTAGAGTGCGCCGTTGCGCAGGTTGGGGAAGGGGTGGCGCGGGTCAATCACCAGCGGTGAGATGACCGGCGACACGTAGGCCTGGAAGTAACGGGTTACAAAGGTGCGCTCCTCGGGCGTAAGCGAATCGATGCGGGCGCGGTGAACGCCCAGGGTGTCGAGCTTGCCCTCGATGCTCTTAAAGATGGACTCCCATCGGGTAAGGAGCCCGGGCATTTCGGTCATGACAGCATCGACCTGTTCGGAGGCGGTCATATTGCTCTTGTTGTCGACAGGCTGTTTTTTGAGCTCTGCCAGATCGGACAGGCCGCCCACGCGCACCATGAGAAACTCGTCGAGGTTGGACTCGAAAATCGACACGAACTTTAGACGCTCGAACAGCGGAACGGTCTCGTCGAAGGCTTCGTCAAGCACACGGTTGTCAAAGCGCAGCCAGCTGAGCTCTCGGTTCTGCGTGTACGAGAAGTCGCGCGGCGGTTTGCGCAGCTTTGCGGCGGCTTGCTTTTTTTCGATTTTGCTCGGCATATGCATCTGTCCGTTCAGTCCCCGCAGGGGACGGTTGCCTAACACTATTCACTATTGTCTCAATTTAGTCGACCTATGGCACGGACGTATCGCGTGAACGGTATCTTTACCTACTTCTTACGCTGACAAGCCATAGAGCTGACGCCCGTCACGTTGTGAAAAAACGGTCTATATCCTCACTCAACTGGTGAGTATGTGTGAATAAGAATGATAGGTAGCTGAATATCATCGAATACAGACAGAAACACGAACAAGCGTCATTTATATACATAAAACCGTTTTAGATATGCAATTCCTAATCGAAAGATTGGAGTTGTAATTGCGAATGATTTTTGAGAAAAAAGAGCGTTTACCTTAGAAAAGTTACTTTAGAACGCCGAAGTACATCATGGGGGAATCACATGCGATATACCGTTCATCGCACTTTGTTGACCGTTCGGGGGCGAGGTGGAATTGCGGCTGATTTTTGGATATAACTAGAGCTGTCAGCAAGCAGCGTCTCATATGGAGGGGCGCTGATACATTCGGCCAGTAAGGCCCGAAAGAAAGGTAGGAGGCCATGACGAAAGGTCTGCACGTGCCTTCCGAGATCGGCAAGCTCAGGAAGGTCTGCCTGCACCGTCCCGGCGACGAGCTCCTCAACCTGCCGCCCGACGAGCTCGAGCGACTCCTGTTCGACGACGTCCCGTTCCTGGAGGTCGCGCAGCAGGAGCACGACACCTTCGCCCAGATCCTGAGGGACCAGGGCGTGGAGGTCCTCTATCTCGAGAACCTCGTCGCCGAGGTGTTCGACCAGGTCCCCGGCGCCCGCGCCGAGTTCACCGACCAGTACATCGCCGAGGCCGGCATCCGCGGCCAGCACATGCCGCAGATCGTCCGCGAGAAGCTGGACTCCATCGAGGACAACCTCGAGTTCGTCAAGAAGACCATGGCCGGCATGACCAAGTCCGAGATAGACATGCCCCTCACGGCGTCCACGACCCTCGACTCCCTGGTCAACTCCGAGTCCGAGTCCGACCTGATCATCGACCCGATGCCCAACCTCTACTTCACCCGCGACCCGTTCGCGGTCGTCGGCGAGGGCGTCAACCTCAACCGCATGTACTCGGTCACCCGCAACCGCGAGACCCTGTACGGCAAGTACGTCTTCAAGTACCACCCCGACTACAAGGACGTCTCGCTGTACTTCCGCCGCGACTGCCAGTTCCACACCGAGGGCGGCGACGTGCTGAACATCAACGAGAAGACCCTCGCCGTCGGCATCTCCCAGCGCACCCAGGCCGCCGCGATCGACGTCATGGCCCAGAACATCTTCTGGAACTCCGACTCCAAGGTCGAGCGCATCCTGGCCTTCGACATCCCGGTCTCGCGCGCCTTCATGCACCTCGACACGGTCTTCACCCAGATCGACGTCGATAAGTTCACGATCCACCCCGCCATCATGGGCACCCTGCGCGTCTACGAGCTGACCGCCGGCAAGAACCCGGGCGACGTGAACATCCGCCTGATCGAGGACACCCTCGAGCACGTCCTGGAGGACGCCACCGGCGTCGACCAGGTCAAGCTGATCCCCTGCGGCGGCGGCGACCCGATCGCGGCCTCCCGCGAGCAGTGGAACGACGGCTCCAACACCCTGTGCGTCGAGCCCGGCAAGATCTGCGTCTACGCCCGCAACACCGTCACCAACGACGTGCTGTACAAGGAGGGCCTGGACCTTCTCGTCGTGCCCTCCGCCGAGCTCTCCCGCGGCCGCGGCGGCCCGCGCTGCATGAGCATGCCCTTCTGGCGCGAGGACCTCTAAGGTCTTCTATGACCCGTATAGGTCTTAATACATACATCTAGCTGACGTTAGATGTCTCCCATTGGGGCGGTGCGGGTTTTCGCGCCGCCCCAATCTTGTATGAGGAACGTCAACACGGTTGGATGACTGCTTTTGTAAGGAGCTTGGCCATGGACATTAAGACGATTGGCGTTGAGGAATGGCTCAACGTTTGGGAGAAGAGCGCCACGTGGGACATCGCCCAGTCGACGATCTCGTCGCTCACCATGGGCGAGCTGCGCGCGCTCGATGAGCAGGACGGCGCCACGTTCTACGAGCGCCTGGACCGCGAGAAGATGAACTACGGCTGGATCGAGGGCTCTCCGGAGTTTAAGGCCGAGGTTGCCAAGCTGTATCGTCGCGAGGTCAATCCCGATCACATTCTGCAGACCAATGGCTGCACGGGCGCTAACCTCAACGCCATCATGGCCGTGGTCGAGCCCGGCGACCATGTCATCGCCGAGTGGCCCACCTACGCGCCGCTCTACGAGATTCCGCGTACGCTCGGTGCCGAGGTCGAGTATTGGGAGCTTCGCGAGGAGCTTGGCTGGAGGCCCGATATCGAGGAGCTTAAGCGCTTGGTGCGTCCCAATACCAAGCTCATCTGCATTAACAACGCATCGAACCCCATCGGAACGGTGCTCGATGCCGATACGCTCGGCCAGATTGCCGAGATCGCCCGTTCGGTTGGCGCCTATGTGCTGTGCGACGAGGTGTACCTGCCGCTTGAGAACACCAAGGCCTTTATGTCGATGGTCGACATGTACGAGAAGGCCATTGTCACCAACTCGGTGTCCAAGACCTATTCGACGCCTGCGGCCCGCGTGGGCTGGGTCGTGGCCGACGAAGAAGTGTCCAACCGCATCCGCACCTACCGCGACTACACCATGATCTGCGGCGGCGTGTTCAACGATGCCCTGGCGACCTATGTGCTTGAGCACAAGGATAAGATTCTCGAGCGCAATCGCAAGATCGTGTTTGGCAACCGCGATATCGCGCAGGCTTGGATCGATACGCAGCATCGCGTTTCCTGGACGGCCCCGCAGGGAATATCCACCTCGTTTATCCAGCTGGATATTCCCGAGGATGACGAGGAATTCTGTAAGCGCCTGTTGGCCGAGAGGGGAGTGCTGCTGGTCCCCGGCAGCCGCTTTGAGCTCCCCTGCGGCGCACGCCTGGGCTACTGCGCGAGCGGGGACGTTCTCCGCGAGGGCCTGAGGCTTTTGGGCGAGGCACTGGCGGAGTTCGATCGCTAGGATTCCGACGATCTTCGAGGGCCTTATCCAAATTGGCCGAAGATAATCGAAAACGGACCCGTTTCCCTAGGGGAAGCGGGTTCGTTTTTCTATACCGAGAAGTCAAGTTGTTACAAATGGGGCCGTAAAGCGAGTCGGTATCCGCTGGGCCTTATACTGAGTTTCCGGTGAACGGTATCAAGCGTCTGGTAAACGGTAATTTATTTACCAGAAATGAATAGGACAAACTTTTTTCTGAATAAAAATGAAAATGGTTGAGACACGGTATGAACCGCTAATTCTATTCATAGCTTTATTGGAAATATGCAATATGAGGGTGGTTTAGCAAAGTTTAGTTCCATTTGATTTTAGGATTGAAAACGCGTTTAAGCACGTAAATACGCTTTATTAAGATGAAGTGTGCCATGCGTGAAGTATATGTGTATGCCATTCACCCCCTATAAAAAACCGTTCGGGGGCAAGGTGGAAGTATGAGCTGATTTTGGATATAAATATGTCGTCAGCAATAACGCCTCACACGGAGGGGCGCTAACGAATCGGCCCTGACAAGGGCCCGAAAGAAAGGTAGGAGGCCATGACGAAAGGTCTGCACGTGCCTTCCGAGA
>CATYIU010000050.1:0-12099 GCA_958407445.1 uncultured Collinsella sp.
CCCGTGCCGCCCGGCCAGGCCCGATGGGACGGCTACCGAGCCGCCAAGATGGCGTCGATGAGCGTCAGTACGCCCCCGTCGTTGTTGCTCGGAATACGCCACTTGGCGTGCGCGTTCATGTGCTCCTCTGCATTGTCCACGATAAAGCTATGCCCGACGCGCTCGAGCATGGGAATATCGTTGTAGGTGTCGCCCACGGCGGCGGCGTCGGCGATATCGATGCCCAGGTGGTCGCACAGGTGCGCGACGCCCGACCCCTTGTCAACGCCCAGGTTCATAAAGTCGATCCACTCGCGGCCAGCATTGGTGACATAGAGCTGATCCGAGAACGCGGGGTTATAGGTCTCGCGGAACGCGGGCTCGGCGTCGTAGCCGGGGAAAAAGATCGAGATCTTATTGGACTCGATATCAAGGCCCTCAAAGGTGTCGACGTAGTTGATCGTGTTGTAGTAGACGCTGATCTCGTCGTGGTACTGATGGTCGCGGGCGAGCACATAGAACTCGTCGTAGCAGCACAAGACGGGAACGGCACGCGGGTCCTCCGAGGCACGGGCGAGCACCTGCTGATACAGCGCCACATCGATGTTGCTCTTATAGATATAGCTGCCGCGATAGATGACGCAGGCTCCGTTGTCGGGACAAAAAGCAAGGCGGTTCTTAATGCTCTCGAACATTTCCTCGAGTTTGGGGGCGGGGCGTCCGCTGGCGGGGCAGAATACAATGCCTGCGTCGGCGAGCTTGTCCAGGCGCTCATCAAGACCCTGCGGCAACACGCGCTTGTCGGTGAGCAGCGTCTTGTCCATGTCGACGGCGAGAATCTTAATGTTGCCGATGTTGGCGTCTGATTCGTAAGTCTGCATAAAACGCGCCTTTCGGTTTCCAGAATGTTTCGGGTGATTGACTCTCTACTTGGTAGTCGGGCGTATTTTCGCAGGATTGGCGCATATTTGCATCATCATTCACAAACTAATGAAAAAACTTTTCAGAAATTTGAATTTGTCGCTTGTGCTGCGGGCACTTTAGCGTAATATAGCGACCATCGAAAACGGAGACGGAAATACAACCGCTTACCGAAGAAAAGGTACCGTTTACGATATTAGAATTGCGCCCGGCGATAGGTGAAAGGAGAGGCAGATGCAGTTCGTAAAGATCATCACCACTGCAGATAATGCCATCCGACGCCAGCGCGCAATTTCCCGACGACGATAACAATCGTCTCTGTTCGTATGGGGTGAAATGCCCCAACAGAGTCATTTTGAGGTCGTTGGGTTTTAGCACGATATAAACGCATGTTTCTAGGGCATGCTGTGCTGCTTTTTGCTATTTAACCTGATATTGCACGGTTTTTTGACCTCGAAATGACTTGCAACTGACCGATGTTCTAACTAGCTACCAAGGGCGAAAGGAAACAGCCATGAGCAAGGAAAAAGTCGTTCTCGCATATTCCGGTGGTCTTGATACATCCGTATGTGTCAAGTGGCTCCAGGACGAGAAGAATCTCGATGTCGTTTGCGTCTGCGGCAACGTGGGCCAGGAGGAGACCGGCTTGGATGCCAAGAAGCAGAAGGCGCTTGACCTGGGCGTTCTCGATTGCCAGGTGCTCGACCTGCGCGACGAGTTCTCCGATGAGTTCCTGACTAAGGCCATCGCCGCAAACTCCATGTACGAGAACAAGTACCCGCTGCTCTCCGCGCTGTCTCGCCCGCTGCTCGCCAAGAAGCTTGTCGAGGTCGCTCACGAGTTTGGCGCGACCTACGCCGCCCACGGCTGCACCGGCAAGGGTAACGACCAGGTTCGTTTTGAGGCTGCCGTCAAGGCCCTCGACCCCGAGCTTAAGGTTATCGCCCCGGTTCGCGAGTGGGATCTGAAGTGCCGTCCCGATGAGGTTGCCTATGCTCACGCCCACAACGTGCCGGTTCCCGAGGGCGCCAACGACAACCCCTATTCCATCGACGACAACCTGTGGGGTCGCGCCATCGAGTGCGGTCACCTGGAGGATCCCTGGAACGAGCCGCTCGACGACGCCTGGGTTATGACCAAGAACCCCGAGGACACGCCGGACACCCCGACCTACACCGAGATTGAGTTTGAGGCGGGCAAGCCCGTCGCCGTCGATGGCAAGAAGATGAAACTCTCCGAGATCGTCATCGCCCTCAACAAGATTTCGGGTGACAACGGCTTTGGCCGTCTCGACCTGGTCGAGGATCGTCTGGTGGGCCTCAAGAGTCGCGAGTGCTACGAGGTTCCTGGCGCCCTGACGCTCATCACCGCCCACAAGGCGCTCGAGGACATCTGCGTCGAGGGCGACCTGCTCAAGACCAAGATTAAGCTCGAGCAGGATTGGGCCACCGCCGTGTACAACGGCCAGTGGTACAGCCCGCTCAAAAACGCGCTCGATGCCTTTATGGCCGACACCCAGAAGTTCGTGACCGGCACCGTCCGTCTGAAGTTCTTTAAGGGCAACTGCCATGTCGTCGGCCGCAAGAGCCCGTTTAGCCTGTATGACTACGGTCTGGCTACCTACGACCGCGACACTACGTTTGACGAGAAGGCCAGCGCCGGCTTTATCGAGATCGATACGCTGTCGCTCAAGACGTGGGCTAAGGTCCAGGGCCCCAGCTCTGCTGCCGCCCAGGCCTAGCGCCTCCTTCCTTTGGTATCCGCGCGGCCCATCCGCGTGATACATAACGGGCGCATGGGGTCCCTACCTTTCGTTATGCTTGCTGACACTTCTTAACATCGGTGGCCCCTACGTTCCGCCCGCATATATGATGCCGCGTCTGCGGCTGAGTCCGAGCCCCGCCGGGGTTGTCCGGCGGGGCTCCTCCTATCAATTTGACGGCCCTGCGCCTATATATATGGGGAGTATCCATTATGTTCAATGCTATCGCGCATGCTTTACTTGCCCTCGCGCCCGAGTTCGATGCTGCAAAGGTCGAGGACGTTCCTATGAGCCTAAAGGCCTGGATCGATGGTTCGCAGGGCAACATTCGGAGGGAGACGTTGGGCGCCAAGTGCATGGCGCGTCACTTCTTTGCAAATTAGCTATATGGCCTCGCACATGGTGGGGAATATGCAAAACTAGCGGTTGAGAAATCGCTTTAGCGACAGGGCGCATTGCTTTGGGCGCTTGTTTTGGGATTTGATGAAAGGGGACGGTTCCATGGCTCTTTGGGGCGGTCGTTTTGAGGCAGGCGTGGCCGAGGTCACGCAGGAGTTTGGCGCGTCGTTGCCGGTTGACAAACATCTCTATAAGCAGGATATCGCCGGATCTAAGGCACATGCCAAGATGCTGGCGGCCCAGGGCATTATCAGCGCCGAGGACGAGCAGGCGATTGCCGAGGGCCTGACCGGAATCGAACAGGATATCGATGCCGGCAACTTCACCTTTGATATCAACGACGAGGACATTCATATGTCCATCGAAAGCGAGCTGACGCGTCGTATCGGCGAGGCTGGCAAGCGCTTGCATACTGGGCGTTCGCGCAACGACCAGGTGGCGACCGATACGCGCCTGGGCGTCAAGGCGCTGGCCAAGGAGCTCATGGAGGCCAATCTTGAGCTGCGCCATGTGCTGGTGGATGCGGCCAAGAAGTACGACAAGGTGATTCTTCCGGGCTACACGCATATGCAGCACGCTCAGCCCGTGCTGCTCTCGCATCATCTGCTGGCGTATTCCTGGATGTTCGCGCGCGACTTTACGCGCCTGAAGGCCGCCTTTGATGCCGCCGACAACTGCCCGCTGGGTGCTGCCGCGCTTGCCGGTACGAGCTATCCGCTCGATCGCCAGATGACGGCTGCCGAACTTGGCTTTGCGGGTGTGATTCCCAACTCGCTCGATGCGGTTTCCGACCGTGATTTCCTGCTCGATCTGCATTACGCCGGCTCCGTCATGGCCATGCACCTGTCGCGTCTTTCCGAGGAGATCGTGCTGTGGTCGAGCTCCGAATTCGGCTTTATCACGCTTTCCGACTCGTATTCCACCGGCTCGTCTATCATGCCGCAGAAGAAGAACCCCGACTTTGCTGAGCTTATCCGCGGCAAGAGCGGTCGCGTGTACGGCAACCTGGTGCAGCTGCTCGTGACCATGAAGGGCCTGCCGCTTGCTTATAACAAGGACTTGCAGGAGGACAAGGAGGGTGCGCTCGATACCGCCCATACGCTCATGCAGTGCCTGTCGGTTATGGCCGGCATGATCTCGACCTGGACTGTCAACGAGGACGCCATGGCGCGCGAGTGTGGTGTGGGCCACTTGGCAGCCACTGATGCTGCCGATTACCTGGCAAAGCGCGGCCTGCCGTTCCGCGAGGCACATGCCGTGGTGGGTCATCTTGTCCTAATGTGTGAGAAGCGCGGCTGCAATCTTGAGGACCTGCCGTTTGAGGTGTTTCAGGAAGCAAGTCCGCTCTTTGAGCGCGACATTACCGAGGCACTCGACATCCCGTCGATTGTCGCCGCGCGCACGACCGAGGGTGGTACCGCCCCTGCTGCCGTTGCCGTGCAGTTGGGAAGAGCCGAGGCGCAGCTCGCGGCCGATGAGGGTGTGTTTGGCTCGTTATCCAAGGTCGTCGAGATGGGCCACGGAGCTAATTAGCTTATTGGATGCGTCTGTCTGGTGTGTTCATCATATTTTGCCTTTACGGGTGCCCGCTACGGTGGGCACCCGTTTTGTTATAGAGAAGGAAGGAGCTTGTCGAGAACTTCTGTAGGACATTTGCGCAGGTTGTGAAGGGGGTGCGTTCACGGGCGACAATCGACCGCCCGTTCTGTTCGTTGCAGTTGAAAGTGGGACGGATGGTACTCTAGTCGGGCTTCGAAACAGAAGTGACACATATGGAGCGCTTTAATAAATAATAACGCTTCAATAAACGGCTTTTTGTTTAACTGCAGCTAGAACTCTGTTACGATGCAGTCCAGGCGGGTGCCGGAATGGGACTTGGGCACGCGCGAACCTACTTGAAAGGCTACCTTATGGCTATCGAGAAGACCTTCATCATGATTAAGCCCGACGCCGTGCGCGATCGCAAGATCGGCGAGATCGTTGCTCGCATTGAGCGCAGCGGCCTTGTTATCGAGCGCATGGAGATGACCACGCTCGAGCGCGCTACCGTCGAGGAGCACTACGCCCATCTGGCCGACAAGCCCTTCTTTGGCGGTCTCTGCGACTTTATGACGAGCGGTCCGGTCGTCAAGATGGTCGTTTCCGGCCTCTCCGCTGTCTCCAAGATGCGCACCCTTATGGGCGCCACCAACCCGCTTGATGCTGCCCCCGGCACCATTCGCGGCGACTTTGCTGTCGATGTCAACGCCAACGTGATCCACGGCTCCGACTGCCTGGAGAACGCCGAGATCGAGATCAAGCGCTTTTTTGGCTAAACCAGCTTTGACTCCTTAAAGCTGTTAGCGTGTGGCTTGGGCGCCGTGGAACTTCATCCGCGGCGCCCTTTTATTCCAGTAGACTTTTGGTAAACCCCCACAAATCTACTAAAGAGCCCCCGTCCGGATGTTTCTTCCGGGCGGGGGCTGGCGTTAGCGTCGTATGGCTTTGTGAATCTTTAGGCCTCGTCGACGATCTTAAGGCCGCGCGTGTGGTCGATCTCGTTGAGGAGGTTAACGCGACGCTCGTGACGGCCGCCCTCAAACTCGGCGTCGAGCCACTCGTCGACGATCATCTTGGCGAGCTCGGAGCCAACGACGCGGGCGCCAAAGGCGAGCACGTTGGTGTTGTTGTGCATGCGCGAGAGCTTGGCGCTGAAGGGCTCGGAGCACACGACGGCGCGTACGCCCTCGACCTTGTTGGCAGCCAGGCTGATCCCGACGCCGGTGCCGCAGATCAGGATACCCAGGTCAACGTCGCCGTTGGCAACGGCCTTGCCCACTTTGTAACCGGCGATGGGGTAGTCGAAGCTCTCGGAGGTGTCGGTGCCAAAGTTCACGACCTCGCAGCCGCGTTCCTTCAGGTGCTCGGAAATGATGTTCTTGAGCTCGACGGCGGCGTGGTCGTTACCGATACCGATCTTCATGGATGGTTCCTCTCTGGTCTGTGCGGCGCAAATGCTAAAGGTGTTTACCGCGTTCGACTGCATGATAGCGCGACTTTTGCGTAAACGCTCGGGCGTTTTTTGGTCAAACGCTTTAGCAGGCAACAAGACCGGCCTCTCATGAATAATGCCGCCAATTTGTGCTTGAGCGCCGTCCGCCGGAACCGTGGTTGCGGTTTTTGATGCATTGTTATCAAATAAAGGAGCCAACTATTTTGAGAGTCCAGCCCGTTATGCAAGCAGGAGATACCTATGCCTACCGATTCCATCCGTGATGCCGCGTTTTGCGATGTTTTGAACCGCGAGCTTGTCTGTGCACTCGGCTGCACCGAGCCCATTGCCGTTGCCTATGCAGCGGCGCTGGCGAGCCAGACGCTCGGTTGCGAACCCGATCATATGGATGTTGCCTGCTCGGGCAACATTATCAAGAACGTTAAGAGCGTGACCGTGCCCAACTCGGGCGGTATGCACGGTATTGAAGCCGCGGCCGCGCTGGGTGCCGTGGGCGGCGACGCTAAGAGCGCGCTCGAGGTGCTCGAGAGCGTTAACGATGAAGACCGCGCTCGCGTGGCCGAGCTCCTCGCCGACGCCGGCTACTGCGATGTGTCGCTTGTCGAGGGTGTGCCCAACCTCTACATCAAGGTGACTGCGACGTCCGGGGGCCATACCGCGGTCGTCGAGATTACCGATCACCACACTAATGTCACGTGCCATACGCTCGATGGTATTCCGGTATGCGGCAAGTCGGCGGGGGAGTGCGCCGCCTGCGCCGAGCGCGTGGTGGCCGAGCGTGCGGCAGATAACGCCGATACGCCCATGTCCATTGATTCCATCATCGACTTTATCGAGGACGGTGACATTGAGGGCGCCCGCGCTGCCGTTGAGCGTCAGATTGAGCTGAATGGCGCAATCAGTGCCGAGGGCCTTGCGCACGCTTGGGGCGCCGAGGTGGGTCGTACGCTGCTGGGTGCTCGTGCCGATGACGTCGCCTGCCGTGCCCGTGCCCGTGCGGCCGCCGGGTCCGACGCCCGCATGAACGGTTGCGCGCTGCCGGTCGCCATTGTGTGCGGCTCGGGCAATCAGGGCATTACCTGCGCACTGCCCGTCATGGAGTATGCCGAGTACCTGCGCTGCGACCACGAGCGCCTGGTGCGTGCCGTGATGCTGTCCGATCTCATTGCCGTGCATATCAAGAGCTATATTGGTGCGCTCTCGGCGTTTTGCGGCGCTATTTGCGCTGCGTGCGGTGCCGGTGCCGCGATTACCTGGCTGTGCGGTGGCACGCGCGAGCAAATCGGTGCGACGGTCTCCAATACGCTCGGCAATGTGGGCGGCATCGTGTGCGATGGCGCCAAGGCGAGCTGTGCCGCCAAGATCTCGGCTGCCGTCGATGCAGCGATCCTGGGCCATGATATGGCCATGCAGGGTCGCGGCTTCCGCGCCGGCGAGGGCCTGATCCAAGATACCGTTGAGCAGACAATCGCCAGTATGGGCTACGTAGGCCGTGTGGGCATGAAAGATACCGACGTCGAGATCCTCAACATCATGATCGGCAAAACCCAAGTGTGCTAGGACAGTTCGTCGGCTACTTGGTGTTCGTAGAAGGCTTCTACTACGGCGTTAAAGTCGCGGGCGAAGCCTTCCATGGTTCCGCGCCAGGTGACTCGGTTGGGCTTGCCCTGGCCTACATAGGCAGTCTGAATGCCGCAGGCGGGACTAGGGAAGTCGCGTTTGGGATCGTTGCCCACCATAAGGACCTCGTGCGGTTCGAGTCCCATCACCTGAAGCTGCTCTAGATAGTAGGTGGCATCAGGCTTGCAGCGGGTGGCGTTTCCCATGTGCGTGACGAGCTCAAAGGGGGCGTCGGCCAGGTCGCCCCAACCCATGCGGCACTCGATGGCCCCCTGCGGAAAGCTGGGGTTGGTAAAGAGCGCGCAGCGCAGCCCTGCGTCCTGTACGGTCTGAAGCGCGGCGTGTGCGCCCGGCATGGCATGGGCGTTGATGAGTTCGTCATTCTTGTACGGAAGAACTTCGCGGTCGTAGTAGGTAAACGCCTCGTAGATGAGGGGATCGGAGAGGCAAATCCCGCATCGGCGCTTGACCTCTTCTTGGTAAAACTCAAGATTGGTGCGGTTGTCCGTGCCGCTGCGGCGATTGGCGTTGAGGTCGACCAGGATGGTGCCGAGGCGTGCCATCGTGCCCCCGCGGCTGCGACGTCCGATATCCGCGAGCATCGATGAGACATCCTTAAAATAGCGAAGGATGAACGCATTGAGGTTAATGCTAAGAAGCGTCTCGTCCATATCGAAAACGACTGCTTTGAGCACGCGGGCACCTTTCTCGAAAAATCGTTCCAGAATCGTATGTCTGGGATACTTTACTCCAAAGCCGTATGCCCAACTGCTTATCGTCAGCTTGTGGAGACAGTCGTTCACAAGATTGCGAAAAAGTCTCCATACGAGTAAAAAATGGCAGTTCACGCTTGAAATCGAACTCATTTCCCCGTAACCTATACGAACGTGATTGCATAAGCGTCACATTAGTATCTGTCGGCTCCCGAGTGTTCCTAAACGTTGTGTGCTTGTCGCACCCTTCTGTAGGTCCTAGCAATCGGGGCCCCGTAGTTCGAAAGGGGTCCACCTTTGAGTGAGATTCAGAACTCGTCCATTTTCTCTCTTGACGATGTCAACGAGGAGGAGATGAACAACCTCATCGACGGTACGATTACCGACTTTGATGAGGGCGATCTCGTTAACGGCACTGTCGTTAAGATCGAGCATGACGAGGTGCTCGTTGACATCGGATTTAAGTCCGAGGGCGTTATCCCGGTCCGCGAGCTGTCCATCCGCAAGGACGCTAACCCTGCAGACATCGTTGCACTCGGTGATCCCATCGAGGCCCTCGTTCTCCAGAAGGAGGACAAGGACGGTCGTCTGGTCCTGTCCAAGAAGCGTGCCGAGTACGAGCGTGCTTGGAACCGCATCGAGGAGAAGTTCAACTCCGGCGAGAACGTCGAGGGCGAGGTTATCGAGGTTGTCAAGGGCGGCCTGATCCTCGACATCGGCCTGCGTGGCTTCCTGCCCGCTTCCCTCGTCGACCTCCGTCGCGTCAAGGACCTCACCTCCTACATGGGCACCCGCATCGAGGCCCGCGTCATCGAGATGGACCGCAACCGCAACAACGTTGTCCTCTCCCGTCGCGTCGTGCTCGAGGAGTCCCGTAAGGCCGAGCGCTCCGAGATCCTGTCCAAGCTCAAGTCTGGCATGCGTCTCCAGGGCACCGTTTCCTCCATCGTCGACTTCGGCGCCTTCGTCGACCTCGGCGGTATCGACGGCCTCATCCACATCTCCGAGCTCTCCTGGAACCACGTCAACCATCCTTCCGAGGTTGTCAAGGTCGGCCAGGAGGTCGAGGTCGAGGTTCTCGACGTCGACCTCAACCGCGAGCGCATCTCCCTGGGTCTCAAGCAGACCACCGAGGATCCGTGGCGTGCACTGGTCAAGAAGTACCCCGTCGGCGCTATCGTCGAGGGCACTGTGACCAAGCTTGTCCCGTTCGGCGCTTTCGTCGACCTGGGCGAGGGCATCGAGGGCCTGGTGCACATCTCCGAGATGGCCAACAAGCACGTGGACCAGCCTTCTCAGGTCACCCACGTTGGCGACAAGGTTCAGGTCAAGGTCATGGAGATCGACCTCGACCGTCGTCGTATCTCCCTGTCCATGAAGTCTGCTGCTGAGACTCTGGGCGTCGAGATCGAGGTTACCCCGCTGCCTTCCGAGAAGAAGGACGAGGAGACCGACGCCGAGTAAATCGGTTTGACGATCACTTGTTTTAAGGGATCCGTCCGTAATGGACGGGTCCCTTTTTGCATTTGCTGCTGAGGTGCGTGATGCTGCCCCGGCTTAATGCTGTCCGGGCTGCCTGTTTGGTATTGGGTTGTCAGTGCATGACAAAATGCCGACATCCCGCCTCGGGGAGGAGGCGGGAACACACCGAGTAGACGGAGGGGTGCGGAGCGCGGTCGTGTCTCGACTGACGACGTTGCCCATCGACGGGACTATTGTAGCGCATGGGCGGTTCTTGGTTTATCGTGCGAGCGCTTGTGTTGTGCCGTTGCCTGCGGCAACGGTGTGTTACACTCTTGCACTGCTGAGTGGGCCAGACGGTCGCGCGATGTGCTGCTTGCAGCACGCGTGAGGAAAGTCCGGGCTCCAGAGGGCGGGATGCCGGCTAACGGCCGGGCGGAGTGATCCGACGGAAAGCGCCGCAGAAAAGAAGACTCCCACCTGCGCCGCAAGGCGTAAAGGGAAAAGCTGAAACGGTGGTGTAAGAGACCACCAGCGTCGTGGCAACACGGCGGCTTGGCAAGCCCCATCCGGAGCAAGCGCGAATAGGAACGCTATGGGCCGGCCCGGTCCGCGTTCGGGTAGCGTGCGTGGAGCTGCGCGGTAACGTGCAGACAAGATAAATGACCGTTCACGACAGAACCCGGCTTATCGGCCCACTCGGCACTTTGTTGACGCTGCGAACCCGTCAGCGCGGCAATCTGCCTTTCAAACCTTCGGGCATGACCATAAGGTCAATGCCCTCGGCTTTCAAGGCACCTTGCTCGCGCTGACGGGTTCTCGCTTTCGTTGACGGAATCATCGGCGTTGCCATTCTTTTTACTAGGGTTATCGTATTATTGAGGCTGTTCGTTGCTGCGCTTTATTTTGTTGAGGGGCTTTGTTGGACAGATATTTTACTCTGCAATCGAATATTGAGGCTTCGGGCGAGTTTGTGGATCGCAAGAGCCGGTTTATTGCCCAGCTGGTCCATATTGAGTCCGAGGACGAGGCGAATGCCTTTATCGAGATGGTTCGCAAGCGTCATTACGACGCTCGACACAATGTTCCCGCGTGGATTTTGGTCGATGGACGCGAGCGCCAGAGCGATGATGGTGAGCCGAGCCGCACGAGCGGTATGCCGACGCTCGAGGTGTTGCGCGGTGCGGAGCTCAAAAATGTTTGCTGCGTAGTGACACGCTATTTTGGTGGTACGTTGTTGGGGCCCGGTGGCTTGGTACGCGCCTATACCGCGGCGACGCAGGCGGCGGTGGCCGCGGCTCAGGAAGCCGGGCAGATCGTCGAGATGACGAGTGTCGTGCCTGTTGACGTGCATGTGGCCTATCCGCAGTATGAGCAGGTGCTTCGCTTGGCCCAGGATTCCGGTGCCAAGGTTTCGGATACCGAGTACGCGGATGCCGTGACACTTCATTTGGTGTTTAAGGCGGGGGAGCAGGAGTCGTTTTGCGCTAAGATGCGCGAGTTTATGGCGGGGCGCGAGGAGATCGAGGTCGGCGCTCCCGAATTTGCCGAGTTCTAACGACGACGGCCGGCGTGCTTTTGGATGGATCCCAAGCGCGCCGGCCGTCGTTTTATGTTGCTGCCGTTTACTCGGCGAGCTGCTTTAGCATATCGCAGGCGATCTCGACGGCATCGTCGATGCAGCCGGGGCAGCTGCGGAGCGGGCCATTATCCGATCCGATGCCTTTGAGCGTGCCGCAGACGGTCGTGGTGTTCTTCTCGCCAAAGCGCTTGGCAATCTCGCGCGACAGCTTGTAGGTCTGGCCCTTGGTCTTGGGGTTCTCCATACCGTCGCTCATTACAAAGCCCATGATGGCCACGGCGCCCGAGATGGCGCCGCAGGTCTCGGTCATGCCGCCCATGCCGGCGCCAAAGCCCTCGGTGAGGGTAAAGGCGATCTGGGGGTCGAGCCCCACAGCGGGCGCGAGCGTGCAAGCGACAGCCTGGGCGCAGTTAAAGCCGCGGGCGTGGTACTCGGCAGCCTGAGCCTGGCAGGCGGCAGTGTTGAGCTGGGTGGTATCGATCTGCTTCATCGTTGCCTCCTTGTTCATGGTGTACCCGCCTATGGTACCCTTGCCGGCGCATTCGCTTATCGAGACCGCAGTGCATATCTCATTGTTTTTCGCCATCGAACACTTTCTTAAGATTTGGGACAAATGGGACCTCGGACAAAATCTCGGACCCAATCTGGGTCCAGGAGGGAGTCCGATGTA
>CATYIU010000051.1:0-11124 GCA_958407445.1 uncultured Collinsella sp.
CCGCCACCTTGAATTGACTAGGACCTCTGCAAAGGGGTCCTTTTCTTTTATGTAGCCCCCACATGGAATCGAACCCCGTGAGGGCGCGGAGCTGAGTAAACGCGTAAGCGTTTGCCAGCGCAGCTCGCAAGGCGCGTAAGCGCCGCAGCGGTCCGTCCGCGCAGCGCGCGGACGCGATTCCCTTCCCCGCCACCTTGAATTGACTAGGACCTCTGCAAAGGGGTCCTTTTCTTTTATGTAGGGTTCTGCGAAAACTGCGTCCCAGAATAAGGGCTCAGAACGGGACACACTTTCCGGTGCCTGCCTCCGGCGCGCGTACACACCTCGTCGCACCATTCCGAGCCCGCCCGCCCCAGACATTCCTCCCACTTTCGCGTCACTTTACAGACCGTTCGGTCGCCTGTCCGCACACGCGGGTATACTCAAAACGATACTTATCCTATGCAATACGATGCGGGTTCGACCTGCATGATCCGAAGGGGGCAGTGATGGAGAGGATACTCGGCGTTAATCTCTCTGGCTGGTTTATTCCCGAGCCTTGGGTGACCCCGTCGCTGTACGCGGCGACCGGTGCATCCAACGCGGCCGAGCTACAGGAGGCCATGGGTACCGCCGCCTATAACGAGCGCATGCGCCGCCATTACGAGACGTTTGTGAGCGAGGACGATTTTCGCCGCATGGCGCAGATCGGTCTCAATGCCGTGCGTCTGCCGGTGCCCTGGTATGCCTTTGGCTCACAGGAGTCCGATGCCTCCTACATATCGGTTGTCGATTACATCGACCGCGCAATTGAGTGGGCTGCCAAGTACGACATCCGCGTGCTGCTCGATCTGGCAACCGTGCCCGGTGGCCAGGGCGATTCCAACGATTCGCCCACCACGCCGGAGGCTGTCGCCGAGTGGCATTCGTCCACCAACGGCCGTCATGTCGCACTCGACGTGCTCGAGCGCTTGGCCGATCGCTATGGCGAGGCCGAGAGCCTGCTGGGCATTGAGCTGCTGGACACGCCGCAGATGAGCGTTCGCAAGAGCCTCTTCACCATGACGGATGGCATTCCTGCTCACTACCTGCGCAATTTCTATCGCGATGCCTACGAGCTCGTCCGTTCGTATATGCCCGAGGATAAGATCGTCGTCTTCTCGTCGTCGGGGCATCCCAGCGAGTGGAAGCATTTTATGCGCGGCGCCAAGTACAAGAACGTCTACATGGACCTTCACCTGTACCATTACCGCGACGAGTATGCGCTCGACATCACGAGCCCTCGCGGGCTGACGACGGCGATTTCGCGTAACAAGCGCGAGCTTAAAGAAGCGATTTCGACTGGGTTCCCCGTGCTGGTGGGCGAATGGTCGGGCGCGGCGATCTTTGCCAACTCGTCGGTTACGCCCGAGGGCCGCAATGCCTACGAGCGCGTGTTTATCGCCAACCAGCTGGCTTCGTTTGCGCCGGCTGCCGGTTGGTTCTTCCAAACGTGGAAGACCGAGAAGCGCATTGCGGCATGGGACGCCCGCGCGGCGCTCGGTACGCTCGAGCGCGGCATGATTGAATAGGTTGATATGACGCAAAACAGCGCCCATACGGGCAAACTCTATGTGGTCGGCACGCCCATCGGCAACCTGGGCGACCTGTCCCCGCGCGTTGGTGAGGCCTTTGCCGCTGCTGATGCCATCTGCTGCGAAGACACGCGTGTGACGTCAAAGCTACTGATGCACCTGGGCATTTCCAAGCCGCTTGTCCGTTGCGACGAGAATGTGATCGCCAGCCGCGCCGCCGGCCTGGTCGACCGTCTGCTGGCGGGGGAGACCCTCGCTTTTGCCTCGGACGCCGGCATGCCGAGCGTGTCCGATCCCGGCCAGGCGCTGGTCGAGGCGGCGCGTGAGGCCGATGTGCCCGTCGAAGTTATTCCCGGGCCCTCTGCTTGCGTCACGGCGCTTGTTTCGTCCGGCATTCCCTGCGAGCATTTTTTCTTCGAGGGCTTTTTGGGCCGAAAGCACGGCGACCGTGTGCGCCGTTTGCAGCGCCTTGCCGTGGTGCCCGGCGCGCTCATCTTCTACGAGTCTCCACATCGTATCGTGGCGACGCTCGAGGCCGTGGCGGAGGTCTTTCCCCAGCGTGAGGTCGCCGTCTGCCGCGAACTCACCAAGCTGCACGAGGAGGTCTTGCGCGGGCCCGCTGACCAGCTTGCCGAGGAGCTGCGTGTTCGCGGCGAGGTAAAGGGCGAGATTGCGCTGGTCATCGCGCCGCCGAGCGAGGACGAGGAGGCCGGCATCGTGCCGGTTGGCGCTGCGGTAGCGGATCACGACGAGGCCCTGCGCGAGGATATCCGCACCGCGCTCGAGGAGGGGGAGCCCGCCTCTGCGGTGGCCAAGCGCCTGTCTCAGAAGTATTCGCGCCGCAAGCGCGATGTCTATGCCATGGTGCTCGATATGCAATAGATGGAGGATATCCAGCCCTTGCGCTAGAATCATCCCCTGTATGCAACGTTTTTCTGGAGGACAAACCCCATGGATCAAAGCAAGCCTTCGTTCTTTATCACGACGCCCATCTACTACGTCAACGCCGATCCGCACCTGGGCACGGCTTATTCCACCATCATCGCCGACGTCCAGGCCCGTTATCGTCGCTCCGCCGGCTATAACGTCAAGTTCCTGACCGGCATGGACGAGCACGGCGAGAAGGTCGCCGAGGCCGCAGCCAAGCATGGCATGACGCCGCAGGAGTGGACCGATAGCCAGGCCCCGCACTTCAAGGAGCTTTGGAGCAAGCTCGAGATTTCCAACGACGACTTCATCCGCACCACCGAGCCGCGCCAGCATCATGCCGTGCAGTACCTGTGGGAGCGCATGAAGGAGTCCGGTTACCTGTATAAGGGCAGCTACGACGGTTGGTATTGCGTGCCTGACGAGACCTACTTCACTGATACGCAGGTCCAGAAGGGCGACGAGGAGTACGGCAGCGTCGGCCAGCATCTATGCCCCGACTGCCACCGTCCGCTTGAGCGCGTCCAGGAGGAGTCCTACTTCTTTAAGCTTTCCGCCTTCCAGGACAAGCTTCTCAAGCTCTATGACGAGCACCCCGACTTTGTCGAGCCTGCGTTCCGCATGAACGAGGTTCGCAGCTTTGTCGAGGGCGGCCTCAACGACCTTTCCGTGAGTCGCACGAGCTTTGACTGGGGCATCCAGGTTCCGTTTGACGAGGGCCATGTGACCTATGTATGGTTTGACGCGCTGCTCAACTATATGACGGCCGTCGGCTACGGTGTCGACACCGACGAGGCGCGTGCCGAGCTGGCCTATCGCTGGCCCGCGCAGTTCCACATCGTGGGTAAGGACATCATCCGCTTCCACTGCGTCATTTGGCCCGCCATGCTCATGGCCATCGGCGAGGCCCTGCCCGAGCACGTCTTTGCCCACGGCTTCCTGACCGTGCGCAATGCCGAGACCGGCAAGGCCGAGAAGATGTCCAAGAGCCGCGGTAACGCCATCGCTCCGCAGGACGTTATCGACATGCTGGGCGTCGAGGGCTATCGCTACTACTTTATGACCGACGTCGTTCCCGGTACCGACGGCGCTATCAGCTTCGATCGCATGGAGCAGGTCTACAACGCCGACCTGGCCAACAGCTGGGGCAACCTTATCTCGCGTTCGCTCAACATGAGCGGCAAGTACTTTGACGGTTGCGCGCCCGCCAAGCCCGCATCGTTCGATGCGTTCGACAACCCGCTGGCAAAGATCGCCGATGGCCTGGTCGACCGCTACATGGCCAAGATGGACGTGCTCGATTACGGCGGAGCCAAGGACGAGGTTATGGAGCTCATCCACGCCGCCAACCACTACATCGAGGACTCCGAGCCTTGGGCGCTTGCCAAGGATGAGGCTAAGGCTGACGAGCTGGCATTTGTGATCTACAACCTGCTCGAGGCCATCCGCATTGCCGCTCACCTGCTGATGCCGCTCATGCCTCAGACCTCTGCCGAAGCCCTGCGCCGCCTGTCCTGCGAGGACGAGGCCGCGAGCGACGACCTCAAGGGCATTTGCGCTTGGGGCCTGCTTGCCGGTGGTCAGCCCGTCGAGAAGGGTGAGCCGCTGTTCCCGCGTCTGGGCTAAGACGCCGCGCGCCATATCGGCAATTTGCTGTTTAGATGTAAGGGCATGGCCGCAACGGTCCATGCCCTTTTGTTTCAAGACGCCGCCATCATGCTAAGGAGGCAACTATGACAACTTCGCCTTTGGCAAACCCCACGGCAACAAGGGAGCTGCTGGAGGAGTTTGGCCTTGCGACCAAGCATCGCCTGGGCCAGAACTTCCTGATCGACAACCATGTAATTGAGCGCATTTGCGAGCTTTCCGAGCTCACGGGCGATGAGCGCGTGCTCGAGGTTGGCCCGGGCGTTGGTACGCTCACGCTCGCGCTGCTGCAGGAGGCGGCGTGCGTCACGTCGATCGAGGCCGATCCCGAACTCGAACCGGTGCTCGATGCCCATGCCGCCGACTATGCCAACTTCCGCTTTATCATGGGCGACGCGCTCAAGGTGACGACGGGGCAGATTGAGCAGGCTGCAGGCGGTGAGCCGACGGTATTTGTCGCGAACCTGCCCTATAACGTGGCGGCGACGATCATCCTGCAGTTCTTCCAGACGATGCCCGCGCTCAAGCGTGCCGTGGTCATGGTTCAAAAGGAGGTTGCCGATCGCATTGCCGCGGTGCCGGGTAACAAGACCTATGGCGGCTACACGGCAAAGCTCGGCCTGTATGCGCAGGTTACGGGTCGCTTTGAGGTGCCGCCACGTTGCTTTATGCCGGCACCGCACGTGGACTCGGCCGTCGTGCGTATCGACCGTGTTGACGGCGTGGCGCCCGAAGGACTCGATCGCGAGTTTGTGGCCCGCGTGATTGATGCTGCATTTGCTCAGCGCCGCAAGACCATCCGCAATTCCATGAGCGCCAACGGCTTTGCCAAGGACGTGCTCGATGCCGCCTTTGAGGCTTGCGGTATCGCACCCACCACGCGCGCAGAAACGCTTGATGTTGCCGACTTTATCCGCCTGGCTCAGGAGCTCATCCATGATGCCTAATGCCGAACGCGTGACGTTTACCAAGAAAAAGAAGACGGTTGCTTGTCCCGTGCCCTTGGCACCGCTTGCTGACACGCATGCGCATCTGCTTTCGTTTTGGGGGAAAGAAGTGCCCGAGACGCTCGTGCGCGCCAAAGCCGCGGGCGTCGACCTGTTGGTGACGATGCTCGACCCCATCGCCGACAAGCGCAGCGTGACGGACTATAGCGACTGGCTCGTGCGCGAAATTCTGCCGATGCGGGATATTCCGCAGATCAAGTATCTCGCTGGCGTTCACCCCTATGGCGCGCCGGATTATACCGATGACATTCACGCGCAGGTTGTTGCTGCGCTCGATGACCCTTTGTGCGCCGGTATTGGCGAAATCGGTCTGGACTACCACATGGACTATGACGACGATATCGCGCCGGCACCCCATAACGTGCAGATTGACTGCATGGCGCGCCAGCTCGAGCTTGCCGTGTGTCGTAACGTGCCGGTGGAGCTGCATCTGCGTCACGAGGACATGGACCAGGAGCGTACCTCGCACGTGGACGCCTACAACGTGCTTCGTGAGGTGGGCGTGCCCCAGGCCGGTTGTGTGCTGCACTGTTTTGGCGAGGACCGCGCCACGATGGAGCGCTTTGTGGAGCTGGGCTGCTATATCGCCTATGGTGGTGCGGCCACCTTTAAGCGCAACGACGACGTGCGCGAGGCATTTGCGGCAACCCCACTCGATCGAATTTTGTTCGAGACGGATTGCCCGTATATGGCTCCGGAGCCCATCCGCGGTCTTGAATGCGAGCCCGCAATGATCTCCATTACGGCAAACGCGCTGGTTAACGACCGTGTCGATCGCACAGGTGAGGACCCCGAAACAATCGCGCAAGCCGCTTGGGAAAATGCCTGCAAACTTTTTCAAAAATAGTTCTTGCGTTCGCGGTGGCGCTCCGTTATTCTAATTCCTGCACGCGGGCGTGGCGGAATTGGCAGACGCGTACGGTTCAGGTCCGTATGGGGGCAACCCCATGAAGGTTCAAGTCCTTTCGCCCGCACCATTAAATGAAAGAGCTCCCAGCAATGGGAGCTTTTTTGTTATGGGCCCATCGCGGGGACTTGAACCTGCGAAGGAGCGAGCGTAAAGAAAACGCGGAGCGTTTTTAGCGAGTTGACGAGTCCGCCGGCAGGCGGTCGAAGCCGGTGCGGATCCGCGAAGCGGATACGCGGACGTCCTTTCGCCCGCACCATTGATTGAAAGAGCTCCCAGCAATGGGAGCTTTTTTGTTATGCACGATCTCCTTGGACGGGTATCCTAATGCCAACGTGTGCCTATCAGAGGAGAGACCATGCTATTTTCCGGTATCATCGCCGCCCTTACCAGCCTTTTGATTCCCATCATCATCCTGTTGCTGCTGCTCCCCAACGCCTGTTATGTCGTTGAACAGCAGCACGCCGTAATCATCGAGCGCTTGGGTAAGTTCAACCGTATCGTCAACGCGGGCTTCCACATGAAGGTACCCGTGATCGACCGCAAGGCCGCCACGGTGAGTCTGCGCACCATGAAAAACGGTTTTGGCATCGACGTTAAGACCCAGGACAACGTGACCATCGGTCTTGAGGTCTCCGCTCAGTACCACGTGAGCTACGACATGGGCGCCGGCCCGGCAGATTCGGGCATCTACAAGAGCTACTACATGCTGCAGGAGCCCGTCGACCAGATGCGCGACTTCATCACCGACGCCCTGCGCTCCTCCATCCCCGTCTACACACTCGATGAGGTCTTTGCCAAGAAGGATGACATCGCCAAGGATGTCAACGCTACCGTTTCCGAGCAGATGGCCGCCTACGGCTTCACCCTCGTGTCGACGCTCATCACCAAAATCGCACTGCCGACCGAGGTTGAGAACTCCATGAACGACATCAACGCTGCCCAGCGCAAGCGCGCTGCCGCGCAGGAGCTCGCCGAGGCCGACCGCATCAAGCGCGTCACCGAGGCGACCGCCGAGGCCGAGGCTATGGAAAAGGCGGGCGAGGGCATCGCCAACCAGCGCAAGGCCATCGCGCTGGGTATCAAAGATTCGCTCGAGATCATCCAGGAGACGGGTGTCGGCAATGACGAGGCCAACCAACTGTTCATGTTTACGCAGTGGTCCGAGATGATGACGGAGTTCGCTCGCACGGGTAAAACCTCGACGGTCGTGCTGCCGAGCGACTTTTCGCAGTCGGCCTCGATGTTCGAGCAGATGCTGGCCGCCGGCAAAGTTCAAAACGATTCGAAGGAGTAGACGCGCGTGAAATACACCGTCGTTTGCGTCGGTAAGCTCAAGGAGCGCTTTTGGAAGGACGCGTGCGCTGAGTACACCAAGCGCCTAGGTGCCTATGCCAAGGTGGATATCCGCGAGGTGGCCGATATCGACCCGGCTAAGGCGGGCGGCGTGGATGCCGCGCGCGACAAGGAGGGGGCGGCGATTCTTACAGCCCTGCCGCCTCGAGCACATGTAATCTTGCTGGCCATTGAGGGCAAAGAGCGCTCGAGCGAGGAACTTTCGGCGCGGCTCGATGATCTTATGCTACGTGGTAACAGCGACATCGCCTTTGTAATTGGCGGATCGGACGGCGTGAGCGATGACGTGCGCGCACGAGCCGACGAGATGCTCAGCTTTGGACGTATTACCTTGCCGCATAACTTGGCGCGCGTGGTGCTGCTGGAGCAGATCTACCGCGCCTGCAAGATTAGCCGCGGCGAGCCGTATCACAAATAGGTCAGCAATACGAAACAATGGCGTGGGACAATACCTTTCGTTTTGAGGAATGTGTCTGAAAGGACTATGCGATATGAAGATTGGATTTGTCGGTTTTGGCAATATGGCGAGCGCTATGGCCGATGGCTGGATCGCTGCCGGTGTAGCTGCGAGCGACATGTGCGCCTGCGCGGGTCGCTACGACGCGCTGGTTGAGCGCTGCGAGGCGCGCGGCATGGTCGCCTGCCACGATGCCGCCGAGGTTGTCGCCGCATCCGATATCGTGGTCGCTGCGGTCAAACCGTACATGATCGAGAAGGTATTCGCCCCGATCAAGGATGCTCTTGCCAAAAAGGTCGTTCTGTCGGTTGCCTGGACCTGGGACAGTGCCAAGTGGGAGCAGGTCCTGCCGGGCGTCGCGCATATCTCGACGGTGCCCAACACGCCGGTTTCGGTAGGCGAGGGCGTCATCGCCTGCGAGAAGGCTTCGACGCTTAACGACGAGCAGCGTGCTGTGGTGCTCGACCTGCTCGGTAAGCTTGGCGCTGTCGTCGAGCTCGACACAAGCCTGCTGTTTGTGGGCGGCACGGTGGGTGGTTGCGCTCCGGCGTTTGTCGCCATGGCAATCGAGGCCCTGGGCGATGCGGCGGTCAAGCACGGTATCCCGCGTGCGGATGCTTATCGCATTGTGAGCCAGATGGTGCTGGGTACGGCAAAGCTGCAGCTTGCAACTGGCCAGCATCCTGCGGCGATGAAGGATGCCGTATGCTCGCCCGGTGGTGCCACCATCAAGGGCGTCGTTGCGCTCGAGGACGCCGGCATGCGCAGCGCCCTGGTCAAGGCAATCGACGCAACCCTCCAGTAAAACCGACCAAAAAAGGGACAGGTTTATGTTGGCAGGTTTTTCCTGCGGTTTTGTCCTTTTAGCGAAAAGTGCCCCGCAACTGGCTCAATTCCAGTTGCGGGGCACTTGCGTTTGCCCAGATAAAACCGACCAAAATAAACCTGTCCCTTTTTGGCAGGTTAGTCCCAGAAGCTGTCTTCTTCGTCCTCGGACTTGGGGCCGCGGTCGACATACATCTTATGGGTGCGCTTCTCCATTACAAAGGCAATAATCGCAAACAGCAGGATGCCGCCGGCGAAAAGGATGGCAAAACCGGTGCGGGTGCCAAACAAAAAGGAAAAAACTGCGTCCATTGGGTGCCTTCTTGCGTAGTTGAGTTGGGTCGTAAACGCTCATAAGTATATACTTGCCCATACATGTACAAGGTTGCAACCTAAATGGAATGTATATCGCCGGAGGATCTAATGCTTGATATCAAGTTTGTTCGCGAGAACCCCGATGCCATCGATGTCGCCATGGCTAACCGCCAGACGTCTTGGGATCGCGAGAAGTTCTTTGAGCTCGACGACGAGCGTCGTGCCGTCATCACTGAGGTTGAGGAACTTCAAGCCACGCGCAATGCCGAGTCCAAGAAGATCGGCGCCCTGATGAAGGAGGGCAAGAAGGACGAGGCCGAGGCCGCCAAAGAGGCCGTGCGCGCCGTCAACGAGAAGATTGACGGTCTGGCCGAGCGCCGCACCGCCCTCGAGCAGGAGCAGTACGACTTCATGGCTCACCTGCCCAACATTCCTTGCGAGGCCACGCCGTACGGCAAGGACGAGGACGAGAACATCGAGCGCCGTCGTTGGGGCACCCCGCGCGAGTTCGACTTCGACTTTAAGCCGCATTGGGATCTGGGCACCGACCTCGACATCCTTGACTTCGAGCGCGGCAACAAGCTCTCCGGCAGCCGCTTCACCGTTCTCGGTGGCGCCGGCGCCCGTCTTGAGCGCGCCCTCATCAACTTCTTCCTCGATACGCACACCAGCCGTGGTTTTAAGGAGTGGTGGCCGCCCATCGTCGTCAAGCGTCAGACCATGTTCGGCACGGGCCAGCTGCCCAAGTTCGAGGACGACGCCTATCACGTCTCGGGCGACAACTTCCTGATCCCCACCGCCGAGGTCGTGCTCACCAACCTGCACGCCGGTGAGGTCCTCGACGCCGATACCCTGCCGCGCCGCTACACCGCCTTCACCCCCTGCTTCCGCGAGGAGGCCGGCTCCGCTGGTCGCGATACCCGCGGCATCATTCGCCAGCACGAGTTCGACAAGGTCGAGATGGTAAAGTTTGCCAAGCCGGAGGAGTCCGACGAGGAGCTCGAGAGCATGACCGCCGAGGCCGAGTTCCTGCTGCAGCAGCTGGGTCTTCCGTATCGCGTGATTAGCCTGTGCACCGGCGACCTGGGCTTCTCTGCCCGTCAGACCTACGACGTCGAGGTCTGGCTGCCGAGCTACAACGCCTACAAGGAGATCAGCTCCTGCTCCAACTGCGGTGACTTCCAGGCCCGTCGCGCCAACATCAAGTATCGCGACCCCGAGAACTTCAAGGGTTCGCGCTATCTGCACACCCTCAACGGTTCCGGTCTGCCGGCTGGCCGTACCATGGCAGCCATTCTGGAGAACTACCAGAACGCTGACGGCACCATCACGATCCCCGAGGTTCTGCGTCCCTACATGGGCGGCCTCGAGAAGATCGAGCCGGTCGCGTAGATTGGCTGCATAAGCGATTTGCTAGGGCACTCCTTTTTGGGGTGCCCTTTTTGTGTGCGGCCATACCATGCCGTGCGGACAGCTCAATAGAAAACACACGAACAACTGTTCTGTATACAGCCATCTACCTGCTATGCTTTTGCTAAATAAGAGCGAGAGAAAGGGGACGCGATGGAGCTGTTTGATGATCGGGTGGTTTTGTTTGAGAGCGACGAGGGCGGGGAGTACCTGCTTGTGACGTGTGAGCCGTCTGGCATGGGTGGCCTGGTGGTTCGACAGACGAGCGAGGGGCCGTTGACGCAATGGTGCTACGAGGAGTCGCCTCATGTGGTTGAGACGTTTGTGGCGCACGAGGGGCTTGTGGCCCTAGAGCATTTCTATGGGGTCCAGACATCTAATCAGGTTGCTCGCATGTTGAGCATCTCGTTTGCCGATTATGATTGTGCCCAGCGGGTGAGATCGCTCCTGAGGGAACTTGATGCTAAGTTTGACGTGATCGAAAAGCCAATCGATCGTACGGGGAATGGCGGTATATGCGGAGCAGCATGACAAGACTGCGTTCCACAAAAAAGTTTGAAATTGTGCTTGACTCCAATAAGCTAAAGTGGTTTTATATGTCTTGCGCTGCGGCGTTACCTCAGCTGGATAGAGGGTCTGACTACGAATCAGAACGTCATAGGTTCGAATCCTATACGCCGCACCAATTGAAATTGAAAGCCTCCGGCAACGGGGGCTTTT
>CATYIU010000052.1:0-10762 GCA_958407445.1 uncultured Collinsella sp.
CCGCACAACGGCTGCCGCCCCAAGAAGCGTCGCCGCGTGTAACTGAAAGGATCGTATCAATATGGCAATCGACAGGACTCCTGTTCTTAAGCGCTGCCGTCAGCTCGGGATCGATCCCGCTGAGCTCGGTTACAGCAGCAAGAAGGAATCTATCCGTCAGCCCAAGCGCCGTCGCAAGGAATCTGAGTACGGCATGCAGCTGCGCGAGAAGCAGAAGGTCAAGTTCATCTATGGCGTTCTGGAGAAGCAGTTCCACGGCTACTTCAACAAGGCCCGCAAGATGAACGGCGTCACCGGTGAGAACCTCATGATCATCCTTGAGTCTCGCCTCGACAACGTCGTCTTCCGTCTTGGCTTCGCCCGCACCCGCAAAGAGGCTCGTCAGTCCGTCCGTCACGGTCACTTCACCGTGAACGGCAAGCGCGTGGACATCCCGTCCTACCGCGTCAAGGCCGGCGACGTCGTCGCTGTCGGCGAGAAGTTCCGTGACCTCCTCCCCATCAAGGAGGCTCTGATTTCCTCCGAGCGCTTTGAGGTCCCTGGCTGGCTCGAGGTCGATATCGAGAAGCTGTCTGGTAACGTGCTCGCTCTGCCGACGCGTGAGCAGATCAGCGGTGATATCAACGAGCAGCTCATCGTCGAGCTCTACTCTAAGTAGTCCATCCGGGCTGCTGAGGCTGGAGGTAATACATGTCAGAATTCATTAGGCCTCAGGTTCAGGTCGAAGAGATCAACGAGACGTCTGCTCGTGTCTCCGTCGAGCCGCTCGAGCGTGGTTACGGCGATACGCTGGGTAACTCCCTTCGTCGCGTTCTTCTGTCCTCGCTCGAGGGTGCCGCCGTCGAGGCTATTCAGATCGATGGTGCGCAGCACGAGTTCATGACCATCCCTAACATGGTCGAGGATGTCACCGACATCGTCCTGAATGTCAAGGGTCTTGTCTTCAGGGCTCTCGGCACGACCGACGAGGCGACCGCCACCATCTCGGTTGACGGCCCCTGTGAGGTCACCGGTGCGGACTTCTTTATTCCGTCCGAGTTTGAGCTGGTCAACCCCGAGCAGCACATCGCTACGCTCACCGAGGGTGGCCATCTCACCATGAGCATGCGCATCGGCTATGGCCGCGGCTATGTCTCTGGCGAGGCTAACAAGCGCGACAACGATCCCATCGGTGTGATCCACGTCGACTCGCTGTACTCGCCGGTTTCCCGTTGCGCCAAGCTCGTTGAGGCTTGCCGTGTCGGTCAGCACACCGACTACGACCGCCTTGTCCTCGAGATCGAGACCAACGGCTCCATCGCTCCGCGCGACGCCGTGGTCCAGGCTGCCAATATCATCAACCAGCATATGGCTGCCTTTATGAACCTTGCCGAGACCCCCGAGGTCGAGGAGGAGGCTTCGATCTTCGCTCCCGAGGTCACCAACGACAACGCCGAGCTGGACAAGCAGATCGAGGATCTGGACCTTTCCGTCCGTTCCTACAACTGCCTTAAGCGCGCCAGCATTCACTCGGTCCGTCAGCTCGTTGAGTTCTCGGAGAACGATCTGCTTAACATCCGTAACTTCGGTGTTAAGTCGATCGAGGAAGTGAAGGACAAGCTTGAGTCCATGGGCCTGAGCCTGAAGGCTTAATGCTTCGCATATTTGAGGAGAAACTAGACCATGCGTCACAACGTTAAGAAGGGCCTGAAGCTCGGCACCGATGCGAGCCACACCAAGGCCATGAAGAAGAGCCTGGCCAAGGCCCTCTTCGAGAACGACCGCATCAAGACCACCGAGACCCGCGCTAAGGCGCTGCGTTCGGTCGTCGATCCGATCATCACCTGGGCCAAGAAGGGCGACCTGCACTCTCGTCGTCTGGCCATCGCCAAGCTCGGCGATAAGCAGCTCGTTGCCGAGATCTTCGACAAGGCTGCCCAGGGCATGTGGCAGGACCGCAACGGCGGTTACACCCGCATCATGAAGCTCGGCAACCGTAAGGGCGACAACGCTCCTATCGTTATCATGGAGCTCGTCACCGAGCCTTGCACGCCTAAGGCCAAGAAGGCTGCTCCGGCCCCCAAGAAGGCCGCTGCTCCCAAGAAGGTCGAGGCCGTCGAGGAGGCTCCTGCTGAGGAGACCGCTGAGTAGACAATCCGTCTGCATAGGCTATATTCGAGGGGTACGTTCGCGTACCCCTCTTTTTTTGTCGCGATACCGTTGATTGTTTGTTGGGAGCGCCCATGACCGCGCCGTCTGATTTCAATTCGATTCCTGAGCTCGATGCCACGCTTGTATTCTGTGTTGCCTATGATGGCTCGTCCTATAGCGGATTTGCCGAGCAGCCGGGCCAGACGACCGTTGCGGGCGAGTTGCGCCGCGCTATCGAGACGCTGCTGCGCCGCCCGATCGATCTGACGTGTGCGGGTCGTACCGATGCCGGCGTGCATGCGGTGGCCCAGTACATTAGCGTGCCCGTAACGGACGCTGAGCTCGCTTGTACGCGCCGTAGGTGGCTGCGGGCTATGGATGCCCTGCTGCCCAAAGATATCGCCATAAACGAGGTCTACAAGGCCCGTAAAGGCTTTTCTGCGCGTTTTGACGCGCGTTCCCGTACGTATACGTACCGTATTGCCGATCGAGATGCGCGCCCCGTGCTGTCCCGCGGTGCCGTGTGGTGGCATCGCTATCCCTTGGATGTTGAGGCTATGTCTGCTGCCTGCCCTGCGCTGCTGGGCGAGCAGGACTTTAAAAGCTTTTGCAAGGTTGCTTCGGCCGTTGGCAAGCCCACGCATCGCTGCGTGATGCGTGCCGAATTTGGCCATGAGGTTGCGTTTGGCGAGGACATCCTGACGTTCACCATCGAGGGCAATGCGTTTCTGCATTCGATGGTCCGTACGATCGTGGGCACGCTTGTCGAGATTGGCATGCATCGCCGTGAACCCGAGTGGATGCGCGAGGTTATCGATGCTTGCGACCGTACCGCTGCGGGCCCCACGGCTCCTGCCTGCGGCCTTACGTTTATGGCAGTGGATTACGATCCCGCCGAGCTTGTCGTGCTCGACTAGGGGAGGGCTCGACGTGTCGTGCGTCGACACCTGTCATCTGTGGGCTGCGCGTGTGCAACATCTGTTCTTGGCGTGCAATGCAACCGGTGTCTCATTGCTTTTATTGCCGGGGTGTACCATGAACCACGGTTTGATTCATTGCTGTCGAGAGGACGGATAACTTGGTTCGACGTGGCTCGCATCCGCGACTTTCGGTGATCCTTGTGGTAGAAGGTTCGCCCAGCTATGCGATGCGTGCGCTCGAGAGTATCCAGAACCAAGACCTCTACGATTTGCAGATTGTCGTTGTTTGCCGCGATGCTGCGCCCGGTGTGCGCCATTCGCTTCAAGTTGCTGCCGACAGGGACATCCATATTGATTTGATTGACGTCGAGGACGCGAAGCGTGGCGCTTGTCTTCGCGCCGGTTTTGATGCCTCGCGCGGCTCTCAAATCATCGCCATGAACGCCGATGAGTGGTTTGCTCCGCAGACCCTTTCCAAGATGGTCGATATCGCGTGCGATACTGCGGCAGACATTGTGCTCCCCTCGGTGTCGCTCGATCGATACGATGCGCACCGCGAGCGTCATTCGCGCGTCTTGGATGCTGCCTCTATTGCCATAGAAGACGAGTCTTCTATGGTGACTGGGCTGCCCCAGTTGATTTTAGGCGGCCTAGTCGCTCAGACCTCTGGCGTGATGTATAGCCGTCCGCTGTTTGAGGCATGCCTGTCGCGCGGCAAGGCGTACCGTACGGTTGAGTTTATGGCTTATGCGCTCTCGCAGGCACGATTCGTGTCCGGCTGCGGCGACGCTTGTTTCCACGCGGTGGCACCTAAGCTTACAGATGCCTTTGATCCCACCATGTATGCCAGGATATCCGATGACACTCGAGCGCTCGACGAGCTTGCGGACTCACTCTCGGAAGCAGATAGCGGTGGTCGGCTCAAGCTGGCAAGCCAAAAGTTCTACTTTGCCGGACTGGTCGCCTGCATCGAGAATTTGTGTCTGAGCCCGCATGGAGTGTCGTCAATCGAGCGTTCCGCCCGCATGCGTGATATGCTCGAGGCGCCTCGAACCCGTCAGATGGTCGCCGCGCTCAAGGACAACCATCGGGGACTCGGTCTGTTGTTTGGGCCGATCGCCAGCGCCAAGCCTGCGCGCTGCGTGATGTGTACGCATCTGGCAGCTTTTCTTAACCGGACGGGCGCAAAAACCGCCTAAACGGCTCATTTCGAAACAAATTTGCATAGAATTGTTTCGAAATGCGTTCTTATACACAAAAGCCTTCAAATAGCGTTAAACTATTCAATCACTGATTGATTGTCTCCGCCATCTTTTGGAGAGAGGGTTTGTATGGCTAAAAAACGCAATGGGCGCCAGGATGCCATTAGAGATATTGTGCGCAATAAGGACGTCCGCACGCAGCGCGTGCTGGTCGATGAGCTCCGCGCTATGGGCTTTGATTGCACGCAGGCGACTGTCTCTCGCGATATTGCCGATATGGGGCTGCGTAAGCTCCCTGAGGGCATCTATGTTCTGGCAGAGGACCTGCACCTGCAGCGTATGGTTTCCGAGCTCGTAACGGGCGTTCTGCGCACCGATAATCTGGTTATGATCAAGGCTCAGCCTGGCACGGCTTCCGGCATCGCCGCCGCTGTTGATGCGGCAGAGCTGCCCGATGTGCTTGGCTCGCTTGCCGGCAACGATACGATTTTGGTTATTGCCCAGACGGCCGAGGACGGCGAGCGTCTTGAGGCGCTGATCAATAAGCTGAGCAATTCTCGCAAGTAGGCGTGCGGGTCGTGCGCTCGGCACTGCGTGCGCTGACATAGCGGCTTGTAAGGGGTATCGACGTTGGTCGGTACCCCCTTTTTTTGTCTGCCGGTATAAAGACCGCCCATCAGGTCGCTTCAAACTAAAAGGCCCCCGAGCAGTTCAATAGGCTGCTCGGGGGCCTTGTTGCTTATGGCCGGATGATTTCTAGCCGACCGTATCGTCAGGCGTGGGTGAGGGGTCGGGAGTGGGCGTAGGCGTAGGCGTAGGCGTGCCGCCATCGCCGCCGGTCGAACCACCAGTGGAGCCGCCCGTCGAGCCACCGGTCGTACCGGTGCCGCCGGTGGTGTCGCCGCCCGTGGTCTCGGTGGTCGTGGTCGTCGTGGTAGTCGTCGTGGTGGTTTCCTCTTCGTCCTCGTTCTCGTCCTTGTCGTCGTTCTCCGTCTTCTTGGTGTTGTTGGTGCCGTAGAACTTCCAGACGCTGTTGTTCTTGTAGGTGGGCGCCGTTCCGGTCGCAAACTCCTCGCGCTCGGTACCGGTCAGAACGGTGTTCATAAACCGCTTAAAGACAGGCAGGTTGGTGCTGTCGCCCAGCAGGTCCGTGCCGTACTTTTGGATGGGGATCTCGCCCGCGGAATAGCCGGTCCACAGGGCGCACGCCAGCTGCGGGGTATAGCCGCAGAACCAAAGGTTGGTGGTGTTGTCGGTGGTGCCCGTCTTGCCGGCATAGGGCTGGTTGACACTCAGGGCGCCGGCAGCACCCGTACCGCTGCCCTTCATGACGCCGGACAGAACATCGGTGACCGCGGCGGCCTCGCCCTCGGTAAGCACCTGTGAGGGATTGTCGGTGTGCTGGTACAGCACCGAACCGGTACGAGAATCAATCTCGGTGATGGCGATCGGCTGGCGATAGTAGCCGCCGTTGGCAAACGTCGCGTAGGCGGCGGCCATCTCGAGTGGCGAGATCGAGCCGGTGCCGAGGGTCATGACGGGAACGTCCTCGATGTTGTCCTTGGCGGGGTCGATGCCGAGCTTTTTGACGAGCGAGATGATCTTGCTGTTGCCGACGGCTTCCGCCACCTGGATGTAGCCGGTGTTGGAGGAGTATGCCGTCGCCTGCTTAAGCGTGATGTTGCCATAGCTCTGGTTGGCGTAGTTTTGTACCTCGGTTGTGGTGCCCTTGGCCTTGAGCGGCGAGTTGCAGTTGAGGGTGACGTTGGGGTTCATGCCGTTTTGGATGGCAGTTGCCAGCGTAAAGGCCTTAAAGGTGGAGCCGACGGGACGCTTGGCCGTGGCATGGTTTACGTGGTTCTCGTCGGCGTTGTAGTCGTAGCCGCCCACCATGCACTTGATGTAGCCGGTCTTGGGGTCGACGACGACCATGCCCATGTCCAGGCCGTCAAGCGAGAGCGTGTCGAGCTGCTCGCGGACGGCATTCTCTGCCACCTGCTGCATCGTGGGGTCGATGGTGGTCTTGACGGTCAGGCCGCCCTTAAAGAGCACGTCGGTCGAGAACTCCTGCTCCAGTAGCTGCTTGACGTAGGAGACAAAGTAGGGCTGCGAGTATACGTCGACGCCGCTGCCCGAGATTTCGGTCACGTTGAGGGTGATGGGCTCGGCCTGTGCGGCATCGTGCTCCTCCTGGGTGATGTGGCCCAGGCGCAGCATGTTGTCGAGAACCTTGTTGCGGCGAGACAGTGCCAGATCGGGGTTGACCGTGGGGTCGTACTGCGAAGGCGAGTTGGGAAGGCCGATGAGCAGCGCGGCCTCGCTGAGGGTGAGGTCGGCGGCGCTCTTGGACAGATAGGTCTCGGCTGCGGCCTCGATGCCGTAGGCGCCGTGGCCGTAATAGATGGTGTTGAGGTACATCATGAGGATCTCGTCTTTGGAGTACATGTCCTCCATCTTGATGGCGATGTAGGCCTCGCGCACCTTACGCTCAATGGTCGAGTCGAACTGCTCCTCCTGCAGGATGGTGTTGCGCACAAGCTGCTGGGTGATCGTCGAGGCGCCTTCGTGCCCGCCACCGAGGGTTGCCACCGCAGCACGCGCGATACCCCACAGGTCGATACCGCCGTGCTCGTAGAAGCGCTCGTCCTCGACGTCAACGGTGCCCTGCAGCACGTAGGGGGAGACCTCGTCCTTGGTGATAGACTTGCGGTTTTGCGTGTAGAAGCTCGCGATCTTGTTGCCGTTGCAGTCGACGATCTCGGTGGGCTCGCTCACCAGATACGCGTTGGCGTCGGTGTAGTCGGGCAGATCGGACAGCCAGCGGTTGACGTTGCCGACCATGCCGATGCCAAATGCCACGCCCGCAATCAGCAGAAAGCCCAAAAACGAGAGCAGGATTATGGGCAGAGCATGCGTCTTTGAACGGCTGCGTCCCTGTCGTTGGCGAGGACCCATATATTGACCTCCAGGTATGTCGTGCCAGACGGTGGATGTGCCGTCGGGGCAGGATGGACATAAGTTATTACACGATAAACCAAACGGGGCGCGCGAGGCCTCGTGTATGCTGGAAGACGGCATTTTTCAGAGTGAATGCATACCTTGGTAAGGAGTTTGTCGATGGCGATTCGGACGATGGGGCCGAGCGGACAATACGAGACTGGATTGGATGCTGCCGGTGCGGCGCTGCCCGAGCTGCTGGCGCCGGCGGGCGGACTCGACCAGATGCTTGCGGCCATCGCCGCGGGTGCCGATGCCATCTATGCGGGGTTGGGCGGCTTTAACGCCCGTGTGAGCGCCCATGGCTTTACGGATAACGAGTTTGCGCGCGGCTGCGCCGTGGCGCATGCCCATGGCGTGCGTGTGTACGTAACGCTCAACGTGTTCGTGTTTGACGATGAGTTGTCCGACGCGGTGGCGTTGGGAGCTCATGCACTGGAGCTGGGCGCCGATGCTCTGATTGTCGCCGATGCCGGGTTGGCCTGCGCGCTGCGCGCGGCGATTCCCGGGGTCGAGATTCACCTGTCCACGCAGGCGGGCGCTCATAGCGAGGGTGCCGTGCGGCTTGCCGCCGATGAGCTGGGGGTCGAGCGCGTGACGACGGCACGCGAGCTGACGGTCGACGAGATTGCGGCGCTATGTGCCACGGGCGTGCCCATCGAGGTATTCTGCCACGGTGCGATTTGCATCGGCTATTCGGGGGCGTGCGAGTTCTCGGCCTTGCGGCGTGGGCGCTCGGCGATGCGCGGCGACTGCACGCAGCCGTGCCGTCTGGCGTACGACCTAGTGGACGAGGCGGGGCAGAGTGTTGTTGCCGTCGAGGGAGACCGCCTGCTTTGTCCGCGTGACTATCTGGGTATTGCGCATCTGCCCGAGCTTGTAGATGCCGGCGTGGCGTCGCTCAAGATCGAGGGGCGCATGAAGAACCCCGATTACGTATTCAACGTGGTGCGGGTTTGGCGCCGGGCGCTCGATATGCTGCGCGACGGCGCGTGGGACCCCGGTGCCGTGGAAGAGCTTGAGCGCGAGCTGGGAAGGTCGTTTAACCGTGGGTTTACCGATGCGTACCTGCGAGGGCGTTCGGGTGCCGAGCTGATGAGCTTTGAGCGTGCAATTAACCAGGGCGTGCGCGTGGGGCGCTTGGTCGCTGTGGGCCACGAAGAGGTGACCGTTGAGCTCGATGCCGCCGTGGCGGCGGGTGACACGCTCGAGATTCGGTTCTATCCGGGCGTCGACGCGCGCCCCGATGTGCCCAAGCGCTGGCCGCAGGTGCCCTGCCCGGTGGATGCCGCAGCGGGGAAGCGCGTCGTCGTGCATTGCAAGCGTAAGGTGGACGCGGGCTGCGAGGTATACCTGATTCGCAGCGCCGGCGTGTTGGATCAGACAGCGGCGGTGTTGGAGCGCATGCGGGCCGAGGCGGATGCGATTGCACCCGTTGCGCGTGCCGTTGAGGTGCTGCCCTTTGAGGACGTTGCGGTGGATAGCGGTGCGTCGCCGGAGTTGTTGGGGTCGGCGGGGCCGGCAAAGCGCGAGGATTTTGCTCGTATGGTCTTTGCCTGGGAGCTGATGGATGTGGGTCCGCGCGATGAGCGAGATCTGTCCGATACAACGGTGGTGCTCGACGAAGTGTGCCGCGCGGGCGACGCCGAGCGGACTCGGGCGCTTATGCAGCGTGCCGGGCGCGTCGTCTGCCGCAATCTGGGACAAGTGGCGATGGCCCGCGAGCTGGGCACAACGTTTGACGTGGCGGCGCCGGTGTTCTGTGCCAATCGGGCCACGCTTACCTGGCTGCGCGGACTCGGTGCGGGGCGGGTGTGCTTGTCGGCCGAGTTGCTCGGCAATGATGCGGAGCGTGTTGCCGAGCTTGCCGCTTGTCCCGGTGTCTTGGGGCCTGTCGATGCCGACCGTCCCGAGCTCATGGTGTGCGAGCACTGCTTGCTGACTGCCGAGGGCGCCTGCGCCACGGATGCAACGGGGCAGATCCGTTGCCGTGACTGCTCGCGCCGTCAGCGGGCGCGCTTTTTGGTCGAACGTGACGGCACGCGTTTGCCGGTCGTTATCGACGCGTGCGGCAGGACGAGGATTTTCCTGTCGTAGGTGTTCGGCCGCGCCGTTTTGGTTATCATAAGAGAGTTTATGAACTTCCAGCACCGCCGTATCCGGTGAGGGTGCTATGGCAAAAGGAGGATACCCAATGCTGTCTGTTGACGAGCAAATGCGTATCATCACCTCGGGCGCCGCGAAGATCGTCCCCGAGGCCGACCTTCGCAAGAAGCTTGAGAAGGGCGAGCCCCTCAACATCAAGCTCGGCGTCGACCCCACCAGCCCCGACCTGCACCTGGGCCACGCCGTGCCCCTGCGCAAGATGCGCCAGTTCCAGGACCTGGGCCACAACGTCACCCTCATCATCGGCAACGGTACCGCGCTGATCGGCGACCCCTCGGGCAAGAACTCCACGCGTCCGCAGCTTTCGCAGGAGCAGATCGAGGCCAACGCCGAGACCTACGTGAGCCAGGCCATGAAGATCCTGGACCCCGAGAAGACCACCATCGTGCACAACGGCGACTGGATCCTTTCGATGGACCTGGCCGGTCTTTTGCAGGTGTGCTCCAAGTTCACCGTCGCTCGCATCCTTGAGCGCGACGACTTTACCAAGCGCTACCAGTCCCAGACGCCGATTGCCCTGCACGAGTTCCTGTACCCCGTGATGCAGGCCTTCGACTCCGTTCAGATCAAGGCCGACGTCGAGATGGGCGGCACCGACCAGCTCTTCAACCTGCTCGCTGGTCGCGAGCTCATGGAGAAGATGGGCATGGAGCCGCAGATTGCGCTCACCATGCCGCTGCTCGAGGGCACCGACGGCGTGCGCAAGATGTCCAAGTCCTATGGCAACTACATCGGCCTGACCGACGCTCCCAAGGATATGTTCGGCAAGACCATGTCCATCCCCGACGAGATGATCGGCAAGTACTATCGTCTGGCCAGCTCGCTCGCCCCGGCCGAGGTCGACAAGATCGACGCCGCCCTGGCCGACGGTTCCGCCGACCCCTACGAGCTCAAGCGCGCTCTGGGCCGCGACCTGTGCGATACCTACCACGGCGCCGGCGCCGGCGACGAGGCCCAGGCCGAGTTCGACCGTGTGTTCAAGGAAGGCCAGCTCGCCGACTTCCCCGAGAAGCACGTTGAGCTGACCGTCAACGACGAGGGCCAGATTTACCTCGCCGGCCTGCTCAAGGACCTGGGCCTTTCGGCCAGCGCCGGTCAGGCTCGTCGCGATATCGACGGCGGCGGCGTCAAGATCAACGGCAAGGCCGTGGCTCCCAAGAGCTATAACATCGATCCCAGCGCCCTCAAGCTGGGCGACACCCTCTCCGTAGGCAAGCGCAAGGGCTTCAAGCTTATTTAGTTACGCGGTTTTACCAAACCGCGTAACCGGTCGACGCTGCAAACCCGCCAGCGCGGCAATCTGCCTTTCAACTTCGGCGGCATGACCAGAAGGTCAATGCCGCCTCG
>CATYIU010000053.1:0-10732 GCA_958407445.1 uncultured Collinsella sp.
GATAGAGTACAAGGGAGAGGTTGCCCGCCGGGCGCCGGGGCAGGGGTTAAGTTTGCTGCTCTACAGTCCTGCTCACGACGGAGAGCACATTAAGTGCTCTCCTGTTCGTGCGGAACTCGCGACAAACTTAACCCCTGCCCCGGCGCCCGGCGGGCAAACGTCGTTGGACTTATCACTGACATGAAATGGGCGCTTGCATATCGTCTGCTAGCTTGGCACGGTACAATGCTTTCAGATTTCAATTTGTAAATTAGTGGGGTTAATTCATGGCAGAATCTCGTGCGGAGCGTAAGGCTCGTCGTGCTTTGATCGAGGCAGCTGAGGGGTCGGAGGAGAAATCTTTCACGAAATCCAAGTCTTCTAAAGCTGCAAAAAGCAAATCGACCAAGAGCAGGGCTAAGACCAAGCGTTCTGACTCTCGTCGGGGCGGGGACAAGGCGCCTCGGACTCGTTCCAAGCGTCCACATAATGATTCGGTTCCATCTGTGCGTAAGGCCACGGACCCCAAGTCTCCTTGTTCTATCATGAAAGCTTGTGGTGGGTGCACGGCGCTCAATCGTCCTTATAAGAAGCAGTTGGCAGCAAAGCAGGCTGCTTTGGAGGAGCTTTTTGCCTCGCTTTGCGAGCGTGAGGGCATTGCTGTCGATCCTATTCGTGGTATGGGTGTCACCTTGGGCGATCCGGGCAAATATCCTGCGCCGCGTGGTTTTCGTCATAAGGCTGCCACCCCCTTTGCTCCCGGTAAGGAGGGCGCTGTCCGTTGCGGTTTCTTTGAGCGCGGCACGCACAAGATCGTTACCGTACCCGAGTGTCCTGTCGAGGCGCCGGGTGCCCGTCAGATTCTCAACGGCATCGCGCGCGAAGCCGAACGTCTGCACATTCCCGCCTTTAACGAAGACAAGCATCTGGGGCTGCTTCGCTATGCCGTCGTTCGCTGCGGCTGGCGCACCGACCAGATTATGGTCACCCTCGTGACCGCTCAGCGCGACCTGCCGCATGCGCAGGAGTTCTTTGAGGCCGTCGCGGCGCTTGATCCGCATATCGTCACCGTCGCTCAGAACATCAACGGTCGCCCCGGAAATGCCATCTTGGGTGAGGAGACTCGTATCGTCTATGGCGCCGAATGTATGCGCGACCAGCTGCTCGGCTGCGAGTTCGATATCTCCCCCACCGCGTTCTATCAGACCAATCCGCAGCAAACCGAGCTGCTCTATCGACTTGCCATTGACGGCATGGACCTGCAGCAGGACGACATTCTTATGGACGCTTACTGCGGCAGCGGAACCATCGGCCTGTGTGCCGCGAAGGATGCCCAGGACAAGGGCATCGGCATTATGCTGCTCGGCGTGGAGCGCAACCCGGCGGGCATTGCCGACGCACGTCGCAATGCCGAGCTCAACGGCCTCACCCGCAGCGCTTGGTTTATGGCCGACGACGCCACCGATTACATCCTGGACGCCGCCGACAACAACGAGCGGATCGATGTCCTTTCCATCGACCCGCCGCGCGCCGGCTCCACCCCCGAGTTCCTCGAAGCCGCCTGCGCACTCAAGCCGCGCCGCATCACCTATATCAGCTGCAACCCTGTGACCCAAGAGCGCGACCTGCACCAGCTCCTCGACGGAGGCTATCGCCTGCTCAAGATCACGCCCGTCGACATGTTCCCCCATACCGACCACACCGAAACCGTAGCGGTCCTCGAGCGCCGCTAATCCACCCCGGTAGATTTTCGCAACAAGAAAGGGGGCGGCCCGTCTGGACCGCCCCCTTCGCTTGGTTTATGAACTCCGCTACATCCCCTTGCGCAGGTCACACACGCCGGCTGCCGCCATCTCGCGCAGCAGCGTCTCGCGGTCGCGCGTCACGATCAAATCCAGCGGGAAGTGAATCTCGTCGAGCATCTTGCGCGCGTGATCGAGCTTGCCAATGGCCATGCCAATGTGGGCATCGGTCGACACGCCAATGCCCACGCCCAGTTCGGCACAGCGCTCGGCGATCTTGCGGCATACGGCCCAATGCTCAGTGTCGACACCGTGTTCAAGACTATGGTTGTTGATCTCGATAATCTTGTGCTTGGCCTTAGCCGCCAACAGCACCTCGTCGATATCGAACGGCACGCCCGAGCGCCCTGTGTGGCCCAGCATGAACACCTTGGGGTGCTCCAGGGCATTGATGTACATCTGGGTCGTTTGGGCGAGCGTCGCGCCTTCGGCAAACTGCGGGTTATGCACGCTTGCCACCAAATAATCCAAATTACGCGTCACCAAATCGAACAGCGAATGCTCACGACTATACGAATCGCCGGCGATATCGAGCGAAACGGGAATGTCTTCGCCAAACAAGCTGCCGTCCAGCGAAACGATATCAGCCTCGGCACCACGCAGCACCAGCACGCCGCTCCAAATGCGCGGCCAGATATCCTGGTTAATAAAGAATTGGAAACTGCGCAGGTCATTGGGACAAGGCGTAACCATCGAGCTTAAATGATCGGCGGAACCGAGCACCTGAAGGCCGCGCTCCGCCGCCCAATAGATGTTCTCCTCGATGGTTGAGTACGCATGCGCAGAGAACATCGTATGAGTATGAATATCACAAGAAAGAAGGTAGGGCATCGGGTCTCCTTGTCCAGTATGGCCGTCGCGTATATTCATTGTACGCATAGCTTTCGGCAGTCGTAAAACTGCTTCATCCCAATCACACAACGGCATAGACAACGGGGTCTGGCTTAAAACCAAACCCCGTTTCACGTAAAACATTGTAAGCAGAGCGCTTTACTTTCGACGATATTCGTCGGCCAGTTGCTTCCAGGCAGGCAACGAATTGACGATGGTCTCGTAGCTCACACAGTAGCCAAGGCGGAACCAGCCCGGCATGCCAAAACTATCCGAAGGCACCGCGAGCAGTTCGTACTTCTTCGCGCGCTCGCAGAACGCATTCGCATCGGGCTCCAGCGCCTTCACCCACAAGTAGAATGCACCATCCGGCTCAACATAGGTGTAGCCGTACTCCGCTAGTGCATCGGTAAGCGCGGTGCGGTTGCGCGCATAGGCCTCGACATCGCTCGGTTCATCAATGCAGTCGATGATTACACGCTGGAAGAGGGCCGGTGCGCACACGAAGCCCAGCGTGCGGGCGGCACCGGCAACGGCCGGCATCAGGTGAGCAGCCTGCGGATTGGTATTGGGAACCAAAATCCAGCCCACGCGCTCGCCCGGCAGCGAAAGCGACTTGGAATACGAGTAGCACACCACGGTGTTCTCGTAGATCGAGGGCACCCAAGGCACCCCGGCACCGTACACGATCTCGCGGTACGGCTCATCAGAGATGAGCGTGATTGGGTTCTCGGAATCGCGCTTGGCGTTGACCTCGCGTAAAACATTGGCCAGTCGCGTCAGTGTATCGCGCGTATACACTGCACCGGTCGGGTTGTTGGGTGAGTCGATAATGACGGCAGCGGTCTTATCGGTAATCGCCTTGAGCACGTTATCCACGCTCAGCTGGAACGTATCTTCATCGGCGAGCGCCTCGACGCACGTGCAACCAGCTTTCTCGATCCACACGCGATACTCCGGGAAGTACGGAGCGATAACGATGACCTCGTCGCCCGGATTGGTAATCGCGTTGAGCGTGCAGGTGAGCGAAGCCGCGGCACCCACCGTCATAAAGACGTCCTTGCCCTCATAGCTCGTGCCAAAGCGACGGTTGAGCGAGTCGGCGACGGCTGCTCGACATTGCGGCAGACCCGGCGCAGGCGTGTATCCATGCAGCTGGTCGCTCGGCAGCTCCAAGGCCTTCTTAATGGACTCAGCCACGGCGGCAGGTGCCGGAACGCTCGGGTTACCCAGCGAAAAATCGAATACGTTCTCCGCGCCGATCTGTGCCTTGCGCTCAAGGCCATAGCTAAAGATCTCACGGATGATGGAGCTTTCCGCACCGCGAGCATACATAGTTTCGTTGATCATCTGTTCCCCTTTCGCATAGGCGCTATTGTACGCTTTAGCTGAGCAAAGTGCCGCAGCAATGTTGATTGGGGACAGACTTAAATGCGTGAAAACGCTCATTTAAGTCTGTCCCCAATCAACAAAGGAAAAAGCCTCCGCAGGTTTCCCCGCGGAGGCTTTCGCCACAAAGACTATTTGTCGTCGTCAGTGTCGGCACCGGCATTGACGGCGCGGTCATCATCGGCATCATCGGATGCGGCTTCGGCATCCTCCTGCATGGCCGCCTGCGCAAAGGCTGCGGCATCAGCCGCCAGTTCCTCCTCGCTCATGCGAGGCGCGCGCTTCTTGGTCGGCATGCCGGCCGCCTTGGCATTGCGCTCCTCCTTGGCCGCCAGGATATCGCCCTCGCGCTCAAGGTAGGCATCCCACTCGTTGTCGAGCAGGGCGTTCACGGCGTCGCCCTCGACGGTCTCGCGCTCAAGCAGCACCTTCGCCATCAGATCGAGCTGATCGCGGCGGGCATCCAGGATCTCGACCGCACGGCGATGGGCCTCGCGCATAATGCGCTGAACCTCGATATCGATGCGGCGCGCCGTCTCCTCGGAGTAATCCTGGTGATCGGCGTAATCGCGGCCCAGGAATACTTGATGCTGCGCCTCACCAAACACCTGCGTTCCAAGCTCCTCGCTCATGCCCAGGCGCGTGACCATCTCGCGCGCCATCTTGGTCGCGCGCTCCAGATCGTTGCTCGCGCCCGAGGTGATGTCGTCGCACATGAGTTCCTCGGCAACGCGACCGCCCAAGAACACGGCGAGCTCGTCGAGCATCTCGTTCTTGGTCTTGAGGAAGTGATCCTCCTGCGGAAGCTGCAGCGTGTAGCCCAGAGCCTGGCCGCGGCTGACAATCGAAATCTTATGAACCGGATCGGAATGCTCCAGGATGTGGCCCACCAGGGCGTGACCGCTCTCGTGGTAGGCAATCGTGGTGCGCTCGGCTTCGGTCATCACACGACCCTTGCGCTGCGGACCGGCAATCACGCGCTCCATCGACTCCTCGACCTCGTCCATCGAGATCACGGAACGATGGCGGCGGGCAGCCAGCAGCGCAGACTCGTTGAGCAGATTTGCCAGATCGGCGCCGGTGAAGCCAACGGTCATCTGGGCGAGCTTCTCAAACTTCACGTCCTCGTCCATCGGCTTGTTCTCGGCATGCACGCGCAAGATCTGCTCGCGGCCCTTCACATCCGGACGGTCGACCGTAACCTGACGGTCAAAACGACCGGGACGCAGCAATGCCGGATCCAGGATATCAGGACGGTTGGTCGCGGCGATCAGGATGACCGACTCGCTTTCCTCAAAACCGTCCATCTCGACCAGCAGCTGGTTGAGCGTCTGCTCGCGCTCGTCGTGACCGCCGCCCAGACCGGCTCCGCGCTGACGTCCCACGACATCGATCTCGTCGATAAAGATGATCGACGGGGCCTGGGACTTGGCCTCCTTAAAGAGGTCACGCACGCGGCTGGCGCCGACACCCACGAACATCTCGACAAAGTCGGAACCCGAGATGCTAAAGAACGGCACGCCCGCCTCGCCGGCAACGGCCTTGGCCAGCAGGGTTTTACCGGTACCCGGAGGGCCAACCAGCAACACGCCGCGCGGAATCTTGGCGCCCAGCTTGCGATAGCGGTCCGGATCGCTCAAAAAGTCGCGAATCTCCTCGAGCTCCTCGACTGCCTCGTCCACACCGGCAACATCCTCAAACTTGACCTTGGGGCGCGTTGCCTCGTTGGTCTTGGCGTTGGTCTTGCCAAACTGCATGTTCCTGTTGTTGGCGCCCATCATCTGGCGCATAAAGTAGAACATGATGGCGATCAGGGCGATCGTCGGAAGTACGCTCATCGCCAAGTCGCCCCAAAAATCGGGGTCATTGGTGTTGACGATGTACTTGGTATCGGGGTGCTCCGCCATAAGCTCGGCAAGCGAATCGGAGCCGACATAGGTCGAGGAGAAGCTCTTGAGCTCGCTCGTGTCACCCTTGTCCTTTTTCGTCTTCCAGTAATGACCCGCCACGCTTCCGTCTTGAACCGTATAGGTCAAATCTTCGACGCGATCCTGCTTAATGGCGTTGACCATCTCGCTCGTCGCGAGCTTTACGGTATTGCTGGAATTGGCGAAGCCGGAGCCCATGTTAAAGAAGGCGTAGCCCAGAAGCGCGCAAGCCAAAATAAAATACAGCCAGCCCGTACGCGTGGGCTTCTTGCCTCCGGGCATCCCCGGGATCTTAGGCTCCCGGGGAGTCTGGGAATTGTTATCGTTACGGTCGTCGGGCATCTTACGAATAAACCTCCGGTTTCAAAATGCCCAGATACGGAAGGTTACGATAGCGCTCGGCATAGTCGAGGCCGTAGCCCACCACAAAGGCATCGGGGCAATGGGTTCCAACATACTTGGGCGTGACGGCCGAGGTACGGTCCTCAACGTCCTTCCACAGGAAGGCGGCAACCTCCAGCGAGGCGGGCTTGCGGCTCTCGAGGTTCTTCATCAGATACTTGAGCGTCAGGCCCGAGTCCAGAATGTCCTCGACGATCAGCACGTCGCGACCGCGGATGTCGATATCCAGGTCCTTAATGATACGCACGATGCCCGAGGACTTCACACCGTCGCCATAGCTCGAAACAGCCATGAAATCGATGTTGGTCGGCAGCTCGATCTTGCGCATCAGGTCGCCCATAAAGACCACGGCGCCGCGCAGGACCGCAATCAGCACCAGATCCTTACCCGCGTAGTCGCGAGTAATCTGCTCGCCTAGGCGAGAGACGATACCGTCGATATCCTCCTGCGTAAACAGAACCTTCTCGATATCCGGATGTTGAGAAGCCATGACAACCCTTTCTTGTGCTTATCGCCCACGCACCGCCGCATGGACGCGAACTACACATTCTAGCAGCGCACGGGGTATATTTACCAGCACGTGCGCCATCAGCGCGGGAATACCGTCAACGTCGCACAGAATAGCTGGCGCGAAGCGCTATTCCGCATCGACCACACGAAGCAGATATGCCACGCGCGTTGCGGCCGTGCATTTAAAACGCTCGTCCGCGCGAACGCCCGCGACCCATACTACGGCACCTCCCGGAGCCGTTCTTACCACGGGTACGCCAGAGCGGTCTGAAACAGGAATGCGCGCCTCGTTCAACAGGTCTGACACTTTCTTGCTTCGGCCGTTCATCCCCAACGGGCACATCACGTCTCCCGGCACAGGGCTATCCACCCACAGGCGCGCCGATCGTGCCTCGGTGGGAATCTCCCCGCGCGAGCCGGCTAACATCCGCTCGCCATCGCAGTCGGCAAACCCCAGGGCCGCCGCATCCACCAAGGCCGCAACCTTTCCGGCAGCAGCAAGCTCGCGGGCACGGTGCACGATATTGCACCCCGGCTCCACAGCCATCGGCTCCGCTGTCAGCATATGCCCCGCCCCCAGCGGCAGACGACCGGGAACGGAGATCCAATCGGCCACTAAACGCTCGCGCGCCGCCGGGGCCTTGAACGCCAGCATGCCAAACTCCACACGGGCATCAATTCCCGCAGGAAGCGTAACCGAGCCCGAGCCCGCAGCGACGCAGGCGAGCACGCGCTCCACGTGCCGCATCTCCGGTCGCGCGTCGGGATCGATGCGCTTAATCGCCAACCGCACGATACGCCGTGCAATCACAACCTCAGCGGCGGCAAGACGGCGCGCATCGAGCACCAGTGCGCCCGCCGCTTCCTTGCGCAGGCAGCTTCGAAACGCCTGTGCCGAAAGCTGAGAAAGAAAGGCATCCTCATCGCCTAAGATCTCGCAGGCGGCGCCAATCGTCTTGCAGACGCTCGCGTTGCGCCGTGCCACCACCGGCATCACCCGATGGCGTACATAGTTGCGCAGGTACGAAACGTCCTCGTTGCTTTCATCTTCCCGCCATGGCTGACCGTGCACCTGCAGATAGCTCACGAGCTCATCGTGCGTGAGGTCGAGCAAAGGGCGAACCACAATGTTCCGACGGCGCGGAATGCTCGATAGACCCGCGGGACCCGACCCTTTAATGGCATTCATCAAAAATGTTTCCGCGCGGTCCGACGAAGTATGCGCGGTACAGATACGAGCCGCCGTCCGCGGTGCGCCCGATTCGGCACAAAGTTCGCGAACATATCTCCGTGCCGCGGCATAGCGCACCTCACGAGCCGCAGCCTCGATATTGCCCGATTCGTCATCAAAATAGGCATGCTCAACACACAGCGGCAAGCCGTATTGCGCGCACAGGTCACGTACAAAGGCCTCGTCGCCATCGGATGCCTCCCCGCGCAGATGATGGTTTACATGCAGCACGTGCAATCGCTCGCGCGCAATGGGAGCGACGCCGCGCCCGTCCTGGATATCCAACTTTGATGTGCAAGCCATAAGGAGCAGCGCCGTCGAGTCCGCACCGCCTGATACCATGAGCACTACGGGGGCAGCGGCCTGCCGCGTTGCCAGGGCGCTCTTATCCGTCCTCGGCGCGGCATGATGTCCATAGTGCTGAGATACCGTTGGCATTCGCTTCCTCCTCTATTCGTCCGCACCCATTGTATCCTTTGGAATCTTATGTCTCGCCTGCACCTTCATATCCTCGGCAGTGGCTCAAAAGGCAACTGCGCACTCGTCGAGGGACCTCAGGGGCTCATCATGATCGACAACGGCCTGTCCCGCCGCGAGACACTTAAACGCATGGCGGAGCTTGGCCTCTCGGCAGACGACGTCGCCGCTCTTGTAATCACCCATGAGCATGGTGACCATATCAAGGGGCTCGATGTATGGTGCAAGCACTGGCATGGTCCCCTCTTTGCCAGCAGGGACACCCTTTCATGCAAAGAAAACCTCGCGCACCTGCCCGTAGAGGAATTTGACCCCGGCGACACGCTCCCCATTGCCGGCATCCACGTGCAAACCTACTCAACATCGCACGATGTCATCAATCCGGTCGGCTATCGATTTAATGCTCTCGATGATTCCATTGGGTTTGCCACCGACACCGGAGAGTTATCGAGCAAGGCCATAGGCATCCTCAAAGACTGTCGAGTTCTCGCGCTCGAAAGTAACCACGATGTAACTATGTTGCGCGAAGGACCGTACCCACGCTTTCTTCAGGAGCGCATCCTGTCCACAAAGGGGCACCTCTCCAACAACCAGGCCGCCGAAGCCGCGCGAGAACTTGTTACCGATCGCACCGAACAGCTCATCGCCATGCATATCAGCCAGGACAATAATCGCCCAAGCCTTACCGTCAAAAGCTATGCCAACGCGCTTGATGCAAGTCTCGATGATGAACTCGGCAGCTCAGCCACCTGTCTTCAAGGGCCACGGAAGCTCTCGATACGCCCTGCAAGTCAGTATCAACCGACAACTATTCAATAGCCCACTCAAGACAACAAAAGGGGGCTGGGAATCACTTCCCAGCCCCCTTAACTCATACTCTCGATTGAAGCAGAGCCATCGTTAGTCGATAGAGATCTTCGTGACGTTCTTCTTCTCGACAATCTTGGGAACCGTAACAGTCAGGATGCCGTCAGCATACTTAGCCGAAAGGCCCTCGCTCGAAGCGTCCTTCAGATACACGCCGCGCGTCGCGCTGTACGAGCCGAACTCTTTCTGGAGGAAGTTCTTACCCTCGTTTTCGGCGCTCTCCTCGACGTTCACGCTGATCGACAGGCGACCCTCATTGAGCTCGACGTCGATGTCATCCTTGGCGACACCGGTCAGATACGCCTTGACCTCGTAGCCATCGCCCTTGTCCTCAACGTCAACGGGGAACGCCTTGGAAGCAATCGAGTTATTCGTCAGGTCTGTCATATCATCAAACAGATCAAACAGCGAGCTTGCAGAAGGACGGACACCAAAAACCGAACGATAAGGAACCATGCTTGCCATGTTTACCACTCCTTGTAAGGACTGCCGAGCCATCTTCTAGGTGGTTGGGACTTCTTTTGACGCTCATATATATGCCCAACCGCTTCTTATATATACATCGACTATAAAGTTTTTTGAGTCTATTGATATAAGCATATCTGAGTCTGGTTGACTAAGGTTTTGTCTAATAAACGGAATTTGAACGAAGGCTTAAATAATGTATGCAATCCCATCAAAACTAGACGGCTGGCTTACAATGGGCGCATACACGATATTGATGACGAACTAAGGGCATCATGGACGATCAAAAACAGGACAACACGTTTATGCCGGAGCAGGACGAAGCATCCAGCCCGCAACCGATTCGATTCCATCGCCCCCACATCTCGCAAGAGCCCATCAATGACCCAGAGCCCAAATATGTGACAAGAAACCGATATCAAACACTCGAAGAAGCGCAAACGGGGCGCAAACATATGGGCGTCGCCTCGGGAGACCCTGTATATCTGAAAGACGCACCATTATCTAAAAACAGCGCAGCTAGTGATGAGCCGATGAAAGCATCCGCCGCTCATCAACAAAGAGGGCCTCGACCCAAGCAAACCTTGACGCATTCGGCTCGCTATCTCGAAACGCCAAAACAGGGAAAGTCAATCTTCGTTTCGTCAAGTAAACGACGCAAGCAGCATCAGCTGACAATCCTGCTTATGATCATTGCGGCCATAGCAGTTGCCCTTGTTATACGATTTATTTTCTTTAAATAAAAGCTCAATACCGAAAACAACAAGATCGTCTGGTGTAATTGAGTCATTTACGCCCCGTAAACGCAAAAAAGGGGGAGGCCGCGAGGCCTCCCCCTTTTTCAGTTTCGA
>CATYIU010000054.1:0-10694 GCA_958407445.1 uncultured Collinsella sp.
GGGTAGCAAAAAGAGCCCCGTCCCAAATTTGCTACCCCTGGAGGCTGGTGGCGATGAGGGGGCGGCCGAGGGCTGCCTCGAAGCAATCTGCCATCGTTGGATCGGCAAGCGTGTCGACTTGGTTGAGCATGATGCGGGCATTGTCGAGGTTCAGCATCTGCAGCTCGGCATTGAGCACCATGGCGACGCGCTCTGGGGTGGCAGCGTCGGTGGGCTCGCAGCCGCAGCGCTCGCAGAAGAGCTCGGGGCGGTGGACAACCTTGGCGACGGGCTTGCCCAGCCCTGAGGCGCCGACGACCCAGACAACGTTTGCCGTGGCGGCGGGAATTACCGGCTCCCAGGCGGCATGCGCCTTGAGCGGGAGTCGCTTGCTGCCATCTGCCTCGGCCAACACATAGTCAAAGCGCTGCGCCAGCTGGTCGAGCGGCTCAGCGGGGGCGGAGAGCTTGCCTGTCTCCGGGTCCAAGACGCCTGCCTGGCAGATGCTTCCGCGCACAAGGCCCGCGCAGGCCTCGCAGGTGCAGCCGGGGGCGTGTAAGGCACCTGGCTTCCAAGGTGCGGCGTCCAGGCGACGATTCGACCCGTCCCATGGCACGCCGGCAACGGGAAGCATATGCGTGGTGGTACAGAGGAGCACGCGGCCGCCAGCGCGCATGAGCTCAAGACCCAGCGTCTTGAGCAAGGTCGACTTGCCGCCGCTGCCGATAATCGCGGTAATGCCCGGCTCGATCCTGAGCGCCGAGGCAAGATTGCCGCTAACCGTTTCCATCTGTTCACCGCCGTATAATACTGTGATAATAAATAATCATCAGAGTAGCGGTCGAACCGCTTTTGCTCTGCTCAAACCGTAGCACAGGGAGGTGCCCCGGGAATGCTCGTTTATGTTCGCGGCGCCGGCGATATCGCCACGGGTGTCGCTGCCCGTTTGGTGCGCGCCGGCGTGTCGGTTGTCATGGCCGATATCGCGGTTCCCACGTGCATCCGCCGCACAATCAGTTTTTGCGAGGCCATTCGCCTGGGCGAGGTCCAGGTCGAGGGCATTCGCGCTCGCTTGGCACAGACGCCGGCTGAGGCGCTTGCGATTGCCGAGGCTGGAGACGTCGCCGTTGTGGTAGACCCCCAGGCCAAGATGATCGGCGAGCTGAAACCCGCGGCTGTGGTCGACGCGATTTTGGCTAAGCGCAACTTGGGCACCACGCGCGACATGGCGCCCGCCGTCATCGCCGTGGGGCCGGGCTTTACCGCGCTGGTTGACTGCGACGCCGTGGTCGAGACCATGCGCGGGCATTTTCTCGGCCGTGTCATTACCCAAGGTTCGCCCCAGCCTAACACGGGCGTGCCGGGCATTATCGCCGGCTATGGCAAGGAACGTGTTATCCACAGCCCCGCCGCCGGCGTGTTTCGGTCCGACCGCGCAATCGGCGACATCGTGAGCGCCGGAGACGTGATTGGCTACGCGGGCGATACGCCCATGTGCACGCAGATCGATGGCTGTCTGCGCGGGCTTTTGGCGAACGGCGTGCAGGTGACTGAGGGCTTTAAATGCGCCGATGTCGACCCGCGCGGCGATGCCAGCTATATCAACTACATTTCGGACAAAGCGACGTCGGTCGGCGGCGGCGTGCTCGAGGCACTCGCTATGCTCACCGATGTCTTTAGAGGATAGAAGGCGGCAATGGAAAAGCTCGATGTTGTGAATGCGGCGCTTGCCGCCCTGCGTGCTGGCGAGACGTGCGAGCTGGTGGTCGTGGCCGGTACGGCGGGGTCGTCCCCGCGCGGTGTGGGCGCCTGGATGGCCGTCTTTGCCGATGGCAGCCAGGCGGGCACTATCGGCGGCGGCAAGATTGAGCTCTTTGCGCTGGATGAGGCGCGCGAGCTCCTGAGCGCGGGACAGTCGCGTCTGGTCCGCTACACCATGGGCGGCGAGAACTCCGATACCGGCATGATCTGCGGCGGAGCCATCTGCCTGTGCTATCTGCGCCTGGATGTATCGCAGGCGCCGTTGTTCCAGTCGGTTGCCGACATCTTGGCCTATCGGCGCATCGGCGACTTCGTCATCGACTTTGAGCCGTTTATCGCGAGCGTGCTCGAGGGCGATGTGGCCGAGTACCATGGCGAGGAATCGCGCCGCACCATTGCGGGCTGCCCCGGGCTTTCGCTGGTGGAGGAGGGGAGTAAGGTCACCTACACCAACGCGGCCTCCGAGATTCCCGCGGCGCACATCGAGACGCTCTGCCCCGAGGGCCTGACCTATATCTTTGGCTGCGGCCACGTGGGTGCTGCGACGGCGCGGGTGCTCACGGCGGCGGGCTTTGCCGTCGTGGCTTGCGACGACCGCCCCGGCACGCTGACCCCCGAATGGGTGCCCGGTGTCTACGACCGTCGTCTGGTCGACTACAAGAACCTGAGCAAGCAGTGCCCCATCGGCCCGCGCGACCTAGTGGTCGTCGCCACGGCGGGTCACAAGTCCGATATCGACGTGGTGATTCAGGCCATGCGCGCCAAACCCGCCTATCTGGGCTGCTTGGGCTCGCGCCGCAAGACGGCCTTTGTGCGCGCCCGCCTGGAGCAGGAGGGCTTTACGCAGGACCAGATCGACGGGCTGCACCTGCCGATCGGCGTTGCCATCGAGGCCGAGGATCCCGAGGAGATTGCCATCTCCATCGCTGCCGAGATGATCCACCTGCGCCGCACCAAGCTCGTCCCCCGCAAGCGCTAGTCGCATCCCCATCAATAAGTTGCGGTGAAATGCGGGCTGTTTAAGCCAGTTAAGCCGTCAAACAGTCCCTATTTCACCGCAACTGCCATTTTCCTCCGTCGCATGCGGATCGGTTTGTGCGGGGGAGTTGTGGAGTTGTGCAGGCAGACGAGGTTTTTCTGGAAATACGCTCCCGATGCGCGTATAGTACCGATTGTTTTGTCGGCTCCTGCTGCGTCGAGTCCAAACCGCGAAATGCCATGAGCGGCGCGGATGCAGCCAGGAGGCACGAGGACAACCCATCGTGGCCACGCCCCGTGCTTAAAACCCCAAGAAGGAGTGAACAATGGCAGAAGAGAAGTATGTGCCGCGTCTGAAGACCAAGTACAACAACGAGGTCAAGCAGCAGCTTCAGGACAAGTTCCAGTACGAGAACGTCATGATGATCCCCAAGTTTGAGAAGATCGTCGTGAACATGGGTGTCGGCGAGGCCGCTACCGATTCCAAGGCCATCGACGGTGCCGTGCGCGACCTGCGCGCCATTACCGGTCAGCAGCCGATGATCACCCGTGCCCGCAAGTCCATCGCTACCTTCCGCCTGCGCGCTGGTATGCCGATCGGCTGCAAGGTTACCCTGCGTGGCGATCGTATGTGGGAGTTCTTCGATCGTCTGACCTCCGTCGCGATCCCCCGTATCCGCGACTTCCGCGGCATCTCCGCCAAGAGCTTCGACGGTCGTGGTAACTTCTCCATGGGCGTCACCGAGCAGCTCATCTTCCCCGAGATCGACTTCGACTCCGTCGATCACCAGCGTGGTATGGACATCACTTTCGTGACCACCGCCAACACCGATGAGGAGGCCAAGGCCCTTCTGGACGCCTTCGGTTTCCCGTTCAAGAAATAGGTTCACCTGCCCTATGAGCGCCGTTCCCAGAAGGGGGCGGCGCTTGGGGCGAACAATACTCTATGTGAGGAGGATATAAGTGGCTAAGACATCGATGATCGTCAAGTGCAATCGCAAGCAGAAGTTCTCTACTCGTGAGTACACGCGCTGCCAGCGCTGCGGCCGTCCGCACTCTGTGTACCGCAAGTTCGGCCTGTGCCGTGTCTGCTTCCGCGAGCTTGCACTCAAGGGCGAGCTTCCCGGCGTTAAGAAGGCCAGCTGGTAAGTCACTACCAGCGTTTCAAGCATCAGTTTGGAACAGGGAAAACGCGCTAAAAAGGCTTTGCCGTTAAGGGCGGCGAAGAACCAAGAGCACGTGTTCATCAAGAACGAAGGAGAATCTGTATGAACCTTACAGACCCGATCGCAGATATGCTTACGCGCATCCGTAACGCTAACTCTGTGAACAAGGCCACGGTCTCCATGCCGAGCAGCAAGAAGCTCGTCGAGATCGCTCGTGTTCTGCACGAGGAGGGCTACATCGAGGGCTACGATGTCGAGGACACCGTTCCCCAGAAGACTCTGCACATCACGCTTAAGTATGGTCCCAAGAAGGCTAAGGTCATCAACGGCATCCGCCGCATTTCCAAGCCGGGCCTGCGTAAGTACACCGGCGTTGCCGACATGCCCCGCGTCCGCGGTGGCCTTGGTACCGCCATCATTTCCACCAGCCATGGCGTCATGACCGACCGCGATGCTCGCAAGCACAACGTCGGCGGCGAGATCATCGCTTACGTCTGGTAATTCGCTCGGTAGGTAGAAGGAAAGGAGATCACCGTGTCTCGTATCGGTAATAAGCCTGTCCAGATTCCCGCCGGAGTCGAAGTGGCAGTCAACGGCAACAACGTTGTCGTCAAGGGCCCCAAGGGCCAGCTCGAGCTCGATGTCTTTGAGAAGCTCGCTATCAACGTCGAGGACAACGTCCTCACCGTTTCCCGTCCCGACGACGAGCGTGAGACCCGTGCCCGCCACGGCCTCACCCGCGCCCTCATCCACAACATGGTTGTTGGCGTTTCCGAGGGCTTCGAGAAGAAGCTCGAGCTCGCCGGCGTCGGTTACCGCGTGCAGCAGAAGGGCAAGAACCTCGAGTTCTCCCTGGGCTTCTCGCACCCCGTGATCGTCGAGGCTCCCGAGGGCATCACCTTCGAGGTTCCCGACAACACCCACGTGAACGTCAAGGGTATCAACAAGCAGCAGGTCGGTCAGATCGCCGCTGAGATCCGCGGCCATCGTCCTCCCGAGCCTTACAAGGGCAAGGGTATCCACTACGTTGGCGAGCACATCCGCCGCAAGCTGGGTAAGGCCGCCAAGTAGTCGTAACCGACTCACTCGCATAAGACCAGCACCCCGTCAGGTGCTGGCAAGATCAACCTTTTTAGGAGTTTACGTATGAACAAGCATAAGGCGAAGCTGGAAGGCCTCAAGCGTCGTCAGCGTCGTGTTCGCGGCAAGGTCTCGGGTACCTCCGAGCGTCCGCGTCTTCGCGTGACCCGTACTAACGCCAACATCTATGCCCAGATCATCGACGACAGCAAGGGCTCCAGCCTGACGCTCGTCTCTGCCTCGACCCTCGAGGCCGAGTTCAAGGGCACCCACACCTCGAACAAGGAGGCTGCGGAGAAGGTCGGTCAGCTCGTTGGCAAGCGCGCCATCGAGGCCGGCATCACCAAGGTCGCCTTCGATCGCGGTGGCCGTATCTACCATGGCCGCGTCAAGGCCCTCGCCGACGGTGCTCGTGCCGCCGGTCTCGAGTTCTAGGAGGTATGTAGCACATGGCTCGTAATCAGAAGCAGCAGCGCGAGGCCTCCGAGTTCGAGGAGCGCGTCGTTTACATCAACCGCGTGTCGAAGACCGTCAAGGGTGGTCGTCGCATGAGCCTCGTCGCTCTCGTCGTCGTTGGCGACGGCAAGGGTAACGTCGGCGTTGGCATGGGCAAGTCCGCTGAGGTGCCCCTGGCCATCTCCAAGGCGTCTCTCGATGCCAAGAAGAACATGTTCCACGTGCCGGTGACCGAGCAGGGCACCATCCCGCACGAGGTTCTCGGCCACTTTGGTGCCGGCCGCATCATCATCAAGCCCGCTGTCGAGGGTACCGGCGTTATCGCCGGCGGCGCTGTGCGTCCCCTCTTTGAGCTTGCTGGCATCAAGAACGTCCTGTCCAAGTCCCTCGGTACCGACAACGGCCTCAACATCATCAAGGCTGCCGTCGAGGGCCTCAAGGAGCTCTCCAGCCCTGAGGACGTCGCGGCTCGCCGTGGCCTGACGGTCTCCGAGATGTTCGTCGGTAAGGAGAACTAAGCATGGCTGACACCATCAAGATCAAGCAGGTCCGCAGCACCAACGGTTGCAAGCAGGACCAGGTCCGTACTGTCCGTGCCCTCGGTCTCCACAGGATCCGCGAGGTTCGCGAGATTGCTGACAACGAGTCCGTCCGCGGCATGATCTTCAAGGTCAAGCACCTTGTCGAGATTGTAGAGGAGTAGCAAATGCAGCTTCACGATCTTACTCCCGCGCCCGGTTCCACCAAGAACCGTAAGCGCGTCGGCCGTGGCAATTCTTCGGGTCACGGCACCACTTCTGGCCGCGGCCAGAAGGGCCAGGGTTCCCGCTCTGGCGGCACCAAGGGTGCCGGCTTCGAGGGTGGCCAGACTCCGCTGGCTATGCGCCTGCCCAAGCTTCCGGGCTTCCGCAACCCCCGTCGTATCGAGTACACCGCTGTTAACGTTGAGCGTCTCGAGCGTAAGTTCGAGGATGGCGCTGTGATCGACGGTGCCGCTCTTAAGGCCGCTCGCATCACCAAGAGCGAGTTCGAGCCCGTCAAGGTGCTCGGCAATGGTGAGCTCACCAAGAAGTTCACGGTCAAGGTCGACAAGGTCAGCGCTTCTGCGCAGGCCAAGATCGAGGCCGCCGGCGGAAAGGTCGAGCTGCCGTGCTAAATGGTCTTAAGAATGCTTTCCGCATCAAAGAATTGCGCGAAAAGATTCTTTTTACCATAGCTATGCTCGTCGTGTACCGCATTGGTGCGCACGTTCCTGTGCCCGGCATTCCCTTCCAGGGGATGCTGGGCCTTTTCTCGACCGATAACAATTCGGTCGCCGCAGGTGCTATGGCCCTCCTGAATCTTTTCTCTGGCGGCGCGTTGAGCTATGTGTCGGTGTTTTCGCTGGGCATCATGCCTTACATCACCAGCTCGATCATCCTCCAGATGCTCCAGGCCGTCGTGCCTTCCCTGCATGAGCTTGCCCGCGAGGGCGAGGTCGGTCAGACCAAGATTACGCAGTATTCGCGTTACCTCACCTTGGCTCTGGCAATCCTCAACTCCGTGGGTTACCTCTTCCTCTTTAAGAGCTTCGGCATCAGCTTCAATGGCGCCGGCGCTCCCGAGATCATCTTCGACCTCATGATCGTCGGTACGCTCACCGCGGGCGCCATGCTGATCATGTGGATTGGTGAGCTCATCACCCAGCGCGGTATCGGCAATGGCATGTCGCTGATCATCTTTGCGAACATCATGGCCGGTCTGCCGCAGGCGATCTTCTCCAGCACCGAGGGCAATGCCGGTGGCATCATCACCATGGTGATCATCTGCGCCATCATCTTGCTGGTTATCCCGCTGATTGTTTTCCTTGAGCGCGGCCAGCGCCGCATCCCGGTCTCCTACGCCAAACGCGTCGTTGGCCGTCGCATGATGGGTGGCCAGACCACCTACCTGCCCATTAAGGTCAACACCGCGGGTGTCGTGCCGATCATCTTCGCTTCGGCGCTGCTGTACTTCCCGGCTCAGATTGCCGTGTTCTTCCCCGGCATCGGCTGGATTCAGGCAGTTGCCTCCGCGCTTTCGACCGGTTGGCTCAACTGGGTGCTTAACGTTGTCCTCATCGTGTTCTTCGCGTACTTCTACACCTCCATGGTGTTCAACCCCGATGACACGGCCGACAACCTTAAGAAGCAGGGCGGCTTTATTCCGGGCGTGCGTCCGGGTAGGGCTACCGCGGCCTACATCAAGAACGCGCTCAACAAGATCACGCTTCCCAGCGCTGTCTTTTTGGCGCTCATCGCCATCGTGCCTTCGATCATCTTCTCCTTCACGGGTAACCATCTGATCCAGGCATTTGGCGGCACGTCCATCCTCATCATGGTCGGCGTCGTGCTCGACACGGTCGATAAGCTCGAAGGCCAGATCAAGATGTATGATTACGATGGATTCTTTAAATAGGCTAGAGGAGGATTGCTCATGAACCTCGTATTGCTCGGAGCTCCGGGTGCCGGTAAGGGCACCGTCGCACAGGAGCTCGTCGCCGAGTTTGGCGTCGCTCACATTTCCACGGGCGACCTGCTGCGTGCTGCCGTCAAGGGTGGCACCGAGCTTGGTATTCAGGCTAAGAAGTACATGGACGCTGGCGAGCTCGTCCCCGACCAGCTCGTGATCGACCTTGTCAAGGAGCGCCTTGCCGCCGATGACGCCCAGCAGGGCTTCATCCTCGACGGCTTCCCGCGCAACACCGCCCAGGCTGTGACGCTCGATTCCGAGCTCTCCGCCATGGGTCGCGAGATCGACTGCGCCCTTCTGGTCGATGTGGCCCCTGAGGTCATTATCGATCGTCTGTCTTCGCGTCGCACCTGCCGCGCCTGCGGTTACACCGGCACTGCTGCCGATGCCACCTGCCCCAAGTGCGCCGGCGAGATGTATCAGCGCGACGACGACAAGCCCGAGACCATCAAGAACCGTCTCGACGTCTACGAGAAGTCCACGAGCCCGCTCGTCGACTACTATCGTGGCCAGGGTCTGCTCAAGTCGGTCAACGGTGACCAGGCTCGCGAGACCGTGTACGGGGATGTCAAAGAGGCTCTCGGTCTATGATCAAGATTAAGTCTGCAACGCAAATCGAGCAGATGAAGAAGGCAGGAGCGCTATCTAAGATGGCGCTCCGCCACGTTGGAGCCATGGTGCGCCCCGGCGTTTCGACTTTTGAGCTCGATCAGCTCGCGGAGCAGATTATCCGCATGCATGGCGGCACCCCTGCCTTTAAGGGTTACGGCGGGTTCCCGGGGACCATTTGCGCATCGATCAACGATGCCGTGGTCCACGGTATTCCCAACCCCGACATGATTCTGCGCGATGGCGATATCATCTCCATCGATACGGGAGCCGTTGTCGACGGTTGGGTCGGCGATAACGCATGGACGTTTTTCGTCGGCACCCCCACGCCCGAAGCCAAGGCTTTGTGCGAGGTCACGCGCGATTGCCTTAAGGCTGCCATCGAGCAGGCTGTTCCCGGTAACCATATCGGGGACGTTGGTTACGCCGTTCAGTCCCTTGCCGAGTCTCACGGTTACGGCGTGCTTCGTGGTTATGTGGGTCATGGCATTGGCCGCGTGATGCACGAGGACCCCAACGTTCCTAACTATGGAAAGAAGGGGAGGGGCGTTCGCCTCCAGGCCGGCATGGTCATTGCCATCGAGCCGATGGTTACGATGGGTTCCAACCATGTGAGCACGGGCTCCGACGGTTGGATTGTTACGACCAACGACCACCTGCCCGCCGCGCACTACGAGAACACCGTCGCCATTACCAATGACGGTCCGGTGATTCTCACCACCGACGCGCAAGGTGCTTGGTGTTCGCTCCAAGGCGGAGAAATGTAACAAGTTCCACTTAGATGTGGAGCCATTACGAAGATATTACGATACGTGCATGCGTATTGTAGAATACTCAATCGCTGTCGTTTTCTAGAGAAAGATGATTGCTTGTGAAGAAGGAAGACGCAATTGAGCTCGAGGGTACGGTAAAGGAACCGTTGCCCAATGCCATGTTTAAGGTTGAGCTCGAGAACGGTCATTCGGTTCTGTGCAACATTTCTGGCAAGATCCGAATGAATTACATCCGTATTCTCCCCGGTGACAGGGTTGTCGTGGAGCTTTCCCCGTACGACCTGACCCGCGGCCGCATCACCTATCGCTACAAATAGCGGCACGCATACACGCACTCCATTTCCGGCTGCAGGCTTAGCTCAACCTACGGTCGGATTGTGTGTGAAGACCAGCCATAGTTTTAAACGCCTGCGGCTGGGCGAGTAGATAGTAGGGAAGTAGTTTGAGCGCTACCGAAAGGAAGAACGATGAAGGTACGTCCTTCGGTCAAGAAGATGTGCGATAAGTGCAAAATCATTAGGCGCCATGGCAAGGTCCTCGTCATTTGCGAGAACCCCCGTCATAAGCAGCGTCAGGGTTAAGAGAGGAGACTACGTTGGCCCGTATTAATGGTGTCGACCTCCCGCGTGAGAAGCGCGTTGAGATCGGTCTGACCTACATTTACGGCATCGGCCGCACCACTGCGACGAAGATCTGCGTCGAGTGCAACGTTAACGTGGATACGCGCGTTAAGGACCTCACCGAGGATGAGGTTAACGCCATCCGCGATTATATCGATAAGAACCAGATCATGGTTGAGGGCGACCTCCGCCGTGAGCGCAACCAGAACGTCAAGCGCCTTATGGACATCGGCTGCAACCGCGGCCTTCGTCACCGCAAGGGCCTCCCGGTCCGCGGCCAGCGCACCCACACTAACGCTCGTACCCGCAAGGGCCCGAAGCGTCAGATCGGTGCTAAGAAGAAGAAATAAGGAGCGCTAGATAGATGGCTACTGCTAAGAAGAACGTTCGCGCTGCCCGTCTGAAGCGCGCGGACCGTAAGAACATTTCCGTGGGCCAGGCTCACATTCGTTCTACGTTCAACAACACGATCGTTTCGATCACCGATCCCCAGGGCAACGTCATTTCCTGGAAGTCGGCTGGCCAGGTGGGCTTCAAGGGCTCCCGTAAGTCCACGCCGTTCGCTGCCCAGATGGCTGCCGAGGCTGCTGCCAAGCAGGCCATGGAGCACGGTATGAAGAAGGTTTCCGTCTTCGTCAAGGGCCCCGGCTCCGGTCGTGAGACCGCCATCCGCTCCCTCCAGGCTGCTGGCCTCGAGGTCTCGAGCATCCAGGACAAGACCCCCATCCCGCACAACGGCTGCCGCCCCAAGAAGCGTCGCCGCGTGTAACTGAAAGGATCGT
>CATYIU010000055.1:0-8968 GCA_958407445.1 uncultured Collinsella sp.
GCAGTTCATTTTTGGACGGGGCTTTTGGTTGGTATTGCGAGCGCTGTCTGGTGCGGTTGGAGCGGTCCCGTTTCCCTGAGCCGGCTCGGGCTACGCGGTTGCGTGCTCCGAGGATGCGAGGTGCGCCATGACCAAGCGTACGCTCAAGAACCGCGCCGTCGATACGCAGCAGGTATCCGCCGAGCGGGAAGGTTGCTGTAAGCCTAATTGGCCAGGCTGGCGAGCGCGTCGACGAAGGCTTCGTATGACGTGCATTCCAAAAGTCGGCGTATGTTGGCGGGTTCGATGAGAGAGCCCGCCACGCGGTCGAATACCGTGTTGAACGACGAGCGCTCCGCCGGGCTAAAGCACAGCATGAGAACGAGGTTGACCTGCGTATCCTGCCATTGGATGGGCTTTTTGGAGATGAGCACGGAAATGCGGGAATGCTTGCCGACGAGTCCCACGGTATGGGGCATGGCAAATGCTCCCATGGCAGTCGAGGACATTTCCTCGCGTTCAAACACCTTGTCGATATAGGAGCTATCTGCAAAACCGCTGTCGACCAGGCCGCGCCCCATGTGTTCGATGCAGGCGGCGCGGTCGGAAAGATCGTCCCGAACCTCAAAGAGCACAGGATCGATAAGCTCGTGCAGCAGGTCTTTGAACGCGGAGCGCTTACGTGCGTCCAAGATGCCCTCGATCTTGCTTCTGAGGTTTGCGATGTCGGTGCTTGAGGGCACGGGGGCGATCTGGAGCGTTGGGACTTGGAGCACGCTCTGGATGGGCGAGATGCAGATGACGAGGTCGTCGGGGCAGTCCGTGAGCTCCGCCTCGTCTGTCGCGATGCGCGTGATCATGAGCTGCTCGCCAAAACGCCCAGCGAGCTGTTCGACAAGGCGTGGCCCCATATCGTAATAGGAGGGGCAGAAAATGGTTGCCTTAGCCTTGGCGTCAGCTTCGCGCTGGGTGCCGACGGCGCTGCCAAGGTGCAAGGCGATATACGCGATCTCGTCGTCGTTGATCGTGACGCCAAGATCGTTGGTGATGGTCGATGCGAGTGCGACGGCGGCGTCGTAGATAAGGGGGCAACCGGTTTTGACGCTTTCGGTAAGCGGGTTGCGCGAGGGCTTTTGGGTGCGCGCCCGGACAAGGAGACCTCGCACATGCAGGCCAAAGCGCACAAGAAAGCCCCGATCAGAAAGATCGATGCCATAGAGCTCATTGAATTGCGCGGTGAGCTTTTCGACGAGCGCCATGCAGTCCGTGCCGATAAGCTCCGCAAGGTTGCTTTCGGTTGCCGAACGGTAGTCGATATCGGTCGAACGCGCCATGATGAGCAGGGTGAGCTCGCGAAGCTCTTCTGCGGGAAACTCAATCGAGAGGGAAGCCCCCAGGGCGTCCGCGAGCTCGCAGGCGATGGTGCGGTCCTCCTCCGGTAGGTCCGCGGTATTGCCGGCATCGAGACTCTCGGACCTGCGGATGCGATCGATTGAGATTGCGAGGTGCAGCAGCAGGTCCGAAAGCGCATAGTCGTTGATAAAGCGATGGTGGCGATAGAGCGTGTCGCTCACCAGTTGTTGAACGGACTTGATGTCGATATCGGGAAAGGCCCGAGAGAGCGCGCCGGTACCCATGAAGCCGTTGTTTGTCTCTTGCCGAAGCATGCCCGAGAGGAGCTTGCGCTTGTTGCGCTCCGTTCCGTTGAGGGAGATGCGGTCTCGGTGGGTAACGAGCTCAAGGTCGTTGCGCGCGAGGGTGCGCTTGGCGCGCGCGAGGTCCGTTTTGAGCGTCGACATGCTTACCGACATCTCGTCACATAGGTCCCACAGGTCGATGGGGTCTCCATCGGGCTGCACGATCAGATGGTTGACGATGTAGTCGCTGCGTTCCTTTGAGGAGCCGAAGCGTTCTCCGTCGTCCGTCTTGAGGACGTCTGCCGCAAGATTGCGGTCGATTGTGTAGCCGACAGGCGTTGAGGTGAGGATTCCTGGCCATGAGGTGTTGATCTCGCGGACATAGGTCCTGATGCTTCGCACACTCACATCGAGCGTCTCGGCGAGTGTCGCGGCCGTCTGCGGCGAGTTGCTGACAAGACTGCGGATAAGCTGATGATGTACCGCCCTCACGATAGCTCCTTCTACCTTGATTTCCTGCGTCTCATATTCCGTCAAATTGCAAAGGCGGGCAAGTGAGGACTTGCATGCAGGGGGTGAATCGGGACCGATACGCGCGTTTCACAACGGGTGTGCAAAACGCAAGATGCGTTCTTGCGCGCAACGGGGTAGGGTTGAAGCGTCAAAAGGCAAGGGCCCTTGCAACGACACAAAACAGAAATCACGCGGACAAGCGTGGCAAGAAAGGATACGACCATGTCTAAGCTCAACGTTCTGCTCGTATGCGGCTCGGGTGCAAGCTCTGGCTTTATGGCTGCCAATATGCGCAAGGTGATTAAAGAGCGCGGCCTTGATATCGCAGTGACCGCCCGTAGCGAAAGCGAGATCGAGAATTATATCGACGAGATCGATGCCCTCATGGTCGGTCCGCACCTCGCCTACATCCTCGACGACATCGATGAGTACACGCAGGGCGCCGATGTGAAGGTAATCCTTATGAAGGCGGAGTACTACTCAAAGCTCGACGGCGCCGCCGCGCTCGACGACCTGCTCAGCAATATCGGCTAGGAGGATCGGATGAAAAAGCTGCTCGACTGGATGGAATCCAGCTTCACCCCCATGATGAACAAGATCAACCACAACGTTTGGGTGATCACGCTCAAGGACTCTATCAACCAGACCATGCCCCTGATCTTTCTGGGCTCGATCTTCTCGCTGCTGAGCATTCCAGGGTCTGCCTTTGGATGGGAATGGTGGCCGCAGTTTGGCCAGCTCACCAACTGGACCATGGGTCTGATCTCGCTTATGATGGCGTTTCTCATCCCCTTTAACTTTATGGAGAAGAGCCGCCTGCGCAAATCGCGCATCATCGCCGGTATCAGCGGCGTCATCCTCTTTTGCATCTGCATCACGCCGCGCCTGCAGGCCGATGAGGCAATCGGCTTTGCCCATAGCGCCTTCGGCGCGGGCGGAATGTTTGCAGCCATCGTCTGCGGCATTATCACGGGCCTGATTCTCAGGGCGTTTGGCAAGTTCTCGTTCTTTAGCGAGGAGTCCTCGCTTCCCGATTTCATCCGCGCCTGGTTTGACCAGATGCTGCCCTTGGGCACCATCGTGCTGCTCGGTTGGATCGTCGTGCTCAACCTCGGATTTGACCTGTACAACACGGTTCTGATGATCTTCATGCCACTGCAGAACTTCGTCGAGACCTGGTGGGGCTTTGCGCTGTTCAACCTGATCGGAACCATCTTCTACGCCATGGGCATCTCCGCTTGGATCCTCACACCTATCACCACGCCGCTCAGGCTTGCGGGCATCGAGGCCAACATGACTGCGGGTGCCGCCAACGTCTTCACGAGCTCGTTCAACTACTCGTATCTGACGATCGGCGGCGTGGGGTGCACGCTCGGTCTTTCGCTGATGCTCTTCCTCTCGCGCTCCAAGCGTCTCAAGGCGCTCGGTAAAGCCGTCGTGGTCCCGGCATTGTTCAACATCAACGAGCCCACGGTCTTTGGCGCGATCGTCTGGAACCCGATTCTCATGCTCCCCATGTGCATCAACACGGTGCTTGCGAGCCTGATCTCGTTCTTCTTCACCAAGATCGTGCTGTTTGCCCCCGTGCCCAAGATTTTGTTCCAGCTGTGGTATTGCCCGCTTCCCATCAGCACCTGGCTTGCCACCGAGGGCTCCATCCAGGCCGTGCTTCTGTGCGTGCTGATCTTTGTGGTGACGACGCTCGTGTGGTACCCGTTCTTCAAGGTGTACGAGAAGCAGGTTCTTGCCGAGGAGGTCGCAGAGGCCGGCGACAAGGACGCCCTCGATTCCGCAGAGGCATAAGCGGACGGTACGTATTGTTTTCTGGGCAGGCGTGGCGCGACGCCCTGTCTGCCCTGCTCAAGTAAGGAATGTTACATCATGACTGACGATAAGATCCAGGCAGCAATGTCCATCGTGCTCAACGCCGGCGACGCCCGCCTTGCAAACAAAGACGCGCTCGAGGCTATGGCCCAGTGGGACTTTGCTGCTGCCGAGGACAAGATGAAGCTCGCGCACGAGAAGATCACCGCCGCCCACAAAACGCAGACCGATGCGATCCAGGAGGAGGCCGCCGGCGGGGAGCAGGAGTACTCGCTGCTGTTCACCCACGCCCAAGATCACCTGATGACGGTCAACTCCGAAATCGTGATCACCAAGCAGATCCTCAAGATCTGCAAGAGCCTCGATGCCCGCCTGAGCGCGCTTGAGGGAGGGGAGAGCCATGCATAAGGTTCCCCGCACGTTTCCCGAGGGCTTTTTGTGGGGCGGCGCCGTTGCCGCCAACCAGTGCGAGGGCGCATGGGACGTCGATGGCAAGGCCCCGAGCGTGGCGGATATCAACGAGTTTCGCGACGATATCCCCATCGGTGAGAAGCACAACCGCGAGATCACCACGACGTTTATCAAGGAAGCACTCGAGAGCAAGGACCGCATCTTCCCCAAGCGCGAGGGTATCGATTTTTACCATACCTACCCTGAGGACCTTGAACTGCTTGCCGATATGGGGCTCAACACCTTTAGGACCTCGATCGCGTGGTCGCGCATCTTCCCCAACGGCGACGATGCGGAGCCCAACGAGGAAGGCCTTGCGTTCTACGACCGACTCTTTGACAAGATGATTGAGCTCGGCATGGAGCCGATGGTCACGCTCTCGCATTACGAGATGCCCATCAACCTTACCCTCTCCTATACGGGCTGGTACTCGCGCGAGACGATCGATTGCTTTGAGCGCTACTGCAAGGTCGTGTTTGACCGATATGCCGGCAAGGTCAAGTACTGGATTCTGGTCAACCAGATTAACCTGATCGAGCATGAGTCCTTTAACCATCTGGGCGTTGCCGAGGACAAGGTCGACGATCTGCCTTCTGCAAAGTACCAGGCGGTCATGAACGAGATGGTTGCATGCGGTCGCGCGACGCGCTATGCCCATGAGCACCATCCCGAGATCCAGATCGGCATGATGCTCTGCGGTGGTCCCTCGTATGCAGCTTCGTGCAAACCCGAGGACGCGCTCGCGACGCTGCGCTTCAACCAGATGCAGTTCTTCTTCTCGGATGTGCTGCTGCGCGGCGAGGTTCCCGGATCCGCATATCGCTTTTTGGAGGACAACGGCATCGAGGTCCAGATCTCCGACCAGGATATCGAGGACCTGCGCAACACGGCCGATTTCTGCACGTTCTCCTACTACTACGTGCGCGTGGTGAGCAAGGAATCGTTTGAGGACGGTTACGACGCCAAGCGCAACAAGGAGCTGCCGGCGAATCCGTGGGGCTGGTGCATCGACCCCCTCGGCCTGCGTTTTACGCTCAACGCGTACTGGGATCGCTACCGCAAGCCCATCTACATTACCGAGAACGGCGTGGGCTGCTACGACACGCTCGAGGAGGACGGGACCGTTCACGACCCGTATCGTGTCGACTTCTATCGTGCGCACCTTGAGCAGGTGCGCGAGGCCATCGCGGACGGCGTCGATGTTCGCGGCTACTACGCTTGGGGCCCCATCGATATCGTGAGCTGCTCGAGCTCCGAGATGTCCAAGCGCTACGGCTTTATCTACGTCGATCGCGATGACTACGGCCACGGTACCGGCAAGCGCGTCCTCAAGGACAGCTACTACTGGGCCAAGCACGTGATCGAGACTAACGGAGCCGACCTGGATTAATTTGGTGGCCCATGCTATTGCGGCGCCGCGGCTGTCACGAGATCGGTATCTGGAAAGACGGCGTCTGCCTGTAGCGGCAAACGGGTTCGCATAGGGCGCTGTTGATCATGGCCCCGTCGGGAGAGTTCCCGGCGGGGCCATTTTAGCTACCTCGACCGTCAGTCAGGCAAAATGCTAGCGCTGGCAGCCGAGGCAGCTAAAAATAGCCCCGTCCCAAATAACTACCCTTAAACCATGGGGAGAGGTCTGCAATTTATACAGTTGATTGGCTGTTGAGGGCGGCAACGCCGCCGCGATGCGGTAACCTCATTGATTGGTTTCGTGACAGCAACATAACGGTAATGTTGCGGAAACACGGCGAGCCTAATCTATGACTCGTTCGTTAGTAATCAACACCGCTTCTCACGCGGTGCCGATACGAAGGGAGTTCCGTATGGCCGAACTTACTGACCGCTTCGGGACCATGGTGTTCTCGGAGGAAGTCATGAAGGACTACCTCCCCAAGGACATTTGGAAGCGCCTTGCTGCAACCCTCGAGGACGGTGAGCCGCTCGACCTGGATGTGGCCAACGCCGTTGCTCACGCCATGAAGGTCTGGGCCATCTCCAAGGGAGCTACGCACTATGCGCACTGGTTCCAGCCGCTTTCGGGCATCACTTCCGAGAAGCACGACAGCTTCCTCGAGCCCAACCACGACGGCACCGCCATTACCAAGTTTACGGGCAAGAACCTCATCCAGGGCGAGCCGGACGCATCGAGCTTCCCCAACGGCGGCCTGCGCGCTACCTTCGAGGCCCGTGGCTACACCGCCTGGGATCCCACCAGCCCTGCCTTTATTAAGGACGACGTCCTGTGCATCCCCACGGCGTTCTGCTCCTACACGGGTGAGGCCCTGGACAAGAAGACCCCGCTGCTGCGCTCCATGACCGCACTCTCGCGCGAGTCCAAGCGTGTTCTGGCGCTGTTTGGCAAGACCCCCAAGAAGGTCGTTCCTTCCGTTGGCGACGAGCAGGAGTACTTCCTGATCAAGAAGGACGCCTACCGCAAGCGCAAGGACCTGGTCATCACCGGCCGCACTCTCTTTGGTGCCGCTCCCTGCAAGGGCCAGGAGCTCGAGGAGCACTACTTTGGCGCAATCCGCCCCACCGTCTCGTCCTATATGAAGGACCTGGACAACGAGCTGTGGGCGCTCGGCATTCCCGCCAAGACCAAGCACAACGAGGTCGCTCCCTGCCAGCATGAGCTCGCCCCCGTCTATGGCGAGGTCAACGAGGCCATCGACCAGAACCTGGTCATGATGGAGAAGATGAAGCTCATCGCCTCCCGCCACGACTTGGTCTGTTTGCTGCACGAGAAGCCCTTTGAGGGCATCAACGGTTCGGGCAAGCACAACAACTGGTCGCTTGGCACCGAGTCCGAGAACCTGCTCGACCCGGGCGACACCCCGCTCGACAACCTGCAGTTCATCGTCTTCCTTACCGCGGTGATCGAGGCCGTCGATAACTATCAGGAGCTCCTGCGTGCCTCCGTTGCCTCGGCCGGCAACGATCATCGTCTGGGCGCCAACGAGGCTCCTCCGGCGATTATGTCCATCTTCCTGGGCGACCAGCTTACCGAAGTCGTCGAGAAGATCATCGATGGCAAGGCTTCCGTCCATGCCACGCGCGGCGTGCTCGACCTGGGCGCCGATACCCTGCCCAAGCTGATGCAGGACAACACCGACCGCAACCGCACCTCCCCGTTTGCCTTCACCGGCAACAAGTTTGAGTTCCGTGCCTGCGGCTCCGAGCAGAACGTCTCCGACTCCAACCTGGTGCTCGATGCCGCCGTGGCCAAGTCGCTCAAGTCCTTCGCCGACGCACTCGAGGGTACGCCCGAGGATAAGTTCCAGGACGCCGCGCTCGAGTACTGCAAGAAGGTGCTGACCGATCACCAGCGCATCCTGTTCTCCGGCGACGGTTACTCCGACGAGTGGCCCATCGAGGCCGAGAAGCGCGGCCTTGCCAACAACAAGACCACGGCCGACGCTCTTCCCGCCTTTGTTTCCGATAAGGCCATTGCGCTCTTTGAGGAGACGGGTGTCCTGACCCGCGCCGAGGCCCAGTGCCGCTATGACTGCAAGCTCGAGAAGTACAACAAGCTCATGAACATCGAGGCTACCACGATGGTTCGCGAGGCGCGTCGTACCTATCGCCCGGTCATTACCGCCTATGCTACCAAGGTCGCTAAGGGCCTTGAGACTATTCGTGCCGCCGGTGCTGAGGCCGCCATGCAGTGCGAGCAGAACACGCTCAACAAGCTCTGCAACGGTATCACCGCCATCAACGACTCCATCAAGGCGCTCGACGCCGTACATCAGAAGGCCGAGGCTCTCGATGGCCAGGAGCAGGCCAACGTGTACGCGCACGAGGTCGTTCCCGCTATGGATACGCTGCGTGCTGCCGTGGACGCCATGGAGGAGATCGTGGCCGCCGACTACTGGCCGGTCCCGACCTACGACGACATCCTGTTCTACGTGTAGAGCGTAACTGACATATCGTCACGGTGTTGAGCCGGGGTCCGCATCGCGCGGGCCCCGGCTATTTGTTTGCGAAGGACGCTTTGGATCCCGCTTTGCAACTGATTCGCCCACACAATAAGGGGTCGTGGGCAAAAAACGTCAAATATGAGTACTGTCACAAGCCCTGTAGCATTATCTTTTTGCAAAATATGCAGTGTTACGCAACATATGTCCAAGTACTTAGCTGATAAATGCCTGCAATTCCTCCGCCGTAGGACGCCTTGTGTCCAAATCGCCTTCTGATGGCATGAAATCGCTGTTACTAAATTGGTAACAGTACTCATATTTGCTATTTTTTGTCCACGGGCCCTTGGATGACAGTGTGATTTTATGCCTTCGGGGTTCGAATCCCGGCGTATGGGTAGCAAAAAGCCCGTCACCGAATTGGTAACGGGCTTCTCAGATTCTGTGGTGCCCCCAGCGGGATTCGAACCCGCGATATCCACCTTGAAAGGGTGGCGTCCTTGGCCGCTAGACGATGGGGACAGCGGGAAAGAGTATAGCAGACTTTTTTGCCGGCGCGTATATCGTTGGCAAACTGGAAAACCACCACAAAGGTACCTGTGAACTGCCTCCCATTTCTTGGACATCGGGAAATGGGAGGTTTTCCATGAG
>CATYIU010000056.1:0-8806 GCA_958407445.1 uncultured Collinsella sp.
ATGCTGAATATTCGCGATTTTGCACGTCGCGAGAGGGGGTACCCTTGCTTACGGCAGGATATGGAAGCCGAGCGAGGCGATATCCTTAGCGAAACCGCGCACGGTATCGAGCGAGACCTCGTACGGGTCGCGGCCGATGTTCTTACGCTTGGCCAGGATGTTGTTGGGCACCGTGATGATCTGGCAACCGCATCCTTCCGCCTGGTAGATGTTGATGAGCTCGCGCGTGGATGCCCACAGGACCTCGCAGGCGGGCTTGGCGGCGGCCTTCTTGACCGACTCCGTCATAAACGGAATGGGGTCGACGCCGGTGTCGGCGATGCGGCCGGCAAAGAGCGAGATGATGGACGGCGTCTCCGCGTCAACAGCCTCGACCATCTCGTCGACCTGCGCAGGCGTAAAGATGGTGGTGACGTTGATCTTGATGCCGTCGGCCGAAAGCTTGTGCACCAGCTCGGCGGTGGACTCGCCCTTGGTGGTCACGCACGGAATCTTGACGTAGACGTTCTCGGCCCAGGTAGCGATCTCGCGGGCCTCGACCTCCATGGTCTCGACGTCGTCGGCAAAGACCTCAAACGACACGGACACGTCGGTGATGTGGGCCAGGACCTCCTTGGCAAACGCGCGGTAATCCGTCACGCCGCCCTTCTTCATAAGGGACGGGTTGGTCGTGAAACCCTGAACGTTGCCGTTCTCGTACATGTCGAGCATGCCCTCGAGGTTTGCACCGTCAGCGAACACCTTGATTGCCATCTGCCTGATTCCTTTCGTTAGCATACGGCCGATAAACTGCTAAACACTTTACCTACGTTTATCAAGGCGTGAACTGCGGGTTTTTATCTTCTCGGCGAACGGTTTTGCAGTTTTACCATTTTTATATCGACACCCCAGCGGCAAAACGTTTTTGCCGATCATCGCGGTTGATTCCGTTCGCGGCGCAGAGACAGCGCTTCACCGGTGCGTTTTCACAACCGCTCCAAAACAAAAAGCGGTGACGCCTCATTTGAGACGTCACCGCTTCCGTGTAGGAGCCGGTTATCGGAGCTCCGCCCGATTAGGGCTTAACGTATGCCTGGATTACTCTTCCTCAACGTGATTGATCACAGCACCCTTGGTGTGGATGAAGTTGGGGACGAAGGCGACGATCAGAAGGACAGCAAGAATCGCGTAGACACCGGTGGTACCGAAGGCCTCGGCAGCGCGGCCGAGCGTAATACCAATGACGGAGAAATCGAAGTCGCCGAACGTAGTGTTCTTGAAGCCAAAGACGTCAAGAACGGGCAGGAGCAGGGCCGGGGCAAAGGTGATGAGCAGGCCGTTGACGAAAGCGCCAAGAGCTGCGCCCTTGCGACCGCCGGTAGCATTGCCGTAGATGCCTGCGGTAGCACCGCAGAAGAAGTGGGGAACCATGCCCGGGATGATGAAGATGCCCAGGGTAGCGCCCACGATGAACATACCGACCACGCCACCGATGAAGGAAGCGACAAAGCCGAGGATGACGGCGGTGGGAGCATAGGGGAAGAAGACAGCGCAGTCGACGGCGGGGATGGCACCGGGGATCAGCTTGTTGGAGATGCCCTGGAAAGCCGGGACCAGGTCGGCAAGGATCATACGAACGCCGTTATAGACGATGGTGACACCAACGGCGAAAGACAGAGCGCAGGTCAGGGCATAGACAATCACGTTGTCGCCGCCAGCGGTCTTGGTAACGACCGCAGGATCTGCGATGTAAGCGGCGAAAGCGGTAACCAGGTAGAAGAAGGCCATGGTAAGAGCCGTGGAGATGGTAGTGTCGCGCAGGAAGGCGAACTTCTCGGGAACCTCGATCTTCTCGGTGCTGTTCTCCTCGGCGTCCTTAGCAAAAAGCGTACCGACTGCAGCGGAGATGTAATAGGCGAGTGAACCGAAGTGGCCCATGGCGATTTCATCGCCATCGGTAACCTTCTCGGTGAAACGCTGACCAACGGCGGGAAGCATAGCGCTCACGAGGCCCAGGAACATGCCGCCCACGATGACAAGCTGGACATCCTGGAAGCCAGATGCCTGCAGAACGGCAGACAGCAGGCAAGCCATAAACATGCTGTGATGGCCCGTCAGGAAGATGTACTTAAACTTGGTAAAGCGGGCAATGATAATGTTCACGACGTAGCCGAGAATCAGGATCATCATGGTCTGAACGCCGAGGACGCTCTGAGCCATCGAAACGACGACCTCGTTGTTGGGCACGACGCCGGTGATGTGGAAGCCGGTCTCGATGAAGGTACCCAGCGGAGCAAGGTTCTCCTGGACAACAGCAGCGCCGGCAGACAGCATGATGTAACCAAGAATGGGCTTCAGGGTTCCCGTCATCACCTTGTGGGCAGGGCGCTTGAGCGCAACAAGGCCCACAAAGGCAAACAGACCCATGATCCACGCTGGCTTGGTCAGAATCGATTGGATAAACTCAAGTATGGGAAGGATGGCTTGCATCTGCGCTTCCTTTCTCTCTAACGTGGGCGCGTTTCCCTCTTCCACAGGGAACCGCCCTTTTTTGTGCCGCTTTAGGCGTTAGCGGCAGCCGCCTTGATTGCCTCGAGGGCGTCTTCGCGGATCTTCTTCTTGTTCACATAGCTGCGAACGATCACAACGTTGCCGTGGAGCTCGGGGGCGAGCTCCTTAACGGTGATGAACAGATCCGGATTTGCGGAAGAAGCACCGTTCAGGTCCATAGACTCAACGTCGGCCTTGATGCCCTCCTCCTCGCAAAGCTCCTCGACTTTGCCAGCGAGCATCAGGCTAGACCCGATGCCGTTTCCGCATACGGTGATGATATGCATGGCAACCTTCCTCTCCTACACGTGACGGTTTTCCGTCTATCCAAAAGCGGCGACGCATCGCCGTGCCATTAAGGCCTAAAAGAATGAACGCATGGTCTCCAAAACCTGCTCGGGCGTATCGCATGCGCTGAGCTTGGCAACGCAGTCCTCGTCCTCGAACATCTGCGAAAGCTCCGCCAAGCAGCCAAGATGAGCCTTGGGGTCGGGCGCGCAAATACCCACGAGCACGTGAACCGGATCGAAATCCTCGTGTCCAAACGCAACGGCTGGGTCAAGCGTGACGATACAGATTCCCGCTTCACTCACATTGCCGTCTGCCTGAGCGTGGGGCATGGCGATGCCCTCTTCCAAGACCATATAGGGGCCGAATTTGTGAACCGATGAAATCATGGCGTCAACATAGCTCTGGTCGCATTTGCCAGCGCCTACGAGCAACTTACCGCATGCCCTGATCGCTTCCTCCCAATCGGAGGCCTCGACGTGGCAGGCAACAAGCTCGGGTTTAAGAAGATCGGTCAGCATGCTCGTCCCCTACTCCTCGGGCAAGATATGGAAACCAAGTGCCTGAATGTCGTGGGCAAAGCCCTTGACCGTATCAAGCGAGTACTCAAGCAAATCTTTCCCGAAATTCTTGCGCTTGGCAAGAAGGGCATTGGGAACCGTAATGATCTGGCATCCAACGGACTCCGCCTGGAAGATATTGAGGACCTCGCGCGTAGACGCCCAGAGAACCTCGGCAGCAGGCTTAACGGCAGCCTTCTTTACGGACTCCGCCATGAGGGGCAGCGGATCGACGCCGGTATCGGCAATGCGACCGGCAAAGATGGACAGAATAGAGGGGGTCTCAGCAGAGACGGCATCGACAAACTCGTCGACCTGCTCGGGCGTGAAGATAGTGGTGACATTCACCTTGATGCCGTCGGCAGAAAGGCGCTTGACCAGCGCGGCAGTGGACTCACCCTTGGTGTTGAGCGCCGGGATCTTAACGTAGACGTTGTCTGCCCAGGTTGCGATCTCGCGAGCCTCGGCTTCCATACCCGCCTCGTCGTCGGCGAATACCTCAAAAGAGACCGACACATCAGTAATGTGCTCAAGAACCGTCTTGGCAAAAGCGCGGTAGTCGGTCACGCCGCCGGCCTTCATAAGGGAAGGATTGGTCGTGAAGCCCTGAACGTTGCCATTGTCATGCATGTCAAGCATACCCTCGAGGTTAGCGCCGTCGGCAAACACCTTGATCGCCATGTTCGGTCCTTTCTCATCTAACACTATTGCTATCGAAAGCCTTCTTCTTTGTTTCAAAAGCTTTTCGGTTTTCTTTTATAAACCATTTCAAAAGCTATCGAAAGCTCAATTGTCAACTTTCCGTGAACGGTCGAATATCGGGCGTGAACGTACTTCTTTTGGGCGGCACCTTCAGAATGAGACTCTTTATAGCCCGTTTACGTGCGAACTATCTGCTACGCATGCATTTGTGACATGCCATTCCGTTCTTTTGATTCATTCGAATTTGCCTTGTTCTTTTCATATCGATACGTTATATTTCGATTACGAAAGGCGCATCTTTTACCTTTTGTTCAAAAGGAGCGGCATATGGCATCTACTTCAGACCTTTCACCGGCCGAGCGTCAGCGATTTATCATGAATTGGCTGGCCGAAAAGCCAAATATCTCGGTATCCGACATCGTTCGCCGTTTTTCGGTTTCGGAAGTCACCGCACGACACGACCTCATCTCGCTGGAATCCGAAGGCAAGCTGCGTCGCGTACGCGGCGGAGCGGTATCGCTTTCTCGCTCCAACGCAATCTCGTATCCCGAGGAGCGCATCAATGTCCAAGTCGAGGCCAAGGAAGCCATCGCCGCAACCGCAGCAACTCTTGTTGATGATGGCGATGTTCTGGTAATTGATATCGGCACCACAGGCTTTTACTTCGCTAAGGCCCTCATGGACAAGCGTGAGATCACCATTATCACCGGCGATCTTGCAATCGCGAACTACGCCAGCTTCAATCTCCCCAACGCTTCGGTAGTGCTGCTGGGCGGCTCTGTGCGCAAGGGCCACCTCTATCTCGCGGGCGCACTAACGCTCGACTGCATGAGCAAACTACATGCCGACAAGGCGTTTGTCAGTGCCGACGGATTCCACCCCGACCACGGTTTTACCGTCGAGCACGACTTCTCGGCCATGATCAAGCATATGTACCTGACCAACTCAAACCAGGGCTACATGATGGTTGACCAGGGAAAATTCAACAAGACCAGTTTTTATCAGTCCGCGCAGATCGATGACCTCGACGGCATCATCGTTGATGGAGACGACGAGGGCATCATGACGGCGGCGATCGAGAGCAGTCGCAGTCATCCCAAGCTCTATATTGCAAAATAGCTCAAATGGCCGGGTCGCCCCCACTGCGGGCGACCCGGCCATTTATTAAATCAACCCAAAATGCTGCATGGCGGTGACGGTACCGTCGTGTGCGACATCGTCGGTCACGTAGTCGGCGAGTGCCTTGACCTCGGGCATGGCGTTGCCCATGGCCACGGCCGTCTCGACGGCAGCGAGCATGCCCAGGTCGTTGCCCGAATCGCCAAAGCCAAAGGTGCGCGCATTTCCCGCGCGGCCCAGATACTCCAGCGCCCGTGCCACACCCACGCCCTTGTCGATACCCTTGGGGCTCAGCTCGCGGTTCTGGCCGCCGGTATTGCACAGCTCAAAGTTGCGGTCGATAAAGCCGTCGTCGTTGGCCACGCGAGCCAAGCCGGACGCGTTAAGGCACACCTTGCCCACGCGCAGACGACCGTCGATGCGCATTTCCTCGGCGCTGTGCACCGCAGCAGCGCCGATCAAAGACGACTGCTCAACGCCCGCAGGCTCCAGCGCAAAGGTTGCCTCGTTGGCCTCGAAAAAGGCCTCGAACCCTGCCGCGACAATGCGACGCGCAAGCTCCTCGACAATGCCCTCGTCAATGCATTCCTCGTGTACCACACGCCCCTCGACCTCGAGCGTGGCGCCCGCCATGGCCACGACACCCGCAGGGTCGAGCGCGCGCAGGCTGTCCGCAATCAGCCACAAGGGACGACCCGTGCAGATAAACGCCTTGTGCCCCGCATCGCGCAGGCGATGAAACGCCTCGATGACCGCCCGCGAGGGACGCACCGCCGAGAAGTCCTTATCGGTCATGTTATCGGGATCGAACGACGTCAGCGTGCCGTCCACGTCAAAAAAGAGCACGGCGGAATCGGGGCACGCATCAATCATATGGGTTCCTTTCGGGGGCGAGAGTAAACGAAGCATCCATCATATAATGGAGCGACGCAACCAGAGAGGTCACCCATGGAATTTTATGCAAGCTGCCCCGAGGGCTTTGAATCCGCACTCGCCGACGAGCTCAAGCGGCTCGGGCTTTCGCATGTCCGCCGCCTGAAGGGCCGCGCTACGTTTGAGGGCGAGCTCGAAGAAGGCTACCGCGCCTGCCTGTGGTCGCGCCTGGCCAGCCGCGTGTTTGTGGTGCTTGGGCGCTTTGAGGCGCAGGATGCCGATGAGTTGTACGACGGCGTTTACGACATCGCCTGGGAGAGCATCGTCCGCCCCGGCGCCACCATCGCCATCACCGCCCGCGGCGTGACCGAGCAGCTGCGCAACACACGCTTCTCGGCCCTGCGCGCCAAGGACGCGCTATGCGACCGTCTGGCCGAGACCACGGGCCGTCGCGCCGATGTCGACGCCGCCGATCCCGACGTTCACCTGCTGCTTTCGCTGCGTCAGCGCCGCGCGAGCATCAGTCTGGACCTTTCGGGCGACCCGCTGTTCAAGCGCCTGCCGTCCGCCGCGACCCGCGCCGGCGAGGGCACACACGTGCTGCGCCCCGACTACGCCGCCCTGGTGCTGGCGCAGGTCGGCTGGACTGCACTGTGCGAGCGCGAGCTAACGGCCGACGATTACGAGAACGAAGCCCTGCCCACGCTGGTCGACGCCTCGTGCGCCGGCGGCGGCCTGCTGCTAGAGGCCGTGAATATCCTAACCGACCGCGCTCCGGGCGCCGCCCGCGAGCACTGGGGCTTTGAGGGCTGGCAGCTGCACGACGCCGCCCTGTGGGAGCAGCTGCTCGCCGAGGCACGCGAGCGCGAGACGGCGACACGCGAGCGCCAGGCGCGCATCGTCGCCGTAGACATTGACCCCGCCGCCCGCAAGACTGCCGAGCGCATGGTTAAGTGTGCCGGCTACAAGCGCTTTGTCGATTTTTGCGCCGCCAAATCCGCCACCGTGCTGGACCATGCAGGCGCCGTCGCCGGTGCCGCCGTGGTCGCGGATACGACCGAGACGCCGCTTTCGCTCATGCACGACGCCATGACGCTCATCGGCGAGCTGCGCCGCGCGCCCGAGCTTGCCGCGGCGTCGGTCGCCGCACTCACCCGCGACGGATTGCTGGCCCGCGCGCTCCACGCCGAACCCGAGCGCTCGATCGCCGTCATGCCCAACAACGAGGAGGCAACCGTCGAAGTCTGGCCTTCGCTCGACCACGCCGCCGCAGCGTTTGAGGCTACGACCAGTGCGGATGCCGAGGCCGAGGTTGCGGATGCCGACGACGTCAACGATGAAGCCGCCGCTTCCGCCATGCCCGAGCCTGCCGCCATGCTCGACCTGGGCGACGGCAAGCCGCTACCCGTGCTCATCCCCGAGTCCGAGCAGTTCGCTAACCGCCTGCGCAAGAATGCCCGCCTGCGCCGCAAGTGGGCCAAGCGCGAGGGCGTGAGCTGCTACCGCGTCTACGATGCCGACCTGCCCGACTACTCCGCCGCCATCGACCTGTACGAGGGCTGCCCGCAGACGCCGGGCCGCTGGCTCGTCATCGCCGAATACGCCGCGCCTAAGACCATCGACCCCGCGCTAGCCCAGGCCCGTATGCTCGACATTCTGGCCATCGCGCCGCGCATCCTAGATGTTCCTGCCAAGCATGTGCACGCCAAGGCCCGCATGCGTTCGCGCGGCGGCTCGCAGTACGGCAAGCAGGGCGCCGGCAAGGGCGGCTCGGGCGAGCGCGCCAATATCGCACGCCGTCGTCTGCCGCTCATCGAAGAGGGCGGCCTTACCTTTGCCGTCAACTTTGACGACTATCTGGATGTGGGCATCTTCTTGGACCACCGCGTCACCCGCAACCTAGTGCGCGAGCACGCCAAGCAGGCGCGCCGCTTCCTCAACCTGTTTGCCTACACCGGCACTGCCACCTGCTACGCGGCCGACGGCGGCGTCGAGGAGACCGTGACGGTCGACCTCTCCAACACCTATCTGGACTGGGCCGAGCGCAACATGCGCCAGAACGGCTTTGTGGGGCCTCAGCATCATTTTGTTCGCGACGACGTGCTCGCCTGGATTCGCGACCAGCGCCAGACGCGCAACCGCTGGGACCTGATCTTTGTCGACCCGCCCACGTTCTCGAACTCGTCCAAGATGGGCCGCCGCACCTGGGATGTCCAGCGCGACCATGTTGAGCTTTTGGCCGGCGTATCGCGCCTGCTCGCGCAGGGCGGCCATGCCATCTTTAGCTGCAACCTGCGCGGCTTCCGTCCCGAGACGCGCAAGCTCGCGCGCGCGGGCGTCGTGCTGGAGGACATTACGGCGCAGACCATCCCCGAGGACTTCGCGCGCAACCAGAAGGTGCACCACTGCTACATCGTGCGCCGCCTGCCCATCGAGGACGCCATGGCCGAGGTCGGCTTTAGCGCCGAGGAAATTGCCGAGCGCGTCGAAGAGCTGCGCAACCCCGAGGCCCGCAAGCCCCGTGCGGCGGTAACCGCGCACACGCAGGCCGGCAACGGCAAGTCCAACTTTGCCGGCAAACCCTCCCCCGCCGGCAAGCCCAAAAAGAAGAAGTTCTACGCCAGCAAGCCCAAGGGCAAATAACAAAGTTGCGGTGGAATACGGACTGTTTTGCCTGGAATGGGGGTGCGGACAGAAAGTTGGACCGCGGGGCGGTCCGGACTGGAGGTTCGCAT
>CATYIU010000057.1:0-8581 GCA_958407445.1 uncultured Collinsella sp.
GGCCGCGGCGGCCCGCGCTGCATGAGCATGCCCTTCTGGCGCGAGGACCTCTAAGTCTTTCCGTTTCCGGTGCGGTCTCCCTACAACCGCACCGGTTTCGCCCGTCAAACGGGCGACACTAATACTTACGTAATTCATTTCTTCGAAAGGAAACGAACCATGGGTGTTAACCTCTCCGGCCGTAGCTTCCTCAAGCTCCTCGACCTCACCACCGAGGAGATCGAGTACCTGCTCAAGCTCTCCAAGAACTTCAAGGACATGAAGCGCGCTGGCGTTCCGCACCGCTATCTCGAGGGCAAGAACATCGTTCTGCTCTTCCAGAAGACCTCCACTCGTACCCGCTGCGCCTTCGAGGTCGGCGGCATGGATCTGGGCATGGGCGTCACCTACCTCGATCCGGGTTCGTCGCAGATGGGCAAGAAGGAGTCCATCGAGGATACCGCCCGCGTTCTCGGCCGCATGTATGATGGCATCGAGTTCCGTGGCTTTGCCCAGGACGACGTCGAGGAGCTCGCTGCTAAGTCCGGCGTGCCTGTGTGGAACGGCCTGACCACTGAGTGGCATCCCACCCAGATGCTCGCCGACATCCTGACCGTCCAGGAGAACTTCAACTACGACATCAAGGGCAAGACCCTCGTCTTCATGGGTGACTGCAAGAACAACGTTGCTCGCTCTCTCATGGTCGTTTGCTCCAAGCTCGGCATGAACTTCGTGGCCTGCGGCCCCGAGGAGTGCATGCCCGCTGACGACGTCATCGAGGCCTGCAAGCCCATCGCCGAGGCCAACGGCTGCACCATCAAGCTGACCACCGACGTCAAGGACGGCGTCACCGGTGCCGACGTTATCTACACCGACGTGTGGGTCTCCATGGGCGAGCCTGACGAGGTCTGGGCCGAGCGCATCGCTCAGCTCACCCCGTATCGCGTTACCTCCGAGGTCATGGCTATGGCCAACCCGGGTGCCATCTTCCTGCACTGCCTGCCCAGCTTCCACGACACCAACACCACCATTGGCGCCGAGAAGTGCGAGCAGTTCGGCATCACCGAGCAGGAGGTCACCGACGAGGTCTTCGAGAGCCCCGCTTCCAAGGTCTTCGACGAGGCCGAGAACCGCATGCACACCATCAAGGCTGTCATGTACGCCACGCTCAAGTAAGAGCATCTAGCATCTCGCTCGGGGTGCATTCCTGCGCACCCCGAGCGCTTTTGTCTGGTAAAAATCTCGCACCGAGCGACATGCACGGCACGGAAGAGCCGCTTCGGGCGAGATCAGTAAATGATTTATGAAGGGGGGATGAGAACTATGACTGAGACCGCTAAGAAAAAGCGCGGTATGCCTTCATCGTTCACCATTCTTCTTGCTCTGCTGGCAATCGTCGCGGTTGTTACCGTTATCGTCTCCGGTACGTCCGGTGGCGCGGTTACCGCTGCCCGCCTGAGCGATTTCTGCACCGCCCCGGTCAAGGGCTTCGCTGACGCTCTGCCCGTCTGCCTCTTCGTTATGATCCTCGGTGGCTTCCTCGGCATGATGACCGAGACCGGCGCCCTGGACAACGGCATTGCCGTTCTGGTGCAGAAGCTTAAGGGCAATGAGATCATGCTCATTCCCGTGCTAATGTTCATCTTCTCCCTCGGTGGTACCACCTATGGTATGTGCGAGGAGACCGTTCCCTTCTACGCCCTGCTCGCCGCCACCATGATGGCTGCTGGCTTCGACCCTATGGTCGGCGCTGCCACCGTCCTGCTCGGCGCTGGCTGCGGCTGCCTCGGCTCCACGGTTAACCCGTTCGCCGTCGGTGCTGCCGTCGACGCTCTGACCGGCGTTGGCATTGAGGTCAACCAGTCCATCATCATCGGTCTCGGTGCCGTCCTGTGGATTGTTACCACTGTTATGTCCATCCTCTTCGTCATGAGCTATGCCAAGAAGGTCAAGGCTGACAAGGGTTCCACCATCCTTTCGATGCAGGAGCTCAAGGACGCCGAAGAGGCTCACGGCAAGGCTGCTTCCGAGGTTCACAAGGAGGTCAAGCTCACCGGTCGTCAGAAGGGTGTTCTGATCGCCTTTGCCTTCACCTTCGTCGTCATGATCGTCGGCTTCATCCCGCTGGCCGACCTCAACGAGGGCGTCGCCAACTTCTTCGATGCTGGCGCTGTCTATGACGCCGACGGTAACGCCATCGTTCAGGGCTGGTCTGCCCTGATCACCGGCCTGCCCATTGGCCAGTGGTACTTCGACGAGGCTTCCACCTGGTTCTTCCTCATGGCTGTCCTGATCGGTATCATCGGTGGCCTCTCCGAGAAGCAGATCGTCAACACCTTCATCACCGGCGCTGCCGACATGATGTCCGTTGTCCTCGTCATCGCTCTTGCCCGTGGTATCTCCGTCCTCATGGCTAGCACCGGCCTCGACGTCTACGTCCTCGACGCTGCCGCCAATGCTCTGGCTGGCCTGTCCGGCGTGATCTTCGCTCCCATGAGCTTCCTGGTCTACTTCGGCCTGTCCTTCCTGATCCCCTCGACCTCCGGTATGGCTACTGTCTCCATGCCCATCATGGGACCGCTGGCTGTTAAGCTCGGCTTCTCGCCCGAGGTCATGGTCATGATCTTCTCCGCCGCCATCGGCGTCGTGAACCTGTTCACCCCGACCTCCGGCGCCATCATGGGCGGTCTTGCCCTGGCCAAGATCGAGTGGACGACCTGGCTCAAGTTTGCTCTCAAGCTCATCGTCGCTCTCTCCGTCGTCTGCGCCATCATTCTGACCGTCGCCTGCGTGATGCTCTAAGTACCCCTTGGGTACCCCACGGAAACCATGACGATCCTGTAAAGGATCACCTGGTCATCGTCTGTCCGGTGGGGTAACCCCACCGGTAGACTCCTACCTTTAGCCTCCTCCCGTTCCGTGCGCGGGAGGGGGCGCTCTTGTGTTCCGGCGTTTTACCAAACGCCGGAACCACTCGACGCTGCAAGCCCGCCAGAGCGGCAATCTGACGTTCAATCGTCGGGCATGGCCAAAAGGCCTATGCCCTCCTCTTTCACGTCACCTTGCTCGCTCTGGTGGGCTTTCGCTGACTTATGCTCAACCTGCGGCGCTGCCATTGTTGGCGCAGGGGGCGGCTTGCTCGCTCTGGTGCCTGTTCGCTGTCCGTTCTCTGCCCGCGACGTTTCTGCTGTTGGTGCAAAGGGGTCAGGTTACTTTGCGCCAAAAGGGGAAGTTGCGGTGGAATAGTTCCCGTTTGGCCGTCTTGAGGGGTTAAACAGGAGCTATTTCACCGCAACTTATCGATGGCGTGTTTGGTTGGTGCCTGTTGATGGCCTGGGCATCGGGGAGGGCAGGCTCCGTTATAATCGCCTAAGACATTAAATGGAAACGGGACGGGAGCCATATATGCGCCAGGGTTTCGACAACGCGAAGTATATCGAGCTGCAGGCCGCTCATATTAAGGAGCGCATCTCGCAGTTTGGCGGCAAGCTGTATTTGGAGTTTGGCGGCAAGTTGTTCGATGACTATCATGCCAGCCGCGTGCTGCCGGGTTTTGAGCCGGACAGCAAGTTTCGCATGCTCAAGAGCATTGCCGATGACGTTGAGGTCATCATCGCGATCAACGCGAACCACATCGAGAAGAATAAGGCCCGTGGCGACCTTGGCATTACCTATGACGAGGACGTTTTGCGCCTGGTCGACCTGTTCCGCGGCAACGGTTTTGCTGTCGCGGCCGTGGTTATCACCCAGTACGCCGGCCAGCCCGCCGCCGATGTGTTCCGCAATCGCCTGAACGCGCTCGGCATTCCCGCCAAGCTGCACTATCCCATCGAGGGCTATCCGCACGACGTCGACCTGATCGTGTCTGACGACGGCTATGGCAAGAACGAGTTTGTCGAGACCTCCCGTCCGCTCGTTGTCGTGACGGCACCCGGCCCTGGCTCGGGCAAGCTCGCCACCTGCCTGTCTCAGCTCTATCACGAGCACAAACACGGCACCGCTGCCGGCTACGCCAAGTTCGAGACGTTCCCGGTCTGGAATCTGCCCCTCACGCATCCGGTCAACATCGCCTATGAGGCCGCCACGGCCGACCTCGACGATGCCAATATCATCGACTCCTTCCACTTGGAGGCCTACAACAAGACCACGGTCAACTACAACCGCGACGTCGAGGCCTTCCCGGTGGTCCGTGCTCTGATGGAAAAGATCCTGGGCAAGAGCCCCTACCAGAGCCCCACGGACATGGGCGTCAATATGGTCGGCTTTGCCATCACCGATGACGATGCCTGCCGCGACGCTTCCAAGATGGAGATCGTTCGCCGCTACTTTACCGCGGTCGAAAATGTGCGCCGTACCGGCGTGGGCGATGAGCAAGTCGACCGTCTCAAGATTATTATGAAGAAAGCCGGCATCGATAAGAACTACTCACCGGCACGCTCGGCGGCCCTCACCAGGGAACAGCTGACGGGTGGTCCCGTGGGTGCCATGGTCATGCCCGATGGCTCCGTGGTGACCGGTAAGACCTCCACGCGCCTGGGCGCCGCAAGTTCGCTCATTATGAACGCCCTCAAGCATGTCTCGGGCGTCGACCTTGAGCTCGAGGTCATTAGCGATGAGGCGATCGAGCCCATCAGCAAGCTCAAGACGCATTTCCTGGGTAGCAAAAACCCGCGCCTCCACACCGACGAGACGCTTATGGCGCTGTCGATCACCTCGGCCACGAGTGAGACGGCCGCTCGCGTCCTTTCGGGCCTGGAGCAGTTGCGCGGTTGCGATGCCTTCTTTAGCGTGATCATCTCGCCGACGGACGAGACGGTACTGCGCAAACTGGGTATCAACGTGTGCTGCGAGCCCAAGTTTGAGCGCCGCGGTTTCTTCCATCGCTAAGTTTGAAGCACCGCGGTAATTGCATTGCAGTTTGGCCGTATCGGGTTAGCGCCCGGTACGGCTTTTTGATCAATAAAGTGCCTATTTCGGCGAAAAATAGCCGTTTACCTGCCTAGAAACAATTTGAGCGGTATACAATAACCGTAACTGTTTCATCCTTAGCGGGATGCCGCATGATGGATATTACCTGCCATCGTGAGGTGTGTCGGTCGCGCACGGCGCGTTAGATGCTCGTGCTCGGTTTGAGGAGGCTGCTATGGCGGGCAAGGGTCGTGCGAGTGTCAACGATATGAAGCGTGTCGAGGTGCTGGTGTTGATGGAGATCGACCAGCAAACCGAAGACAATGGCGGGCCGTATGGTTTCTCGCGCAAAACGCTTGCCGAGCGCGTGGGGGTTTCGCCGTATCGTGCCCGCGCCGCAATCGATCGCTTGGATTCCGAAGGCATGATTGATGTCGTCTCGCGTTATAGCGACGACGGCGGTCAGCTTGCAAATGGCATTTGCCTCACCGAACGTGGCGAGTGGTATCTTGAGGGCGTCCGTACCGGCATGCTCGTTCAAGAAATGCTTGAGGACGAGGTTGCTGATCGATAGCAGCATGTAACCCTTGCCATAGCGACGCCGCCTGGGAAACCGGGCGGCGTTTTGTTTCAAGATTGAGAAATGCAATCGCACGCGAGAAAAATTGCGGACGGTCCGCGGCGCGAGTATTACAATGAAGACCCGTAAGATGTGGATAAACAACTTCTACGGGAAGCGCAGGTAACTCAATATGACCAAGCATGTGTTCGTAACCGGTGGCGTGGTTTCGTCCCTGGGCAAGGGTATCACCGCGGCCTCGCTGGGCCGTCTGCTCAAGTCGCGTGGCTACAAAGTAACGATGCAGAAGGCCGACCCGTATCTGAACGTCGACCCCGGTACCATGAGCCCGTTCCAGCATGGTGAGGTCTTTGTAACCGAGGATGGTTACGAGTCCGACCTGGACCTGGGTCATTACGAGCGCTTTATTGATGAGAACCTGACCCGCGATTCCAACTTTACGACCGGTGCCATCTACAAAAGCCTCATCGCCCGCGAGCGTCGCGGCGACTTTTTGGGCGGTACCGTGCAGGTGATTCCTCACGTCACCAATGCCATTAAGGATAAGTTCCGCCGCATCGAGGAGCAGACCGGCTCCGATGTAGTCATCACCGAGCTGGGCGGCACGATCGGCGACATCGAGTCCCAACCGTTTGTCGAGGCCATTCGTCAGTACCGCAAGGAGGCCGGCCCCGAGAACGTCTGCTACATCCACGTGTCGCTCGTTCCCTATATCGCCGCCGCCCACGAGGTCAAGACCAAGCCCACGCAGCATTCCGTCAAGGAGCTCCGCAGCTTTGGCATCCAGCCCGATATTATCGTGTTGCGCTCCGACCACCATATCGATGACGCTATCCGCGGGAAGATCGCAAGCTTCTGCGACGTCGACACCGATTGCGTCTTTACCAACGAGGACTGCGCGAGCATTTACGATGTTCCGCAGCTGCTTGCCGAGCAGGACTTTGACCTGCGCATTTGCGAGCGCCTGGGTCTGGACCCGCGTGAGCGCGACATGAGCGAGTGGAATGAGTTCCTGCGCAAACAGAATCACGCCAACCATCACGCCGACAAGGTGAAGATCGCCGTCGTGGGCAAGTACACGCAGCTGCCCGATGCGTACCTGTCGGTTATCGAGGCCCTGCACCATGCGGGCGTCTTCTACGATCGCCATGTGGACGTCCAACTGGTCGACGGCGAGAGCCTCGACGAGCAGAATGTCTCCGAGGTTCTGGGCGACGCCTCGGGCATCCTGGTCCCCGGCGGCTTTGGCAAGCGCGCCCTGGAGGGCAAGATCCTCGCGGCCGAGTTTGCCCGTGAGCACAAGATTCCGTATCTGGGCATTTGCCTGGGTATGCAGGTGGCCGTGTGCGAGTTCGCCCGCAACGTCGTCGGCCTTGCCGGCGCCAGCTCCTCCGAGTTCGATCCGGACGGCCCATTTAGCGTCATCGATCTGATGAGCTCGCAGGAGGACGTGACCGAGAAGGGCGGCACCATGCGCCTGGGCGCCTATCCGTGCAAGCTCGCCGCCGATACCCTTGCTCGCGAGGCATATGGCGAGGAGCTCGTCTACGAGCGTCACCGTCACCGCTTTGAGTTCAACAACGCCTTCCGCGACCAGCTTGAGGACGCCGGTTTGGTTATCTCGGGTCTGTCGCCCGACGAGCGCCTGGTCGAGATGGTCGAGCTGCCGCGCGACGTGCATCCTTGGTATGTGGCAACCCAGGCTCACCCCGAGTTCAAGAGCCGTCCGACCAACCCGCAGCCGCTGTTCCGAGAGTTCGTGCGTGCCTCGATCGGTCAGCACGAGGGCGTCGATCGCCTGCAGGTGACGCCCATGAACCTCGCTACGGACTAAGGGTGCCGGCGAACAAAGAACATACCGAAGCTACTCCCTCGTCGCTCGCCGTGGCGGCGGGGGAGTATCTCGATTACCTCGCGGTCGAGCGGGGTTTGGCGCGCAACACGATTGCGGCTTATCGTCGTGACCTGACGACGTACTGCGCGTATCTGGAGCGGGCGGGCATCATGTCTTTTGATGAGGTGACTCGTCAGGTCGTGGAGGGCTTTGTCGCCGACCGTCGCGATGGGGGCTATTCCGATGCCTCGGTGGAGCGTGCGCTTGCGGCCGTGAAGGGCCTGCATGCCTTTTTGGTGCGCGATGGGATTGTGGCCCAAAATCCAACGGCGGCGTTGCGCCTGCCTAAAAAGGCTGAGCGTTTGCCGGAGTATCTATCGGTGGAGGATGTCTCGGCGCTGCTCGATCAAGACTTCCCCGAGGGCGAGATGGGCTTGCGCGACCATGCCATCTTGGAAGTGCTCTACGGATGCGGCTTGCGTGTGAGTGAGTTGGTGGGGCTCGATGTTGGCGATATCCATATCGACGATGGCTTTGTGCTCGTTCGCGGTAAGGGCTCAAAGGAACGCCTGTCCCCGTTGGTGGGAAGTGCGGCGCGAGCTCTGACGCGCTATATAACTAAGGGGCGTTCTCGCTTGGCGGCCCATGCCCACGGAACCGAGACCTCAGCGGTCTTTTTAAATAAGAACGGCCGCCGTCTGTCGCGCCAGGGCATCCATGCCATCTGTGAGCGCTACGGGCGCCAGGTGGGGCTGGTGGGGCTCCATCCCCATACGCTGCGTCACTCCTTTGCCACCCATATGCTTGCGGGCGGTGCAGACCTCCGTGTGCTACAGGAGATCTTGGGACATGCCGATATATCGACCACGCAGGTCTACACGCATGTCGATCGTACGCAACTGACCGAGGTCTATCTGGCGGCGCACCCGCTGGCACATCGTTAACACATCGCTGGCCTGCATATCTATAGGTATTTGGGGACGGGCCCCAGATTGCCGCGACGTGCTTTTGCGCGCGCATGGGCAATCTGGGGCCCGTCCCATTTTTGCCACTTGTCGTCGCGGTGGCGGGCCGCATGTGCCTTGGGTGGGGGAGTTTGGGGGCGATGTGAACGGCATGTAAAGGGACGCAAAAATCGCCTCAAGGTCAACTTGAAGGTTGAGGTTGAAAGGCGGGGTGCCACAGGTGGCATCCCGCCGTTGCTGTAAACACAACATATTGTGTTTTCGAACATATGATTGGGGGTGTTTTGCAATATATGGTGGGTGGAGTGGTGGGGC
>CATYIU010000058.1:0-8479 GCA_958407445.1 uncultured Collinsella sp.
GGGCTGACAATTTCGACTGTAATGGACGTTCCCTTTCTGCCGGCAGTTGGGGACACTCCTTGTGTCGAGAGATTTCCCGTTCGCCGATTTGTGCCTTGAAAAATGTATATAACGACTATAACGTAGCATGAAACATATTGGAAATATACTGAGGAGGCTGCGTTGAAGAGGAGCAATCTGGGCTATGTGCTGGTGCTGATCGCCGCGCTTATGTGGGGCAGCATCGGAATCTTTGTAAACGGCATCTCAGCCATGGGCGTTTCGTCCCAGAGCATGGCTGCCTTTCGCTTGTTGGTCGGAGCGCTTATCTTGGCGCCGGTCCTGATGTTTATGGGCTGCCGTCCGGGTGAGGGGTCTACCGTGGTTCAGGGTCCGCTGACCCTGTTCAAGGCAAGCCCTAAAGAGCTTGTTTCCTGCGCGCTTGTCGGTATCGTCGGTTTGGCTGCCGCCAACACCTGCTATTACGAGTGCATGCGCGAGGTGGGCATGTCCACGGCATCGGTGCTGCTCTACACGTCGCCGGTGTTTGGCGTCGCGCTCGGCCGCGTCCTTTATCGCGAGGACGTGACCCTCAACAAGCTCGTCGCCATTGTCTTTAACATCATTGGCTGTGTGCTTGCGGTGACCAATGGCGACCTTTCCGGTTTTCATTTTTCGGTTTGGGGCGTCACGTCGGGCGTGATTGCAGGCCTTTGTGGTGCGTCGCTCGCGGTGTTTAGCCGGATAGCAACCAAGACGGTCCACCCGCTGGCTGTCACGTTTTGGGGCTTTGTTTTTGGCGGTGCGGTTATGGCAGCTATCGCGGCTCCGTGGCCGGATGTCGCCGCGGCAATGTCGCCACAGCTGCTGCTGCTGTTCCTTGGCTTTGGACTCATCCCCACAGCCGTGGCTTACATCTTATATATGCAGGGTCTGTCCATGGGGCTCGAGACGTCGAAAGTTCCCGTCGTAATGTCATTCGAGACAGTCGTCACCGTACTGCTGGGCATTGGTGTCTACGCCGAGCCCGCCGGCGCGATCAAAGTTCTGGGCATCGTTTTGGTGCTCGCGTCCATCGTGATTATGAACACCGACTTTTCCAAGCTGCGCAACAGTGTGTTTGTCGGTCATGTCGTTGAGAGCATGACCTTTAAGCCCAACGCGTGGTGGACGGAGAAATCGCAGGACATGGATCTGTTCCGCGAGCGCACGGGCATTGCGCTGGAGCCCACCGTGCAGGAAAGCCCCTGGTACTTCGTGCGATAGGGGGTTGCGCGCGGCGTCCGACCTGGGGTTATCCAGCCAGCGCCGGCCTACCCAAGACCATCGTTTCGATTGCGTTAAACCCGCCAACGGTCGTTTTTCACCCGCGAACGGTTTATATACTAATTATCAATATAAGCAACGTATAAGACGTTATAATGACCATAACGAAAAGGAGGAGGCAAGATGAATCAGATCATTCTCGCATCTCATGGCGGCCTGGCCGCAGGCGCCAAAGACACGCTCGAGATGGTTCTCGGCGACGTGTCGAACGTCCACGTCGTGTCGCTTGCTCGTGACGACAAGGAGCCCATCACCAATAAGGTTGAGGCTATGATCGCCACGTTCAACGCGGACGACACCGTCTATGTGCTGACCGATATGCTCGGCAGCTCGGTCAACAACAACATGGTCGAGCTTTCCAAGAACGGCACGAAGTTCACGGTTGTTAGCGGTTTCAACATCCCGCTGGCGCTCACGCTCGCTATGAGCCCCGTCCCCGTCAAGGGTGCCGAGCTCGCGGCCCTCATCAACGAGGCCCGCACCGGTCTGACCAACCCCAACGCACCGGTCGAGGCCGCCGCGGCTCCCGCCAAGAAGGCCAAGGCGTCCCGTCACAGCTCCGGTCCCGCCAAGATCGTCCTCGCACGTCTTGACTACCGTCTGCTGCACGGCCAGGTCGTCTTTACCTGGACCACCAAGGTTCAGGCCGAGCGCATCATCGTCGTCGACAACGCTGCCGCCAACGATGACATCAAGAAGGGCGCTCTTAAGCTGGCCAAGCCCCAGGGCGTGCGCCTGAACGTCTTCACCGTCGAGCGTGCCCTCGCCAAGATGGACAAGCTCAACACCCTCGGCGAGCGCGTCATGTTCGTCTTTGGCAACACGGCCGAGATGCTGCAGTTCTGCCAGGGCTACAAGCTCGACGCCATCAACCTGGGCGCCACCGCCAACCACGACGGTGCCGATCAGGTCGGCGGCAAGGACAGCTCCGTCTTCCTCGACGCCACCCAGAAGGCCGACGTCAACCAGCTGCTCGACATGGGCATCAAGCTCTACGTCCAGCAGACCCCTACGTATCAGAGCGTCGACATCGACGCCAAGCTGTAATCAACCAGGCTTTTGCCTGACTGAAAGGAGAAGGGTATGAATACGTTCATCAGTGCGGTGCTCGTCGGCCTCGTCGGCGTGTTCTGCATGTGGGACTCCCGCCTGCTCGGTCGTCTTAACTTCGAGCAGCCTCTCGTTGGCGCTACGCTCGTCGGTCTGCTGCTGGGCGATGTGCCCACCGGCCTTGCCGTCGGTGCCGCCGTCGAGCTCGTGTCCATGGGCCTGGTGCAGGTCGGCGCCGCCGTTCCGCCCGATATGGTCCTGGGCGGCATCGTGGCCGCTGCCTTCGCGTGCCTGACCGATGCTTCCGCCGAGACCGCCATGACGATCGCCATCCCGGTCGCCGTCCTGGGTCAGCTCCTCGGCATCGTGTTCCGTTCCATCATCGCCGCCCTCACCCATGTGGCCGATAGCGCGATTGATAACGGCAAGTTCAAGACCGCCTACCGTATGCACATCTGCGCCGGCTCCGGTCTGTACGCCATCATGTACTTCCTGCCGATCTTCCTGGCCGTCTTTGTCGGTACCGACCTGGTCCAAGCCATCGTCAACATGGTTCCCGAGTGGCTGTCCGTTGGTCTGAACGTCTCGACCAAGATCATGACCGCCTACGGTCTGGCCCTGCTGCTCACCATGATGATCAAGAAGGGTATGACCCCGTTCCTGTTCATCGGCTTCCTGCTCGCCGCCTACCTCAACCTGTCCGTCATCGCGGTCGCTCTGATCGGTGTGTGCCTGGCTATCGTCTTCATGGGCTTCAAGTTCAATGGCTCCCATGCAGCCGCCGGTGTCGATTCCGACTACGATCCGCTCGAAGACGACGAAGACTAAGGAGGAACACACTATGGCAACCGCAACCAAGGACGTGTCCCTGAACAAGAAGGTCAGCCAGTTCTTCTGGCGCTCCTGGGCCATCCAGGCCTCTTGGAACTACGAGCGTCAGATGAACATGGGCTTCCTCTACGGCATGGTCCCCACGCTCGATCGCCTCTATCCGGACGAGTCCGACCCCAAGCAGCTCGCTGCTAAGAAAGAGGCTTACCACCGTCACATGGCGTTCTACAACTGCACCCCGCAGACGAGCGCTTTCATCCTGGGCCTCGCCGCCTCCATGGAGGAGGAGTACGCCAAGGATCCCGAGAACTTCGATCCCGATTCGATTAACGCGGTCAAGACCTCCCTCATGGGCCCGCTTTCCGGCATCGGTGACTCCTTCTTCCAGGGCACCATCCGCGTTATCGCCTTTGGCCTGGGCGTTCAGCTGGCTCAGCAGGGCTCCATCATGGGTCCGATCCTGGCCATGCTCATCTCCATCGTGCCCTCCGTGCTGATCACGTGGTTCGCTGCCAAGATCGGCTACCAGGGCGGCCACGAGTACCTGAGCAAGCTCCAGGGTGGCGACCTCATGGAGAAGCTCATGTATGTCTGCGGCATCGTGGGTCTTATGTCCGTGGGCGGCATGATCGCTACGCTGATCGGCGCCACCACCCCGCTGCAGTTCGCTGAGGGTACCGTCGTGATCCAGGACATCCTGGACGGCATGATGCCCCAGATGATCTCCCTTGGCCTCACCGGCCTTATGTACTGGCTCATCAAGAAGAACGTCAACACCGGTTGGCTTCTCGTGATCGCCATCGTGGGCGGCATCGCCCTCTCCGCGGCCGGCATCCTGGCCTAGTCGCGACCAAGCGCCTAACCGCTTTCCCCCGGGGGCCTGCCTGGCATCCCATACCCCAGGCAGGCTTCCATCCCTAAATGTGACAAAGGGACAGTTCCTTTGCCACATCCTCAACGGGCCGGCGACTCGGTCCAAACCACGGTAACCCTGCGAGCGCCCGGCAATGTGGCGCCGCAAAAAATCGAAAGGAATGTGTCAGATGTACGAGATCGACCTTAACCTCCCTAAGCAGATCGTCGCTGACGTCCTGTCCAACCACGAGATCCACAGCGTCGCCTTCGTCGGCTGCGGCGCTTCCATGTCCGACCTTTACCCCGCCAAGTACTTCCTGGCCAACAACACGGACAAGCTGAACGTTCAGATCTTCACCGCTAACGAGTTCAACTACGACACGCCTTCCTGGGTCAACGAGCACACCTTCGTGATCACCTGCTCCCTCGGTGGCTCCACGCCCGAGACCGTCGAGGCCAACAAGACCGCCAAGAAGCACAACTGCCCGGTCGTCTCCCTCACCAACAAGGCTGGCTCCGCTCTGACCGTCGACGCCGACCACGTCATCGTTCACGGCTTCCACGCCAACTACGCTGCCAAGTGCGAGAAGCCCGGCTACGCCATCGCTCTTGCTCTCGAGATCCTTCAGCAGACCGAGGGCTATGACCACTACGAGGACATGATCACCGGCCTCACCAACGTCTTCGATCTCTGCGAGAACGCCGCTCAGCACTGCAAGAAGCTCGCCAAGAAGTTCGCCGAGGACTTCAAGGACGACAAGATGATCTACTTCATGGCCTCCGGTGCCTCCGAGAAGATGGCTTACTCTCACGCCGCCTTCCTGTTCACCGAGATGCAGTGGATCGACGCCGCCGCCTACAACACCGGCGAGTACTTCCACGGCCCGTTCGAGGTTTCCACCGAGGGTAAGCCCTACGTCTTCTTCATGTCCGATGGCGCTACCCGTCCGATGGACGCCCGCGCCCTCACCTTCCTTGAGCGCATGGGCGCCAAGGTCGCTCTGATCGACTCCAAGGACTACGGCCTGGCTGACGCCGTGCCCGCGAGCGTCGTCACCTACTTCAACCCGCTGCTGCACCTCGCCGTTATGCGCGAGTACGGCAACCAGATCGCCGAGGCCCGTCAGCACCCGCTGACCATGCGTCGCTACATGTGGAAGCTTTCCTACTAATCACAAGTAAGTAGACCTTACGGGTTGATTGAGAGGGGATGGGGTTTGCGCCCCGTCCCCTTTTTGCTTTGGGGGCGTGTCTGTCGCGTCGCAAAACACCAGATAAAACCTACCAAAATAAACCTGTCCCTTTTTGGCAGGTGGGAGGAGATGCGTATGATCAAGGCAGTGCTGTTTGATATGGACGGCGTGCTGGTCGATACCGAGTGGTTCTACAACCGTCGCCGCGTGGCGTTTATGGAGGAAAAGGGGTTCCACTTTGACGAGATCCCCGATCTTTCGGGGTCTAACGAGCCTGCCATCTGGAAGTCGCTGGTGCCCGACGATGTTGAGCTGCGCGAGCGCTTGCGCGTTGAGTACAAGCAGGTCTACAGCCCGGTTCACCCTGTTCCGTATGCCGAGCTGCTCAACGAGCAGACGGAGCCGGTGATGCGCGAGCTGCACGAGCGCGGCGTCAAGTGTGCCATCGCGAGCTCGTCCTATCGCGAGCTCATTGACGAGCTGGTGGAGATTGCCGGTATCACCGACGTGCTGGACTACACCATCAGCGGTCACGAGTGCAGTGCATTTAAGCCCGACCCCGAGATCTACCTGCGTGCCATGGAGGCGCTGGGTGTGGAGCCTACCGAGTGCCTGGTTATCGAGGACTCGCCTTTGGGCATCGAGGCCGGCAAGCGCTCCGGCGCGCGCGTCCTGGCACTGCGTCCGCACGAGGGCGTTAACCTGGACCAAACGGGAGCCGACGCCGTCATCGACAACCTCGCCGACATTCTGACCGCTTTGTAGCGTCAATTCGCCGCAAGAAGTGCGGATTCACACGTCTCTTGCGGTGGATTGGCTCATTTTGGCTTCGATTTAGATCCGTTTGGCTTCGACTCGGACTAAGTGAGTAGACTTTTTGGCACATGCCGAGCACAAAGCGTTTCTGCCTTAGTAAAACCGCAGGTCACAGAGGTGGCTGTTATTGGCTGTGCTCGGCAGGTTGCGAAAAGTCTACTCACTTAGAATTTGGGCCTTTGGTTGTGGGGTTGCCGGTCCCGTTTTGGTTGTCGAGAGAGGGTGAATTGAAGCGCCCTCTCGCGCTCCATGCTACAATCGCCGGCATGCCCCACAATTACATCTGCCTTCGAAAGGAGCCTACGTGGCGAACGCCATCGATCAGCTCACGGACCGCGTGCTCGTGCTCGGCCGTCTCACCATCGTCCGCCGCGCCATTACTGCCGTGGCGGTCACCATCTCCGCCGTTCTCCAGACATTTCTGATTCAGGCGTTCATTCGCCCCGCCGACCTGCTTCCGAGCGGCCTCACCGGCGTCGCGGTCCTGCTCGATCGCGTCACCTCGCTCGGCGGCGTTCATATCGACATCTCGCTCGGCATGCTCGCGCTCAACATCCCCGTGGCGCTCCTTTGCTGGAGCGGCATCAGCAAGCGCTTCGTCATCTTCTCGATGATGCAGGTCATGCTCTCGTCGCTGTTCCTCAACATCTTTCACTTCGCCCCGTTTTTGGGCGACAAGATCATGCTCATCATCTTTGGCGGCGTGGTCTCGGGCCTGGGCGCCGCCATCGCGCTTAAGTCCGGCGCATCCACCGGCGGCACCGACTTTATCGCGCTGTGGGTTTCCAACCATACAGGCAAGACCATCTGGGGCGTCATCTTTGGCTTTAACTGCGCTATCCTGGCGATCTTTGGCTTTATGTTTGGCTGGGACAATGCGGCGTATTCCATCGTGTTCCAGTTTATTTCGACCAAGACCATCGACAGTTTCTACCGACGCTACGACCGTGTGACGCTGCAGATCACAACACGCAAGGCAGACGAGGTCATGACAGCCTATGTTGACCATTTTCAGCATGGCATTAGCTGCGCCGAGGTCATTGGCGGATACAGCCGCGAAAAGATGTATCTGCTGCACGCCGTTGTCTCGACCTACGAGAGCCAGGACATTATCAAGCTGGTGTGCGATATTGATCCCGGCGCCGTGATCAATGTGTTCCACACGCTCAACTTCGTGGGCGGCTGGTGGGGCGGTCATGTCGACGAGCCCATGCCCACGGCCGTACCCGATCCCGACAAGCCCGCGCGCATGGCCAGCAGGCAGGCGCGCCTCAGCGAGCAGGACAGTCTGCAGCAGGACGACGGCAAGTAAGGATTTGCTGTATGTGGTGTATCGTTTTATCAAACTGAGATAACATATAAAAAGACGTTATATACGTATTAGTTATTTCGCTATTTTGATAAGAGTGATCAGATATGCCCGCACCCAAAAATGCACCACTTTACCAGCAGATTTACGACGAAATCAAGGATGCGATCGAGAAAGGTGTTTATGCACCCAAGGAGCGTATCCCGTCCGAGCTTGAGCTTGCCGAGCAGTACGAGGTAAGCCGCATTACGGTGCGTCGCGCCGTTGAGGAGCTGTGCTCCAATGGCTACCTGGTTAAGCAGCAGGGCCGCGGCACCTTTGTCTCCACGCCGCACATCAACCGCCAGTTCCACGCCTCGACGTTGCAGACGTTTACCGCGCTGTGTGCCGACAATGACATGAAGGCGGGTGCACACGTGGTCGATCGCCAGATTGTGCCGGCACGTCAAAACGAGATGGAGTTCTTTGGCCTGCAGAAGGACGCGCTGCTACTGCACATTAAGCGCGTGCGTACGGCCGACGGCGAGCCCATCTTTGAGGAAAACATCTTTGTGCCGTTTGATACATACCGTGAGCTGTTGACGGCCGATCTTGAGGACAAGTCGATTTTTGCCGAGGTCGAGCGTGTTGGCGGAACGCCGATTGTCTCGGTTGGCTACCGTACGGTCGAGGCCGTTCGCGCTAACGCCGAGCAAGCGGCCGAGTTGGGCATTGCTCCGCACGATCCACTGCTCAATCTGCGTGCCGGCTTTATCGGCCCCAATGGCGAGCCGGTCCTGATGGGTAAGCAGTACTACGTGGGTAGCCGTTACGTCATGGTGATGTAAGTTACGCGGTTTTACCAAACCGCGTAACGGGCCGACGCTGCGCCCTTGGTTCCGCCGTTCTAACGAACGGCGGACCGGTCGACGCTGCAAACGCCCCTAAGCGGCAATCTGACGTTCAATCGTCGGTCGCGTACCAAAGTACGCTTCCCTCCTCTTTCACGTCACCTTGCTCGCTTAGGGGCGTTTTCGCTGACTTATGCTCAACCTGCGACGTTTCCACGCCTGTCAAGAGCTTAGCCGTTGGGTGTTCCTATAGTTTTGTCAACCTTCGATGCTACTCCCGGTAGGGTACC
>CATYIU010000059.1:0-7329 GCA_958407445.1 uncultured Collinsella sp.
ACTATGGGCAGAGGCTCCAGAACCTTGCTGTCCAAGAAACTCTCAAACTCTCGGGTGCAGATGTCCTTACGTTCAGACAGAAGGACTCGAGATCTGCCAAATACAAGCTCAAGTCTTTGGCTTCGCTCATTCCAAAGGGGCTTGCCGTTGCCCACATCCAGAGGCATCGTTCGTTTGAGGATTTCAATTCCCGTAACATTTCCTTTAGCCGGGAGGTTATATCTGATTCCAACCCTCCACGTGACATTAAATCCTATGACTTTTTCGTTGCTGGGAGCGACCAAGTTTGGTCTCCGTATTCCCCTGACGCTAACTCCACTATGTTTCTCACGTTTTCGCCAAGAGAAAAGCGCATTGCTTTTTCGCCAAGCTTGGCAGCTCCGACGATTCCCGAGGAGAAGCGTGAGCTGTTCCACGGCTATTTCGACGGGTTTGATAGGCTGTCCGTTCGTGAGCAGAAGAGCGCCGAGCTTATAAACAGTCTGTACGGCTTAAAGGCCGAGGTGTTGATTGACCCAACACTGATGTTTGACGGCTCCTGGTGGGAAAGGTATGAAAAAGAGCCGCACTGCGGGCTTCCAAATGATTATGTATTGACGTACTTCCTCGGGAGTGCAGCTTACGAAGAGAGGGTTGCCGAAATCTGTGATTCACTTAGCTGCAAGAGGGTCGATTTACTAGGGGATGCGCGCTACTACGCCCTCGGGCCTTCAGAGTTCCTCTATGCCGTCCGTCACGCAAAGCTTGTAGCGACAGATTCATATCACGGATCAATTTTCTCGATCTTGTTCGGGAAGCCGCTGATTTATTGCCCTCGTGAGTCCACTGGTCCAGACATGAGCAGCCGATTCGACACGCTAGCCAGCGAGCTGGGTGTTTCTTTCGTTGAGCGGTCAATTCTTTCCGTATGTAATTCGGAACTGCTCGAGAGTGACTATTCAAAGGCGTATGACAGGTTGGCAGCTCAGAGGAAGATCGTTGTTGAATTCCTCGATAGATGTGGATTGAGCATTCCCTCGGAGGCCGCCCGTGGCTAGCCAGCGTAAGGCGGGCGCCCTCCTCGGCTACGCCAACATCCTCGCAAAGAACCTCGTCAACCTCGTCTACACGCCGATGCTACTGTCCTACGTGGGGCAGGCGGACTACGGCGTCTTCCAGAGCTCGAACTCCTTTGTCTTCTCGCTGACGCTCCTGTCCTTCGGCTTCTCCGAGGCCTACGTGCGCTTCTACACGCAGACGGTGGCGCACGGCGGCGAGCGCGACATCCGGCACCTGAACGGCATGTACCTCACGCTTTACGTCGCCGTCACAGCCGCGGCGGTCGCCCTCGGCATGGGCTTCTCCGCAAACGCCGGCGCGGTGTTCTCGGCCGGGTTCACCGAGGCGCAGGTCTCGCTCGCCCGGGAGCTGCTCGCCATCATGACGCTCAACGTCGCCTCGACGTTGTTCACCGTCGTGTTCAATTCCTACATCACGGCGCACGAGCGCTTCGTCTACCAGCAGACCAGGCAGCTCGTCACCACGCTTGCGACGCCGCTGTGCGCCTGGGCCCTGCTGGCCGCCGGTATGGGGCCCGTGGGCGTTGCCCTAGCACAGCTCGCGGTGAACCTCGTCCTGCTCGCCCTCAACGCGCGCTACGCCATCGTCGTGCTGGGCATGCGCTTCGAGCTCAGGGGTGCCGACTGGGGCGTCATGCGCGGCATCGCCGCCTTCAGTGCCTGGATCTTCGGTAACCAGGTCTGCGAGATGGTCAATCAGAGCGTGCCCAACATCATGCTGGGGGCCATCTCGGGCGCGACTGCGGTATCTCTGTTCGCGGTGGCCGTGAACATCCGCCAGGTCTTCTACTCGCTCTCCACCACGATGTCGAACGTCTTCATTCCGAAGGTCAACCGCATCGTCGCCACCTCGGACGACAACGCCGAGCTCACTCGCCTTATGACGCGCGTGGGCCGCTACCAGATGGTACTGTTTTGCTGGGTGTACGGAGGTTTCGCTATTCTCGGGAAGTTTTTCGTGACGAGGTGGGCGGGCCCGGGCTTCGCCGAGGCCTACTGGCTCGTGCTCGCCATGACGCTACCCGTCATGGTGCCCCTCTGTCAGAACGTCGGCATCGAGATCCAGAGGGCCAAGAACATGCACCACGCCAGGAGTCTCGTCTACCTTGCGATGGCGGTCGGGAACGTTGCCTTCACCGCCGCGGCCGCCCCGGCGCTGGGGCCGTGGGCCCCCGCGATCGCCTATGTCGTCAGCATCGTGCTCGGCAACGGACTGTGGATGAACTGGTACTACCAGAAGCGGGTCGGTCTCGACATGCTCTTTTTCTGGAAGCGGAACCTGCCGGTGCTGCTCGCCTGGGCTGCCGTCACCGTCGCCTGCCTCGCTGGCACGGCGGTCCTGCCCGTCAACGGATGGCCCGCGTTCCTCGAGTGGGGCGCCGTTTACAGCGCGCTTTTCGCCATAGCCCTTTGGCTCGCCGTCCTAACGAAGGACGAACGTATCGCGGTCGTCTCTCGTCTCCCGTTCCTTAGATAGGGTCCATCATGAATGATTCCGAGAAATCCCCGAGGGTCGTCTCGCTTGGCGACCGTTGCTGCGGCTGCGGCGCGTGCGCTGCCCGCTGCCCCAAGTCATGCATCTCCATGGAACCCGATGATTGTGGCTTCCTACACCCCACCGTCGACGCCTCCGGGTGCGTAGGCTGCGGGGCGTGCGACGCCGTATGCCCGGCGCTCAACGCCCCTGGGGAGGACGGGTGCGAGTTCGCCCTCTGGGCGAAGGCTCATGACGTCGGCTTGCTCGATAGATCGTCGTCGGGCGGCGTGTTCGGTCTACTCGCCGGTGACGCTCTCTCGCGCGGCGGTGTTGTGGCGGGCGCCGCGTGGACGGACGGTTGCCGCGAGCTTCGTCACGTGCTCGTGGAGGACAGGCCGGCGCTCGGCGCCGTTATGCGCTCGAAATACGTTCAGAGCGCGGTTGGCCGCGGCGTCTTCGAGGGCGTCCGCGCTGCCCTGCGTGAAGGCAGGCCGGCGCTCTTTGCCGGTACTGCATGCCAGGTGGCTGGCATGCGCTCATACCTGGGGAAACTCGCCGACTCTGACCTCTTCCTCGGCGTCGACGTCATCTGCCACGGTGTTCCGTCTCCAGAGCTCTGGTCGCGCTGGGTCGACTACCGTGGTGAGGCCTTCGGGACGGACGTCTGCGACGTCAATATGCGGAGTAAGACAACCGGATGGTTGTCTTTCTCCGCTATGTACAAGCACATAGCGGAGAAAGACAACACCGGGGACACCGAGTCCCAGATATTCGGCAAAGACTGGTACATGAAAGCGTTTCTGGCCAATGCGAGCCTTCGTTCGTCCTGTCTGGCATGTCCAGCAAAGCGCTCCAGCGGCGCCGATATCACGCTCGGTGATTTCTGGGGGTTCCAGAATACCCATCCCGAGGTCGACAACTCCAAGGGCGTATCTGCCGTCCTATGCAATACCGAGAAGGGCGTGCGGGCATTCGAGGCTATTTCTGGGCTTACTGCAAACGGTCCGGCGACGCTTGATGGGGTAATCGCGGGCAACCCTAGCCTCGTCCATTCTGTCACGCCTTATCCAAAGCGCGACGAGTTCTTGAACGACGTGTCTGCCGGGCTTTCCATCCCAGATCTCATGGACAAGTGGGATTTCCGTCCCACTCTCTGGCAGCGTGTCCGCGGCAAGCTTGGTGGTATTAAACGACGACTAAAGAGACTCGTTGGAAGGAGAGCCTAGATGGCCAAGGATCGCTACCTTCAAGCTCTTCGTGGGCTTGCGATTTCCGCAGTGGTGCTTATCCACTGTCTTCCTCAATGTGCCGCGTCGGTCGCCATTCGCCCATTCCTCAACTTTTCTGTTGCGTTGTTCTTGTTTTTATCCGGTGTTCTTACCGACGAGCGCAAATTTAATGCGGGAGGGGTCTTCGACGCCGCATTAGCAAGGTTGCCGGACCTTATGCGTTCTGGAGCGTTATCTATCTTGCGGCGTTTCCCGCCCTTCATGGGCGTCTGGGTTTCTGGCGTTCGCCGTGGGCTCCGTATCGGCTCAGATGTACTATCTATTGGTCCATTCACAGCTTGTGCTGCTTACTCCGGTACTGTTCAGGCTCCTTTCACGGTATAGGTTCTTTGTCTATTGTGTGACACCGGCTTGCTTGCTTCTAAGGGAGCTCGCTGCCGTTGCCGGTATCGCATTGCCTCTAATACAGGTTTTCTGCCCCATGTGGCTCATCTTTTATGTTTTCGGTCTCGACTGGAGGCGTTGGGCTGCGCTCATTGAAGGACGAACCACTCAGCTTGTTGCAGTGCTCTTTATATTTTTAATAATTCAGGAGGTCGCAGGCTTCTGGTGGTATTTGACTGGCGATTTCAATATGGCCACAACTCAGCTTAAGCTCGGTTCTGCCGCGACCTCTTTAGCTGTGATCGCGCTTCTTATGGCGGTTCCGGGATCATTCAAGTCGCGATTATCTTCTACTTTGCTTGTTGACCTTGGGAACGCCTCTTTTGGAATCTACCTCTGCCATATACTTGTTCTCAAGGCCGTTTGGAAACTGCTTGGATTATTCGTCATTCCACTTGGTGTTTCGACATTTGCTGTTTGGGCGCTAACTCTTGCCGGATCTTATTCGCTTGTATCACTTTGCGGTCGTTATTTGCCCGAACGAATTCACATCATTGTGGGATTATAAATTGATTTTCGATACTGGCGCTTTTCATAGCGTTAAAGCAAAGTGAGTCCATTACCAACATTTGGCACGCGATCATCGGTGAAGATACCGGACTTCCTGTTTTCGAACGAGAAGATGACTTTTTACTCAAAATGGCTGATTGGATTAACCAACCTGAAATAACCGGAATCAATCTCCCTTGGTCGAGCATTGAAAAATGGAAGGGGCAATTCAGGTAGCCATATTCCGCAGTCATTACCTTGCCTATTTCGTTAAGAATGAGGGGGTTTAGCAAAATAGGATACCCAAGTCTTATTTATCACTCGATCTAAAGCGCATTTCGATTGTAGAGGACAGATTAAATGAAAGGCATCATCCTCGCGGGCGGGTCCGGCACGCGACTGTACCCGCTCACTCTCGTGACCTCCAAGCAGCTGCTGCCGGTCTACGACAAGCCCATGATCTACTACCCGCTGTCCACCCTCATGCTGGCGGGAATCCAGGACATCCTGGTCATCTCCACGCCGACCGACCTGCCCAACTTCGAGCGCCTGCTCGGGGACGGCTCGCGCTACGGCGTGAACCTCTCCTACGCCGAGCAGCCCTCGCCGGACGGCCTGGCGCAGGCCTTCACCATCGGCGAGGAGTTCATCGGCGGCGAGCCCTGCGCGCTCGTGCTGGGCGACAACATCTTCTACGGCAACGGCCTGTCGCGCCACCTGACGCGCGCCGTCCAGAACGCCGAGTCGGGCCGCGCCACGGTCTTCGGCTACCACGTGGACGACCCCGAGCGCTTCGGCGTCGTGGAGTTCGACGGCGAGGGCAGGGCCGTCTCCATCGAGGAGAAGCCCGAGAAGCCCAAGAGCTCCTACGCCGTCACCGGCCTGTACTTCTACCCGGGCGACGTGTCCTCCCGCGCCGCCGAGGTGAAGCCCTCCGCACGCGGCGAGCTGGAGATCACCACGCTCAACCAGATGTACCTGGAGGAGGGGACGCTGTCCGTCGTGACCCTCGGCCGCGGCTACGCGTGGCTGGACACCGGCACCATGGAGTCGCTCCACGAGGCGGCGGAGTTCGTCCGCGCCGTCGAGCACTCCCAGGACCTACCGGTCTCGGTGCCCGAGGAGATCGCCTGGGAGAACGGCTGGATCGACACGGCGCGGCTGGAGGAGGCGGCCGCGGCCTACGGCAAGTCGGTCTACGGCCAGCACCTGAAGAAGGTCGCCGCCGGCGAGATCGTCAACAGCCCGCGCGAGTACTAAACGATTCAATGGGAGATACAGATATGTCTGAAGAGCTCTTCGAGCCCAGGAACATCATCGTCACGGGCGGCTGCGGCTTCATCGGCAGCAACTTCGTGCACCACGTCGTGAACAACCACCCCGACGTGCACGTCACCGTCCTGGACAAGCTGACCTACGCCGGCAACCCCGAGAACATCGCGGGCCTTCCCGCCGACCGCGTCGAGCTCGTGGTGGGCGACATCTGCGACTCCGAGCTGCTGGATAGGCTCGTCCCCGGCCACGACGCGATCGTGCACTACGCCGCCGAGAGCCACAACGACAACTCCATCGCCGACCCGGAGCCCTTCCTGCGCACCAACGTCGAGGGCACCTTCCGCCTGCTGGAGGCCGTGAGGAAATACGGCGTCCGCTACCACCACGTCTCCACCGACGAGGTCTACGGCGACCTGGCGCTCGACGACCCGGCGAAGTTCATCGAGGAGACGCCGTACCGCCCGTCCTCGCCGTACAGCTCCACCAAGGCGTCCTCCGACATGCTCGTGCGCGCCTGGACCCGCACCTACGGGCTGCGAACCACCATCTCCAACTGCTCCAACAACTACGGCCCCTACCAGCACGTGGAGAAGTTCATCCCCAGGCAGATCACCAACATCATCGACGGCGTGCGCCCCAAGCTCTACGGCCGCGGCGAGAACGTCCGCGACTGGATCCACACCGAGGACCATTCCTCTGCCGTCTGGGACATCCTCACCAAGGGCCGGATGGGGGAGACCTACCTCATCGGCGCCGACGGGGAGAAGAACAACATCACCGTGCTGCGCATGATCCTTGCGGCCATGGGACGCGACCCCGAGGACTTCGACTGGGTCGCCGACCGCCCCGGCCACGACCGCCGCTACGCCATCGACTCCACCAAGCTGCAGACCGAGCTCGGCTGGAGGCCGGCGCACACCGACTTCGCCGAGGGCCTCAGGGCCACCATCGACTGGTACGTCGCCAACGAGGCCTGGTGGCGCCCGGCCAAGGAGGCCACCGAGGCCCGCTACCGCGCGCAGGGGCAGTAAGGAGAGCAGAGACATGGCGGACATCGCATTCGAGAAGGACCTCTCCGTCACCGAGACCGGCATCGAGGGCCTGAAGGTCGTCGAACTGGCCGTCCACGGCGACTCGCGCGGTTGGTTCAAGGAGAACTGGCAGCGCGCCAAGATGTACGCGCTGGGCATCCCGGACCTCCGCGTCGTCCAGAACAACGTCTCCTACAACGACAGCCGCGGCGTCACGCGCGGCATCCACGCCGAGCCCTGGGACAAGTTCATCTCCGTGGCGCGCGGCTCGGTCTTCGGCGCCTGGGTGGACCTGCGCGAGGGCAGCGCCACCTACGGCAAGGTCT
>CATYIU010000060.1:0-4604 GCA_958407445.1 uncultured Collinsella sp.
AGTCCCCATACCCTCGTTCGGTCAGACGCGCCGCCGCGTTGCTGCTTTGTGCCGTATAATGACCGTTACCTATGACGCGATACAAAAGAAAGGTGTTTGCCCATGCAGGCACAGAAGGCGGAGGGAACCCGCGACCTTATCGGCGCCGAGATGCGCGCTTGGCAAAAGATGCAGCAGATTGCGGCCGGCGTATTCGAGCCGTTTGGCTTTAAGCCCATCGAGACGCCCGCGATCGAGCAAGTGGACGTGTTTGTCCACGGTATCGGCCAGTCGACCGACGTCGTTCGCAAGGAGATGTTCCGCGTGTTTAGCGGCGCCAACCTTGAGCGCGTCTTTACCGAGGGTACCGATACCAAGCTCAAGCCCAAGCAGCGCCTGGCGCTTCGCCCCGAGGGCACGGCCGGTGTGGTGCGCGCCGTTGTGGAGAACAACCTGGTGCCCCAGGGCTCCACGCCGTTTAAGGCTTACTACGCCGAGGCTATGTTCCGCGGCGAGCGTCCCCAGAAGGGTCGCCTGCGTCAGTTCCACCAGGTAGGCATCGAGTGGCTCGGCGCTCCCGATCCGGCGGCAGACGCCGAGTGCATCATTATGCTCATGGAGTTTTACAAGCGCCTGGGCTTCGATCTTTCCAAGCTTCGTCTACTCATTAACTCGATGGGCGATGCCCAATGCCGTCCGGCCTATCGCGAGCAGGTCAAGCAGTTTATCCTCGATCACGCAGACGAGATGTGCGATGAGTGCCGCGAGCGCGCCGAGCTCAACCCGCTGCGTGCCTTTGACTGCAAGAACGACCACTGCCGCGAGATCATGGCCGACGCCCCGCTGATGGGCGACAACCTGTGCGATGAGTGCCGCGAGCACTACGAGCAAGTCAAGCGCTATCTGGATGCCGCCGGTATCGAGTATGTCGAGGATCCCACCTTGGTGCGCGGCCTGGACTACTACACCCGTACCGTCTTTGAGGTCGAGGCTCCCGGTGCCGGTGTCGGCTCCATCGGCGGCGGCGGCCGCTACGATGGCCTCGTCGAGCTCGAGGGCGGCAAGCCCACGGCAGGCGTCGGCTTCGCCGTCGGTTTTGAGCGCGCCCTGCTGGCCCTGCAGGCCTTTGGCAGCGACCTGGGTGCCGAGGAGGTCCCGTGCGTCTACGTCGCCAATGCCGGCAAGGAGCTGCGTCAGAACGTCTTTACCATTACGCAGCAGCTTCGCGCCGCAGGGATTGTGACCGAGGCCGACTATCAGGGCCGTTCGCTCAAGGCCCAGTTTAAGCAGGCCGATAAGGTAGGCGCCAAGCTCATCCTGGTCCTGGGCGGCGACGAGCTTGCCGCCGGCAAGGTCAAGGTGCGCGACATGCAGAGCCATGACGAGGTTCTCGTCGATCTGGCCAACGTCGTCGAGGCGGTTCGCGAGCGTCTGTAGCGTATGATTTTTGAGCTGCGGACCCGCTAACATGTCCCGCTCGCGACGAGCTATTGTTACGGGGGTGTTTCGCATTTATGCGGAATGCCCTCGCTTGCATATGCCGCCCACCGAGAAATACGACCATTTGGGGCAAAAACCCTTGCAATGCAGAAAATACTTTTGTGTGGTAAAGCGCAATCAGTGTCGAAAGTATTTCTCAAACGCCTATAATGAATACCGCATGTTACGTGCATAGAAGGAGGAATGGGAGGAAACGTGGCTGAGAACCTAAGCAACCAGTCTGTACCCGAAGCCGCGGCGCGCGTCGCTGCCGTGGTCAACCGCCTCGTTAACCGAATCGGCTCGAATGCCGAGTCCAGGGAGCGTCTCGCCGAGATCGAGATCCCCGAGGAGCTGCGCGACAATCTGGCGCTGTTCTTGCGCCTGGAGCGCCGTGTGCTTAGCGAGTATGATCCCGAGATCGCGGACCTGTTCGACAAGATTTTGACAGCCGAGATTGTGGTCAATGCCGGCAACCCCGGTACCTGCGCTGCCGACGAAGCCGTCGACGAGCAGGGCGTGCCCACCGCCGACGAGCCCACTGCCGTGGCATTTCGTGAGGTCGTCGATTTGATCGACAGCCTGCCGCTCGATAAGCAGCAGGTCATCGTTCGCGCCTTTACGAGCTTTTTCCATCTGGCAAACCTGTCGGAGGAGAACTACCGTGTGGCGCAGCTGCGCGAGCGCGAGGCCGGTGCGTCGACCGATACCGAGGTCGATCCTGCCAACGAGCTTACCGTTGCCTATCACCAGCTGGTGAATGAGCTGGGTGTCGAGGGTGCCAACGAGCTGCTCGACAAGCTCGAGTTCCACCCTGTCTTTACCGCACATCCCACCGAGGCCCGTCGTAAGGCCGTCGAGGGCAAGATCCGCCGTATCTCCAACCTGCTGGAGGAGCGTCCGCGTCTGGGCGGCTCCGACCTGGTGGAGAACGAGCGCCATATGCTGCAGGAGATCGACGCCCTGGTGCGTACGAGTCCCATCGCGCTCAAGAAGCCCACGCCGGTCGAGGAAGCCGATACCATCATCGACATCTTCGATAACACGCTGTTCGACGTTATCCCCGTTATCTATCGTCGTTTTGACGATTGGGTGCTGGGCGACAAGGCCGGTACTGTGCCGCCGCTGTGCCCGGCGTTCTTCCATCCCGGCAGCTGGATCGGTTCCGACCGCGACGGTAACCCCAACGTCACCGCCAAGGTGAGCCGTGAGGTCGCCGCCAAGTACTTTACGCACATGGTGCTCAAGCTCGAGGACAAGTGCCGCCACATCGGCCGCAACCTCACGCTCGAGGCTACCTACAGCAAGCCGTCGGCCGAGCTCATTAACCTGTGGAACCATCAGGTCGAGATGAGCCCTCGTTACACGGCCCGCGCCGAGCTGATCTCCGAGCACGAGCCGCATCGCGCCGTCATGCTCGTCATGGCCGACCGCCTGAACGCCACCGTCCGTCGTATCACCGACACCATGTACCACAGCGCCGACGAGTTCCTGGATGACCTGCGCGTCGTCCAGCGTTCGCTGGCCGCCTGCGGTGCCGTCCGTGCTGCCTACGGCCCGGTCCAAACCATCATCTGGCAGGTCGAGTCCTTCGGCTTCCATATGGTCGAGATGGAGTTCCGTCAGCACTCCGTGGTGCATGCCCGCGCCCTTAAGGATATCCACGAGAACGGTATCCATGGCGACCTGCAGCCCATGACGCGCGAGGTCATCGATACCTTCCGCGCTATCGGCTCCATCCAAAAGCGCTACGGCAAGAAGATGGCGCACCGCTACATCATCTCGTTCACCAAGAGCGCCCAGCATGTGGCCGACGTCTTTGAGCTTGCCCACCTGTCCTTTGCACACGAGGAGGATGTCCCCGAGCTCGACGTGATCCCGCTGTTCGAGCAGCTCGAGGACCTCGAGGGCTGCGTCGACGTGCTCGATCAGATGCTCGCGCTGCCCGTGGTGCAGAAGCGCCTTGCCCAGACCAATCGCCGCATGGAGGTCATGCTGGGCTACTCCGACTCCTCCAAGGATGCCGGTCCTACCACGGCCATGCTCGCGCTGCACTCCGCGCAGGAGCGCATTGCCAAGTGGGCCGAGAAGAACGATATCGATCTGGTGCTCATGCACGGTCGCGGCGGTGCCGTGGGCCGTGGCGGCGGTCCGGCCAACAAGGCCGTGCTGGCGCAGCCCAAGGGTTCGGTCAACTGCTTCTTTAAGCTCACCGAGCAGGGCGAGGTCATCTTTGCCCGTTACGGCAACCGCACGCTGGCTCAGCGCCATGTTGAGTCCGTTGCCGCCGCAACGCTTTTGCAGTCGGCCCCGAGCGTCGAGAAGACCAACACCGAGACCACGCAGAAGTTCTGGGATATGGCGGAGAAGCTCAACGCAGTAAGCCATGAGCGCTATCTGGACCTGCTGAACACCGAGGACTTTACACCGTGGTTCTCGACCGTGACGCCGTTGACCGAGGTCGGTCTGCTGCCAATCGGCTCGCGTCCCGCCAAGCGCGGCCTGGGCGCCAAGTCGCTCGACGACCTGCGTACCATTCCGTGGATCTTTAGCTGGAGCCAGGCACGCATCAATCTGGCCGCTTGGTACGGCCTGGGCACCGCCTGCGAGCAGTTGGGCGACCTTGACCAGCTCAAGGCTGCCTACCAGGAGTGGCCGTTCTTCCGCACCTTTATCGACAACATCGAGATGTCGATCGCCAAGACCGACCAGCGCATCGCCAAGATGTACCTGCACCTGGGCGATCGCCAGGATTTGTCCGAGAAGGTCTTCACCGAGATGCAGCTCACGCGTAAGTGGGTTCTTGCCATCGTCGGTGACGAATGGCCGCTGCAGCGCCGCCGTGTGCTCGGCTGCGCCGTCCGTGTGCGTAATCCCTACGTCGACGCCCTGTCCATCGCCCAGGTTCGCGCCCTTCGCGAGGTGCGTATGAACCAGGACGAGATGGCCGAGGAGAAGAAGGCCGAGTACATGAGCCTGATTCTTTCGACTGTGACCGGCGTCTCGGCAGGATTGCAGAACACGGGGTAATCGATAGCCCTGTAGCTCTCACCGGGACCCGATGGGTTTCCCTCTGAATGCGTCCTCGCACTTGAAGCCCCCTTATCCTACTCCTTCGGAGCTGCGGATAAGGGGGCTTCGTGCTG
>CATYIU010000061.1:0-4561 GCA_958407445.1 uncultured Collinsella sp.
CGAGGCGGCATTGACCTTCTGGTCATGCCGCCGAAGTTGAAAGGCAGATTGCCGCTCTGGCGGGTTTGCAGCGTCAACCGGTTACGCGGTTTGGTAAAACCGCGTAACTACAAAGCGTTCGCACACCTCTTGCAAATATGTGCGTGGCCGTTGTACTCACCGACGGTGGTGCGGTAGTTCCAGCAACGGTCGCAGCACTCGCCCTCGGCAGCCTCGATAGCGACGGAGAGCTCCTCGCCCTGGGTCAGCTCAACATCGGAGACGATGTAGAACTCGGCCAGGTCGACGGCCTTGTCGCCGGTCAGCAGCGCATACATCTCGGCGGGAACGACCGCCTTGACGCGGACTTGCTGGCTCTTGGTGAAGGTGCCAGCAGAACGGGCATCCTCAAGGGCCTTGGTCACGGCGCTACGGAGCTCAAGCGAAGCCTCGAGCACGCCCTCAAACTCGTTGGCCTCGTCGAACGTGATGGGCGACTTGTACCAATCGAGCAGCGCGGCGTACTTCTGGTGATCGACGCAGCCGACAGGCGCATAGGCCATGGCCTCGTCGACGGTGTAGGACAGAATCGGCTGCAGATCGCGCATGAGCATCGAGAAGAGCTCAGCGAGCACGGTCTGGGCGCTGCGGCGCTCGAGCGAACCGGGCTTGTCGCAGTACAGACGATCCTTCAGGGCGTCGAGGTACACGTTGGAAAGCTCGGTAACCACGAAGTCGTAGAGTGCACGGTAGGCACGCGGGAACTCGTAGCTGGCGTAGGCATCGTCAACCTCGGCCTGGACCTGGGTCAGGCGGGCAACCATGAGCTTGTCGAGCGGCAGCAGGTCGGCAAAGGCAACGCCGTCGGTCTCGGGCTCAAACTGACCCTCGAGCTCGGAGAGCAGGAAGCGCAGCGTGTTGCGGAAACGACGGTAGGCATCGGACGTACGGGCGAGAATCTCGTGGTCGATGGACACGTCGGAGCTGGTATCGACGGATGCAACCCACAGGCGGATGATGTCGGCGCCCATCTCGTCGCAGACCTTGTTGGGGTCGATGACGTTGCCGAGCGACTTGGACATCTTGCGGCCCTGTCCGTCGAGCGTGAAGCCCTGCGAGACGACCGCCTTGTACGGGGCATGACCATTGGCGCCCACCGAGGTGAGCAGCGAGCTCTGGAACCAACCGCGGTGCTGGTCGGAGCCCTCGAGGTAGACGTCCGCCGGGTACTCCAGCTCGGGACGGTACTCGCAGACGGCCTTCCAGGAGACGCCGGAGTCCCACCAGACGTCAAGAATATCCTTATCGGCCTTGAGGTGATGGCCGCCGCACTTGGGGCAGACGCAAGCCTCGCCCAGGTAGCTCTCGGGAGCGTCGGTGAACCAGGCGTCGGAGCCCTTCTCGTGGAAGAGCTTGATGACGGCGTCGAGCGTGGCGTCGTTCATGACCTTCTCGCCGCAGTCGGCGCAGGTGTAGCTGGGGATAGGCACACCCCAGTTGCGCTGACGGCTGATGCACCAGTCGGGACGCTGCTCGACCATGGCGCCAATGCGGTTGGCGGCATGGGCCGGATACCACTTGACGTTCTCGCGGACCTCTTTGCCAGCCTGCTCGCGCAAACCGGTCTTGTCCATCGAGACAAACCACTGATCGGTAGCACGGAAGAGCACCGGGTGCTTGCAGCGCCAGCAGTGCGGATAGCTGTGCGTGATCTTCTTCTCGAGGACCAGGGTGCCGCGCTCGCGCAGGAACTCGATAATGTGCGGGTTGGCCTCATCGGTATCCATACCGCTGAAGGGGCCACCGGTACCAAACTCCTCGCCGGTGTAAAACTTGCCGTCGTCATCGACCGGCATGCAGATGTCGGTGATGCCCTCCTTGAGGCAGGCAAAGTAGTCGTCGACGCCGTGGCCCGGCGAGTTGTGGACGATACCGGTACCGTCATCGACACCAACGTAATCGGCCAGCAGCGCCACGCCCTCAACGCCGTCAAAGATCGGCTGCTTGTAGTGGATGTGGTGGAAGGTCTCGGCGGAAACCACGTAGGGCTCACCGTCGACCATAACCGGGGTGTACTCCCAGCCAAACTCCTCGCAGCACTTGGGAGCCAGGTCCTCGAGCATGACCTCGGCACGACCATCGTGCTCAACGGCGACGTAGGCGGCGCCGGGCTTGAGGGAAACGGCCTGGTCGGAGGGGATGGTCCACGGGGTGGTCGTCCAGATGATGAAGTCGACCGGGCCGTCGAAGCTCTCGAGGCCGGCGGGCTTGGAGGTCATCTCAAAGCGGACGAAGATGGAGGGGCTCGTCTCGTCGGAGTACTCGATCTCGGCCTCGGCGAGCGCCGTGTGGCAGTGCTTGCACCAGTGAACCGGCTTGTGGCCGCGATAGATCATGCCCTTATCGAACATGGCCTTAAAGACCTCGATGTCGGCGGCATCATGCTGGTGATAGAGCGTCAGATAGGGGTTGTCCCAGTCGCCGAGCACGCCCAGGCGACGGAAGCCGGCCTTCTGCAGCTCGATGTTCTCGACAGCGAACTTGTTGCAGAGCTCACGGATCTTGGCCGTGGAAGTCTGGTTGAACTTCTCGGTGCCGAGCTTCTCCTCGACCTTGTGCTCAATCGGCTGACCGTGGCAGTCCCAACCGGGGACATAGGGAACCTCATAGCCCTGCATCATCCAGTAACGGTTGATCATGTCCTTGGAGATCTTGTTCATGGCGTGGCCGATGTGGATCGGGCCGTTGGCGTACGGAGGGCCGTCGTGCAACACGAACTTCTTGTGACCCTCGTTCTTCTTCAGAACCTGCTCGTAGACCTTGTTGTCCTGCCAGTCCTTGAGTCGCTTGGGCTCGGACTTGGAAAGACCGGCACGCATGGGAAAACCGGTCTTGGGCAGATTCATCGTCTGCTTGTACTCGTTTGCCACGGTACCCCTTTCATGTCGTGGGCGCGCACGCCCTCTGGGCACCAAAAAAGCGCCCGTCCCTACAAGCTGGGACGAAGCGCCACAAACGGGCTGCACGCCCGCAAAAGCTCTTCGCTTAACCACCCAGCTTAGATGCCCTCGCCCGCGTATTCGCGCGCTCGCATCCGTTACTCGGCTGGTCTGTATCGACGACCATCTCGGCGATGTCTACTAAGACGAACCTACGCGGCACGTCCGTTGGGACCGCAGCTCCGGGGTGATTTTCATCGGTCGCATGCACGGGTTCTCAGCGCTCCCCGCTCTCTGTAGCATGCGGACGGCCGACTACTCGTCCCCATCAACGCTTATGCGCTGTATGGTAGCACGGTCAACGCCGGCGAAAAACCCTCAACATCGGTTTCATACTTTAGTAATTTCTCGCGGTCGCAAGCACTCACTTGGAGCAAAATACCTGAAAGCACTTTATCTAACGAAAGAAGGCTACTATGCGCACGATTGGAATGAGCGACTACACCGTCGGCGAGGACTGCTTTGACGAGCTGCCCGGCGCGCTGGACGAGTACGGAGCGGCCAAGGTCGCGATTATCGGTGGTAAACGAGCACTGGCCGCGGCGCTTCCCAGTATCGAAGCGGCACTGGAGGGCACCGACATCGAGATTCTGGAGACACGCGTCTACGGTACCAACAGTACGCGCGCCAATATCGCCAAGGTCGTAAACTCCCCCGCCTGCCAGGAAGCCGACGTGCTCATTGCCTGCGGCGGCGGCAAGGCGCTCGATACCGTCAAGACGGCGGCCATCGAGCTCAAGAAGATCGTCTTTACGGTACCGACGATCTGCTCCAACTGCTCGGCCGCGACCGCCATTGCCGTTGTCTACAACGACGACGGCTCGCTCGAGGGCTATTCGTACCCCAACCGCCCCGCGCACATCTTCATCAACCCCAAGATCATCGCCGAGGCTCCGGCGGAGTACTTCTGGGCGGGCGTGGGCGATGCCCTGTCCAAGCAGCCCGAGGTCGAGTACGCCACGAGCGCCGGCAACCTGGAGCACACCGCAGGTCTTGGCCTGGCGCTCGCACACACCTGCTCCGAGCCGCTGTTTACCTATGGCGTGCAGGGTCTTGAGGACGTTCGCCAGAACCTGTCGACCGAAGCCGTCAAGCAGATCGCGCTCGATATCGTGGTCAACACGGGCTACGTCTCCAACCTGACCAACCAAAACGATTACTACTACAACTCGAGCGTGGCGCACGCGTTCTACAACGCTTCCTGCAGCATTCCGCGCGAGGGCTCCTACCTGCACGGCGAGGTCGTGAGCCTGGGTGTGCTGGTACTGTTCGCCTATACGGGCGATACCGAGAACCTTGAGCGCTACGCCGCCTTTAACAATCAGATGGGCCTGCCCGTGACGCTTGAGCAGGTCGGGCTTTCCGAGGCTGATATCCCTGCCCTGTGCGAGTACGCGCACGCCACCAACGAATGGAAGCAAGGCAACCCGGAGCCCTTCACCGACGAGAAATTCGCCGCCGCCATCAAGGCCGCCAACGCTTACGGCCACACGCTCTAGGACTGACCCAAAACCACCACAAAGGGGACGGTGAACTGCCTCCCATTTCTTGGACATCGGGAAATGGGAGGTTTTCCATGAGTA
>CATYIU010000062.1:0-4084 GCA_958407445.1 uncultured Collinsella sp.
AAACCTTATGCCCCGCCCCTCCGGAGCCACACGGGAGGCAGGTTAACTAATTCGGGCCCGGCATTCAGAAAAGTCAGTGCAGCAAAATGGCGATGCGGATAGCGACATGTGCATGGTTTTCGCTGCGCGCACGGGTCCCCTGGGGAGCACCGTGCATTTTTGGGAGTATTCAGCAGACTAGGACGGCTGCATACGTGCCGGACACACCATATTGGTCCCAAGGACGCCTTCGGCCGGCGATTTTGGTCGGCAGGCAAACCCCGTCAGGACAGAAAGGCATGCCTCACGCCGCACCGGAGCACAAAATGACGTCAATCTCTGCAACGTTACTCAGCCGCAGCGGCACAGGCAGAGCTCGCGGTGCTGAATACTCCGTTTTTTGCACGGCGCGGACGGGGGTACATCAGGATCCGGAAGAACATCCCAGCCTTTTTATGCAATTCGTAATGGAAAGTATGCAAAACACCTAGAGATAGCATTGCTGCTGTCCAAATTGGGCGCGGGGCGGCGGCGCCTCCGCCCCGCGCCCAAATCAAGCAGGGCGGGGACGCTCCTAACGAACCCCCCATTTGCAAACAAACGCGGCTCGAGCGCCATCCCAAAATAAGCTGCCCGAGCCGCGTTTAACGGTAAGACATGAATACTTAGCGCTCGTAGATCAGGTTGCCGGCTAGGTAGGTGGCTTGGACTTTGGTGGCTTGGAGTTCTTGGGGGTCGATGGTGAGTGGGTTTTGGTCCAGGACTACCAGGTCGGCGTATTTGCCGGGTTCTAGGCTGCCGAGGTTTTGCTCGTCGCCCGCTGCATAGGCGCTGCCCAGGGTGTAGTTGCGCAGAGCCGTTGCCGCATCGATACGCTCGCTCGGCAGCCAACCGCCCTCGGGCCAGTGGCTGCGGGGGTCTTGGCGGGTGATAGCCGTGTAGAGCACGTTCATGCTGGTAACGGCTGTGATGGGGCTATCGGTGCCGAAGGCTTGGCGGATGCCGCGCTGCTTATAGGTCGCAAACGGCCACATGATGCGGCTACGCTCCAAGCCCAGGTCGCGCTCCGGACCACCCGGGTCGAGTGTGATATGACAGGGCTGGCTCGAGGCAATGACGTTGAGTTTGCGCAGACGATCGATGTCCTCGGGCAGCAGATTCTCCAAATGCTCAAGCGTATTATGGCCGTGCTGGGGCAAGCCGTAGAGCTCTGCCGCCTCCTCAAAGATATCGAGTGCGGCATGGATGGCGCCGTCGCCGATAACGTGGATGCGCACGGTGTGGCCGCGCTCGGCTGCCGCCAGGACCAGCTTGCGCATGCGCTCGACGGGAACCGTCAGGCGACCTTGATCGCCCGGGAAGCGCGGGTTGGTATAGGGATCGGTGAGATAGGCCGTGTGTTCGCTCGAGACGCCGTCGAAGAACTGCTTAAAACCAGGCGCCGAGAGCAGCGCGTTGTTCGCGTAGCGGGTCTGCAGTTCTTCTAAGCGCGATTGGTCATCCAGCAACGTGGGGAACAGATGGGCACGGATGCCCAGTTTGCCAGCTGCCTGCAGTTTGTCGTAGACGTCATCGCGGATAAAATCGCAGCCCGGCATGGGCATGAGCGACATATCGCATATCGAGGTGATGCCCTGCTCGGCCATCCGCCTCATTTGATCGGCGTAAGCGCTTGCGATGCGATCCTCGCCCAGCCACTCAAGGCAGCGCGGTAGCAGCTGCATAGCAGCTGCCTCGTGAGCAATGCCCGTGAGCTCGCCGTTTGCGTCCTTGTCGTAGCTGCCGCCCGCCGACGGCTCACTGTCGCGCGTGACGCCGAGCGCCTCGAGTGCACGGCTGTTGAGCCAAAGCGTGTGCCCGTCGCCCGAATACATAACGCAGGGACGATCGGGGAATGCCACATCGAGCGACGCCTTGCTAGGATGCTCGGGCGGGTCCCAACGGTAGTCGCGCCAGCCCTGCGTCACAACCCAAGCGTCATCGGGCAGGTCCTGGGAAAACTCGCGCGCATGCTGCACCAGTGCCGCCTCTGACGTGCCCATATCCATGAGCATGTACGGCGAGGAGCCGACCGAGGTATGGAAAAAGTGCAGGTGCGCGTCATGGAAACCGGGGCAGACAAACTGCTCGCCGTAGTCGATAACCGGCGTGGCGGCAGGCGCGGCGGCAATCACGTCATCGGGCGCACCGACTGCGACGATACGGTCGCCTGCGATGGCAATCGCCAGCTCGCGGGCGGTATCGATGCCGTCTTGCGCGGTAAAGACGTTCTTAGAGCGGATAATCCGATCGATATGTTGCATGGGCATCCCCATCTCTGGCAGGAAATTCAACACCCCCGAGTGTACTCCCCCGCCCTTGTAACAAAACCCCAAGCGGCAAACGGCAACTTTACCAGCCCTAGCGGCAGGTGGCATACTGGAGAGAGCCTGTACGATTTTGCGATCAACCCAGCAAGGAGCAAATCGACCATGACGAAGACCAAGGCACAGCAGATTATGGCGGCGACCGAGGCTCGCGCGGCTGACGACGTCACCGCAGCCATCAAAGATATCGCTACCGAGTTTGAACCCTATATCATCAAGCAGCGCCGCCACTTCCATAAGCACCCGGAGCTGAGCCTTGCCGAGGAGCGCACGACTTCTGACATCGCCAACCAGCTCGACGCCATGAATATCCCCTACGAGCGTCCCCTTAAGACGGGCCTTGTGGCAACCCTTCGCGGCACCGCGCCCGACGCCTATCGCGAGGACGGCACGCCACGCCGCCGCATCCTGCTGCGCGCCGACATCGACGCCCTGCCCGTCACCGAGCAGACCGGCGAGGAGTTTGCCAGCGTCAACGAGGGCTGCATGCACGCCTGCGGCCACGACTGCCACATCGCCATGATGCTCGGCACGCTGCAAATCCTGCGCCATATGACCGACGACATCCACGGCGAAGTCCGCATCGTCTTCCAACCCAGCGAGGAAAACGGCCAGGGCGCCAAGCTCATGATCGGCACGGGCGTGCTCGACGGCGTCGATGGCGCCTACGCCGCGCACATCTGGAGTGAGGTCGACGCCGGCACCGTGAGCTGCGAGCCCGGGCCGCGCATGGCCAATACCGACTGGTTCCGCATCGACGTCCGCGGCACCTCGTGCCACGGTGCCATGCCCCAGCGCGGTCACGACGCCGTTATGGTTGCCGCCGAGATCGTCAACGCTCTGCAGACCATCGTTTCGCGCGAGATCAGTCCCTACGAGCCGGCCGTCATTACCGTCGGCGAGCTGCACGGCGGCACCGCGCGCAACGTTATCGCCGGCACGGCCTACCTCGCCGGCACGGTGCGCACCTACGGCGATTCGACCCACGAGGAAATGCCGGAGCTCATGCGCCGCATCGTGGAGCATACCGCGGCCGCCTTGGGCGCCGAGGCAAAGCTCACCGACTACACCATCGCCAACTACAAGGTCGAAAACGATGCCGCCTCGAGCGAGCGCTGCCGCCAGGCAGTAATCAAATGCTTGGGCCCCACCGGCCAAGGCCATTACCGCGGCACGCTTTCGGGCGAGGATTTTTCGGAGTACCTGCGCCGCGTACCGGGCGTGCTCGCCTTTGTAGGTACGCGCAACCCCAAGATTGGCGCCACGTACGCCCAACATTCCTGCTTCTACAAGATCGACGAGACTGTGCTGGCAAAGGGCTCCATGGTGGCCGCCCAGTATGCCATCGACTTTTTGGCCGAGCCCACACAAGAGGAGCTCGACGGCCCCGCGATCACCGCGGTCGCCGAAACCAACCCCGACCTGGCCGCCAAGTTGCGCTCTGCCAAGGCAACGACCGCCGAGGCTCGCGACGCCATCCATGACGCCCGCACGGCACGCCATGCCGCGATCAAGGGCATCCACGATGCACGTGCCGCCGCTCGCCGCGAGGAGAAGCGCGGCGAGTAGTCGATTCGCGGCCATCTCGCAGTCATAGCCACATCGCGATATCAAAGCGGGAGCGGACGTTTCGACACGTCCTCCCCCGCTCATTTGTCAAGCGCTATTTCTACCGTTTCTACCCCGTCCATTACAGTCGAAATTGTCAGCCCGGGCCCGTCTCGAGCTACGATTGAGGC
>CATYIU010000063.1:0-3944 GCA_958407445.1 uncultured Collinsella sp.
CGGGCCCGGGCTGACAATTTCGACTGTAATGGACGTTCTTAAACGACTAGTCATTAAAGAACGTCCCCAACGACTGGTCGTTTAAGAACGTCCCCAACGACTACTTGCGCTAGAGCATAAGTCATGCTAATAGTCAAGTTATGTCTGTTTAAACAAAATAGCGGCAGCACAAGCGCATTCGCGCTTGCCTAAAATCGATATTAATGAACAGTCTGCTTGTATCTGTAAAACGCATGGCTTGATGAGCGACGCCTTGGCGTGTAATGAGTCAAAAAACAGGAACGTAATCAACTTGTAACAAACCTAGACGTTTAAACAAATAATCCAACCTTTTGCGAATTTAGCCCTAATTCCACAAACTAAACAGGTATACTTCCTTAATGTCGTGTAGGGAATACGTAGACAAAAAGGAGGTTATGTGATGGTAAGTATTGTTCTTGCTAGCCATGGTGACTTGGCGGCTGGAATCAAGCAGACGGGCTCGATGGTCTTTGGCGATCAGCCGTCTGTTGCCGTGGTCTCGCTCGAGCCGAGCATGGGCCCCGACGACTTCCGTGCCAAGGTCGAGGAAGCAATCGCTTCCTTCGAGGACCAGGAGCAGGTGCTCTTCCTCGTTGATCTGTGGGGCGGCACGCCGTTCAACCAGATCAGCGGGCTCATCGAGGGCCACGATTCCTGGGCTATCGTCACCGGTGTCAACCTGCCTATGCTCATCGAGGCATATTCGCAGCGCTTTGACGCAAAGAACACTGCACATGCGATCGCAAAACATCTCGTGACTGAGGCTAAGGCTGGCGTGCGCGTCAAGCCCGAGTCTCTGGAGCCCGAGGAGAAGAAGCCGGCTGCGGCCGCCGCTGCTCCTGCAGGCGCCATCCCTCCGGGAACGGTCATCGGCGACGGGCACATCAAGATCGCCCACGTCCGTATCGACACGCGCCTGCTGCATGGTCAGGTGGCCACCACGTGGACCAAGCAGATCAACCCCAACCGCATCATCGTGGTCTCCGACGGCGTTGCTCACGACGAGCTCCGCAAGACCATGATCGAGCAGGCTGCCCCTCCGGGAGTCCACGCCAACGTCGTGCCTATCAAGAAGATGGCCGAGGTCGTCAAGGACACGCGCTTTGGCGACACCAAGGCGATGCTGCTGTTCGAGAACCCGCAGGATCTGCTCAGGGCCATCGAGGCCGGCGTCGACATCAAGGAAGCCAACATCGGTTCCATGGCCCACTCCAAGGGCAAGGTCGTCGTCACTAACGCTGTCGCTATGGGCGATGACGATGTCAAGACCATCGAGGCTCTCAAGGCCAAGGGCGTCAAGTTCGAGGTCCGCAAGGTTCCTTCGGATTCCTCCGAGGATCTCGACGCCATGTTGAAGAAAGCTAAGGCCGAACTGGCCGCTCAAGCATAGTAAAGGAGGGTCCGATACATGTCTGCAATCACTATTCTGCTTGTTGCGATTGTCGCGTTGCTTGCCGGTATGGAAGGCATTCTGGATGAGTTCCAGTTCCATCAGCCGCTCGTGGCATGCACGCTTATCGGTCTCGTAACCGGTCACCTTCAGGAGGGCATCCTCCTGGGCGGTTCGCTCCAGATGATGGCCCTTGGCTGGGCTAACGTCGGCGCCGCCGTCGCGCCTGACGCCGCTCTGGCCTCGGTCGCTTCTTCGATCATCATGGTGCTCGCCCTCAACGGTGGCGCCACCGATTCGGCCAAGGCCGTTACCGCCGCCATCGCCGTCGCCGTCCCGCTGTCGGTCGCTGGTCTGTTCCTGACCATGATCTGCCGTACCCTGGCTACCGCTATGGTTCACGCCATGGACGCCTGCGCCGAGAAGGGCGACTTCGCCGGCATCGAGCGTTGGCAGTACGCCGGCATCCTCATGCAGGGTGTTCGTATCGCCATCCCGGCAGTACTTCTGTGCATCATCCCGGCCGAGGCCGTTACCAACGCGCTTAACGCTATGCCCGATTGGCTGTCCGGCGGCATGGCTGTCGGCGGCGGCATGGTCGCTTCCGTCGGTTACGCCATGGTCATCAACATGATGGCCACCAAGGAGACCTGGCCGTTCTTCATCCTCGGCTTTGTCCTTGCTGCCATCCCTCAGCTCACGCTGATCGCCCTTGGCCTCATCGGCATCTCCCTTGCCCTCATCTACCTTGGCCTTAAGGATCTGGCCAAGCAGGGTGGCGGCATGGGCGGTGGCTCCGGTGACCCGCTCGGCGACATTCTGAACGATTACGAGTAGGAGGGGAGTGATACATATGGCAGAGAACAAGATTCAGCTCACCAAGGCTGACCGTAAGAAGGTTTGCTTCCGTCATCAGTTCCTTCAGGGCTCGTGGAACTACGAGCGTATGCAGAACGGCGGCTGGTGCTTCGCAATGATCCCTGCGATCAAGAAGCTCTACACCAGCAAGGATGACCAGATTGCCGCTCTTAAGCGCCACCTGGAGTTCTATAACACCCACCCCTATGTTTCCGCCCCCGTCATTGGCGTTACCCTCGCCCTCGAGGAGGAGCGCGCCAACGGTGCTCCGATTGACGACGTCGCCATTCAGGGCGTCAAGGTCGGTATGATGGGCCCGCTCGCCGGCGTCGGCGACCCCGCCTTCTGGTTCACCCTTCGCCCGATTCTGGGTGCACTGGGCGCTTCCCTGGCCCTGTCCGGCAGCATCGCCGGTCCGCTGCTGTTCTTCTTCGCGTGGAACATCATCCGTTACGCCTTCCTGTGGTACACGCAGGAGTTTGGCTACAAGGTCGGCTCCTCCATCGCCAAGGACCTCTCCGGCGGTCTGATGGGCAAGGTCACCGAGGGTGCTTCCATCCTGGGTATGTTCATCATCGGCGCCCTGGTCGAGCGCTGGGTGTCCATCTCCTTCACCCCGGTCGTCTCCAAGGTCACGCAGTCCGCTGGCGCCTATATCGACTGGGCCAACCTGCCCGCCGGTTCTGAGGGCATCAAGCAGGCATTGACGATGTACAGCTCTGTCGGTGCCAACGCACTCGACCCGGTGAAGGTCACCACGCTTCAGGCCAACCTCGATCAGCTCATCCCCGGCCTTGCCGCCGTGTGCCTGACCCTTCTGGTCTGCAAGCTCCTCAAGAAGAAGGTCAGCCCGATCGTCATCATCCTGGCTCTCTTCGCCGTCGGCATCATCGGTCGCGTCTGCGGCTTCATGTAAGCACGCTTCGGATTAAGACCGAGAGTTGCTAGGCAAGGGCTTTTGAGCCATTGAAACGGACCGCACCCGGTGGGTACACTGGATGCGGTCCGATTGTTATTATTGGAGGGCGAGGCGCGTATGGCGCAATCTCAGAACAGCACGGTCGATCTGGCAACGCCGGCAACCTGCCTGATGGGGCTTACCAGTCACGGTAACGTGATGGTGGGCAATAAGGCGTTTGAGTACTATAACGAGCGCAATCCCGAGGATTATATCCAAATCCCGTGGGACGAGGTCGACTATATTGCCGCCGAGGTTTTGCGCGGCACCAAGAAGATTACGCGTTTTGCCATCTTTACCAAAGAGAATGGCCACTTTACGTTTTCGACGCGCAATGACAAGGAAACGCTTCGCGCGGTGCGTAAGTACATTGACGAGGACAAGCTCGTTCGTTCGCCCGACTTTATCGATGTGACGGCCAAGGGCGCCAAGAGCATCCCCTCCGTCATCAAGAACCTTTTCCACAAAGGCAACTAGCCATTAAAGAGCGCCCCCCTAAAGTGGGACGCGGTTTCCCATGAGGCTCGATCGGGAAAGTGCATCCCGGTTCGAGTGCCGATTGCGGGATGTAGTTTCCGGAACGGGCCCGTTTGGGAAACCGTGTCCCGTTTCGAGTCGAAATTCTGGGACACAGTTTCCCAGCGAGGTCCCATGGGGAAAGTCGGGACCTCGGACGTTTTTCCGGACCATGTCCCGGCGCTATGCCGCATGGTACCT